>NZ_JACOOZ010000001.1:0-511243 GCF_014287775.1 Eubacterium segne
TCACATTTCTCACACCGACCTGTGGAATTTAATCTTTCACACAAGAATTCCAGAGGTCTGTTTTCTATGCCCTGATTTTCAGATTTAAAGAAAAATGTACTTAAATTTTAACACTTATTCCCCTTTATTCAACCAAAAACTTTTAAATTTAGGTCAATTTTTAACAGGGTGTGGAATTTAGTCTTTCACACGGAATTTACTTTTACAAGTCAGCTCTTCATTTGATATTAATTTAACCAAATATCCAATGATTGCTTTTGCCATTTTTTCTCGATATTTGGTGTCTTTATCTTTCTTTTTTTCATACCAGTCCCATACCCCATCAAATCTATTTATATTCCATGTTATTATCTTCATTGGTCATACTCCTCATACTTTTCCAATGCTTTTTTCAATGTTTCTTTAATCTTATTTCTATAGGATTTCTCGCCTTTTTTCTCTCTGTCAAGAACTTCTACACATCCGCTATATTGCAATATCCAAAAAGTAAAACTATTGAGATTTACTTTGAGTTCTATATCATAATACTTGTTTTCGTCCGCATCGTATCCTACAACCTTAAAGCGATCTGAGAACCAATCCACAACCTGTGTGAATTGATCTGCATCTATACGTATTCTTACTCTCTCAACCTTACCTGTGAACATATACGGATTTTCCATTCTATATTCAAATAGATCATTTAATTCTAAAAGTCCGACCTCCTCTTTTGTAACAGCTTTCGCTCGATTAATTGTAACGTCTGTCATCAAATCAATTCTGTACAGCTTATATTTCAAGTCTGTACGTCTTTCCGTTTCCAAATCAGCTCCCAACATATAGTAGCGTCCATTAAAAAATATAATATCAAATGGTGAACAAATCCTGTGTACATCCTCTTTATACTTCTCCGGTGTCTCTGGCAGCACCTTTCCATATCTTCCATATGGTACCAGCCTTACCTTCTGATTTCCATAATCATACACGCACAGATTAAATTTTATCTTTTTCCCCTGCTTAATCGCCTGTCTGATTAACCGAACTTGCTGTAAGACGCGACTTTCTATATAACCAACTTTTTCATCTATATCATCATCTCCAACAAAATACGGCTGATTCCCCATACGGTGACGATAATTCGTCAAATCAGAAAATCTCTTGCCAGCCAGAAATGTAATCCTATTTGCAAGATTATCTGCCTCTTTCTTGGTCAAGATTTTGCTATTAAGTACTGAATCCATCAGAAACATCCATTCCGTGTCAGATAATGTTTCCATCATCCAGTATCCAATCGTCCTTCCTTTCTGCCCTTTTTTAGTAAATATTATTTCTCGCTCAGTCACTCGACATTCTCTTATAATTTCGTCGCATTCTTCTTCCGTTTCATAGACTCTTGCACCCATTCTATCCAAAAACCCCTCAATTGCCTTGCGCTCTATTTTAGATTTAGATTTATCTTTTTCCTTTATATATCCCATCGCTTTTACATGTTTGATAATCTCTGCTTTTCCTATTGGATTTTCTCTACTTGCATATTCTCGCAAAATCTCACGTATAATATCATCATTACTACGTTCTCCAAATTCTTTTTCTGGTCGTGGCATAAAACCGTTCCTTTCTATTTTTTTGTGCTATAAGGTTATACATCTTAATCTTGCCTAATTTTATATATTGCTGCATGCCTTGATCTTGTTCTACATATTTCCCCATTTGCATCTCTGCAATACTCCACATCTTTACGTTCTTTAAAATATTTAGCAATCCCTCTTCCTACTGCACTCCGAACAGCTGGTGTTCCAATACTCCGAAAACTTTCAAAATCAAGTAAGGTAAATGTACCGCCCACTTTTTTTACTTTTTCGTCATCTTTAAGGAATTGATCTATCTCTTCAATTAAATTGTGCAATGCTTTCTGATAATCTTCCTTATCTTCTCTTATTCCAAAATGATCTTTTAATATTTGATCAGCAAGCTCGCATGGTTTCATCTGTTTATCCAAAGCTTCTTTGCATAATCTTTCACTTAACATCGGAGACATATATATCTGTAATCTCATAGCTATAACTCCTATCTTAATCACTCTACTAAATATTATAGTAGAGTGCCCATACATTGTCAATAAGAATTCGCTTCCCTTGTCCAATAATATCAACATCTATATCATCCTGTTGTAATGTTACAGACTTAAATTCCTGCACTAATAATTCACTCTCTGACTCATAATTCTTCGAATACTTCTCTCTCTCATACTCATCATATGACGGAAGCATTCTCTCAAAGTATTCCAGCGGTTTTTTTTCCTGCTCTATGTGTTTTTTTTCTGCCTCAAGCCTACGTTTTCGCTCCTGTTCTGCTTCCATCTCTTTCCGTTCTTTTTCCCTGCGAGCTTTCTCATCGGCATAGAGCTTAGCAAGTAATTCATCTATCCTTTTCTTGTATTCTGCATCCTTCCGCTCCTTCTCCTATGGAGATTCCGGTATAGCAGGGTGTAACGGATCTGTCTCCCTATCCTTGTTGGTTTCTGGTTCAAATTCCAATCGAAGATAGGACTGATACATGTTCTGCGGATCACCTTCCCCTACAGGACACGAAAGGACGACATGATACCCCTGTCGTCCTAACTCTTTTCCAAATGTCTGCTTTGGAAATTTCTGTAACATAGTAGGCGAGATACGTTTTTCGTGTTACGAAAACCCATCTCGTTAGTGGCGGCTGCCCCTAATACCCTGCCGGTACACCTGAGGTGTGGGATATATAACTGTATGAAACAAGCTTATCTGATACTTGTTGTTATCTTTAGGGCATGAAAAAAGCAGACACGTGGAATATTTCCACATATCTGCTTCTTTCATTGCGCGTATTCAGTTTTATATATTTGCAACTATATACTTTTATGGTAATCCTTATGGATTAAGCCACTACTCCATATCCATATTACTTAGCTGCCTGATTTGGTCTCTTCTGCTATAAATAACTGCTGTTACCTGAACTCTGTTATTTTCATCATCAATCCAATAGTAAATCAGGAAATTTTTAACAACAATCTTGCGTACTCCCTCAGTCCTCCATGGCTCTTCATCAATCAAGGCATGCTTTTTCGGAAAACTCGACAACTTAGTAATCTCTGCTTTCATCTTGTCAAGCAGATTATCTGCTGCGTCCGGTGCCATTAGATCATTTGAAATATAATGCACTATCTCTTTCATCTACCCTAATGCCAGCCTTGTTACCCTTACCTCATATTCATTCATGCACTATATCTCCGACTTTAATTGATTAAAAGCCTCATCAACAGATACCGAATCGTTCTTTTTTGCCTGTGCAAGCCCGGTCTGCATCATCGTATCAAATTCAGCTTGTGTTATAGAATCTCTTGTAACAAGTTTATCCGGAATATCTAGTGAAAATGGTACTCCATCACGCATAATAACCTGTCTGTAAGTCATATCTATGAATACAGATACAGGAATTCCAAGTCTGTCAAGAATTGCCTCTGCCTGCTCTTTTATATTCGGTTGAATTCGTGCTGTTACATTTGCAGTTTTTGTTGCCATAGTATGCACCTCCTGTTTCTTATAGTGTGCCACCATGTATTGCTTTTTACAACACAAATATTTTTAACTGCTGCCGTCAATCTTTTTCCATCCAATTTAATGTGCTCTGCCATTTCCATCTGTGTCACACTTCGGTCCAACTTGAGCCGAAGTTGCATGATTTGCTTCATTATCCGCCAGCACTTCTGCACCATCATATAATGATGAAACCTCCGGTAACCGCTTTCCCTGGTGCTTCATGGCATCAAGCTTCATCTTATATGCAAATGCTTTCTCGCTTGGTTTAAGATTTTCTCTATGCAGGTTAGAATCAACCATTGCCACAATTGCCTGATCATCATCCAATTCTCTTATCACAATCGGAACCTTAATCTCTCCTGCCCATATAGCAGCTTCCTTTCGCCTGTGACCGGATATCACCTCATACCCATCTCCATAGGGATTTGTCCTTACCAGAAGTGGCACAATCACTCCTTCTTTCTCAATACTTTTCATCAGCTCGCATAATTCCGTATTTACCTCTACCTTAAACGGATGATTCTTAAAATCATGCAACTGATTTATCTCCACATTCCGTATCGTCTCCATAAAATCGCCTTTCTCGAATACATCGAATTCATCTTCCCAGAAGTCCATCTGATATAATGAACTTCAGATATAAAGAAAGACCGCTCACTTTCAATTTTTCTTGAAAATCAACGGTCTTTCACGCTTCTGTTATTTAGTTGAATGATATAATATTGTTCAGAGCCAAGCAAATTTCCTGCAAAAGTGCAAGTCAAGCTTGCATGAACAAACACTTTTGTCTGGAAATCTATTTGGCGGATACGCCTCACCGAGGAAACACATCGTGTTTTCGAGGTTGGCTCTGAACGATTTGTTCCTACCTAGATGTGTTTCCGAAGCCGCAGTCCAATACGACTGAGACATTCACACCGTCTGAAATTGCCTTTTTGTATGTTTTTCGATCACTCTGGTCAAACCTGAAAACCCCTCAAAGTGCCGGAAGTCGAAAAGTTTTACAAACTTCCCGACTCGCAGGCAGTCGTCAAATTTCGCATAAACACTGGCTTTACAGCCAGTTGTTTCTCCGGAACTCTCCTCGTTGCCTTCGCGCAAATCAAGGATTTTTACAAATCTGTCCGATGTAGTGCAACTACCGTCTCCACATGCACCGTCCCCGGAAACATATCCACGGCACTTGCCTTTTCCACCTTGTATCCCTGCTGCTGCAACACTTCCAAATCCCTTGCCAGACTTGTTGGCTTACAGCTTATATACACCATTTTGTCCACGCCAAAATCAATAATCTTCTGCAATGCCTTAGGATTAATTCCGTCTCTTGGTGGGTCTAAAATAATCATGTCTGGCTTGTCCTTAATATCGTCAATTACCTTAAGCACATCCCCTGCTATAAATTCGCAGTTATCAAGACCGTTAAGTTCGGCATTCTCTTTAGCTGCATGAACAGCCTCTTCCACGATTTCCACACCTACCACTTTCTTTGCCACCGGTGCTATTATCTGGGCAATGGTTCCCGTTCCGCTATATAGGTCAAACACCGTCATATCCTTTGTGTCACCAATATAATCCCTTGCCTTAGAATACAAAACCTCAGCACCTAATGAATTTGTCTGAAAAAATGAGAAAACTGATATTTTGAATTTAAGTCCCAGCAACTCCTCATAAATATATTCCTGTCCGTACAAAATTCTTGTTTCGTCACTTTGCACTATATCTGCCAAACCATCATTAATTATGTGAAGAACGCCACATAACTCTGCCTCTAAATTGAGAGCCCTGAGTTTTTCCACCATTACATCAAGCTGTGCCTGTTTTTCCCACTGTTCATCCGACGTGGTAACAATTGCCACTATCATCTGTTTAGTTCTGGTGGTTCTTCTTACAAGAAGGTGGCGCAAATAGCCTTCATGCTTTAACTTTTTATAAAAAGGCAGTTCTCTTTCACTGCAATGTTTGAGAACACAATCCATTACCTTTCTGTAATCCTCATCTACAATCCGGCATTTATTAACTGTGACAATATCGTGAAAACTGTTTCTTTTATGCATCCCAAGAGCCAGAGGACCGTCCTTGTATTCGTCCCCAAAAGAAAATTCCATTTTATTTCTGTATTCCCACTGAACCGGGCTTTCAATTATGCCCTCAAAGTCATATTCACTCTTTATGGCATTATCAAGAATATCCTTCACCATATTTTTCTTTAATGATAATTGATTTTTATAGCTTAAAGTCTGATATGAACAACCTCCGCAAAATTCAAAATGCGGGCATTTTGGTGTGACATCTTCAAGGTGGGATTTTTCCACCACTTCCTTTAGCCTTCCAACGGATTTTCCTGCTCTTTTTTTTGAAACCACAAACCGCACTGTCTGTCCCGGTATGGTTCCTTTAACTGTTGCCACTCCATCTTCCCTGCAATCCACTTCACCTTTGTTAGGGAATCCTAATTTTGTTACAACACCTGTATATTCAACACCTTTTTTCATTTTATCTCCAATCCAATGTATTATTTTCATTATTAGCAAAAAAACAGCTATAAAGAGCTTCTGACCCTCTATAGCTGTCTTTTTTCTGCATCACACACTAGTCTTCAAAGTCATCTTCGTCTTCATCATCTTCATCGAAAAGATCATCAAAATCGTCTTCGAAATCATCATAATCATCTCTGTTTACAAATCTGTAAATAGCATATGCTGCTCCTGCTATGGCTGCAATTGTTGCAATAACGCCAACTACAATGGCGATAACCTTGCAGGTTTCTTTTTTTTCATCTTTGCCTAAAAGCTTGCCAATCTTTACGCCCTTCATGATTTCGTCCATATTGTCACCTCTTTAATCAAATTTTAAACAATGAATGTTTCACAATTCATTACATATCTGCTATGTTATGTCTTTTACATTAGTATATCATTTATGCTTAGGATTTACTACAAAAATTTTAAATTTGTACGTGTGTCCTTTTATGTAAAAAACATCAGATTTTTTTCAATTTGGCAAAAGATGCCATCATAACTTTCTGACCTACAGTATCAAAATTAACAGTTACCTGATAATCACGGCTTCCGTCTTCAATTCCCAAAACCGTTCCCTCGCCAAACTTAATATGTTTTACTCTGTCCCCCACAACATAATCTATATCAGCTTTTGTTACCTTAAATTCTTTTCCAAAAGAAGGTCTTGTTCCTGAACCATACGCAGGCTTCGTGGCCATTGCCTTATATGCATTTTTTCTTGCACTTGCTGCATAGCTTCTTGAGCCACCAACTCCTCCGAAATTAACTTCTTCACTTCTTCCACGTCTTATTACCCCGGCACTTCCTCCGCCAAACTGTGAAAATGAAGAGCTTTTTTCCGCTAATCTGTCTTCCACATTTTTACTGCTAACAATAAGTGGTGGAATTTCCTTAACAAATCTTGATACCACATTGTACTGGGTTTCACCTCTTACCATACGTTTTTTTGCATAACTGATAGTAAGCTTTTTCATTGCCCTTGTTATAGCCACATAGCAAAGACGACGCTCCTCTTCTAATTCCTCATTGTCATCAGACATTATGCTCATATATCCCGGGAACAGACCATCTTCCATTCCACACAAAAATACATTTGGAAATTCCAATCCCTTTGCACTGTGTACAGTCATTAAAACAACGTAGTCGCTGTCTTCATCAAAAGTATCCAAATCCGAAACCAAAGCAACCTCTTCTAAAAACCTGTCCAAGGTAGGATTCTCTTCCGTTGCCTCATATTCAGCTATTTTACTTATAAGTTCCTCGATATTTTCGATTCTTCCCTTTGCCTCGTCGCTTCCATCATTCAACAGTTCATTCTGATATCCGCTTTTAACAAAAATAGTTTCAGCTAAATCCTTAAGGGAACCTGTTTCATACGCCTCCTGAAAGATTTCCATATGATACAGGAAATATTTAACCTTATTAACGGCTCTTGATAACTTAGGAATATCCTCTACATTTACCAATGCATCGTACAAATCCATTCCCTTTTCCTGAGCATATTCCTTGGCATATCCTATGGTGGTCTCGCCTATTCCACGTTTTGGAACATTTACAATACGCTCCACTGCCAAATCATCTGTTGTATTGTTTATTATTTTCAAATACGCCAGCATGTCCTTTATTTCTTTTCTCTGATAGAAATTCTGACCACCTATGATTTTATAAGGTATACTCTTCATAAGAAGCTTTTCCTCTAAGGCACGGGACTGGGCATTGGTTCTGTACAAAATAGCAAAATCATTATATGAGGCATTATTATTTAAAACCTCTTCCTTAATGGTATTCGCCACCATTTTTGCCTCATCATATCCATCCTCTGCCTTATATATATCTATCTTTGCTCCCTCTTCATTATCACTCCACAATACCTTATCTTTTCTGTTTGTATTATGCTGTATAACTGAATTGGCAGCCTCTAATATATTTTTCGTGGAACGGTAATTCTGCTCTAATTTTACTACCCTTGCATTAGGAAAATACTTCTCAAACTGAAGAATGTTGGATATATCCGCTCCTCTGAATTTATAAATTGACTGGTCATCATCACCTACAACACAAAGATTTTTGTTTTTTTCCGCTAACAGCTTCACAAAGGCAAACTGTGCCGCATTGGTATCCTGATACTCATCTACCATAATATACTGAAGCCTTTCCTGATAGTTTTCCAGAACTTCCGGAAGCTGTCTGAATAACTTCACTGTCATCATTATTAAATCATCAAAATCCAAAGCATTGTTTTTATATAAGGTATCCTGATACTCATTATATATTCTGGAAATATTAAGGAGTTTAAAATCCTTTTGTGCCATGGAAGCCACATCGCCTGTAGTCATAAGCTTATTTTTAAAATCAGATATTTTTCCTAAAACAGAGGATTCTCTATACATTTTGGAATCCAGATTTAATCCCTTAATAATTTCCCTGATAACTTTTTTACTGTCGTCTGTGTCATAAATTGAGAAATCATTTTTAAAGCCTATTCTATCTATATATCTTCTAAGGATTCTTACACATGCTGAATGAAATGTGCTTACCCACACCTGCTCCGCACCAAAGCCAACTATCTTATTTACACGGGTTCTCATTTCAGCAGCTGCTTTATTGGTAAATGTAATTGCCATAATATTGTATGGATTAACATGTTTCTCTTCAATAAGATACGCTATTCTATGGGTAAGAACTCTTGTCTTGCCGCTTCCTGCCCCCGCTAATATAAGCAACGGTCCTTCCGTATGATAACATGCTAACTGCTGCATATCATTAAGTGTTTCATAAATACTGCTCATCTTTAATACCGTTTTACCTTTCAAATAATTTTATCTTGTAGTTTTTAATACTACATATTATAATAAAGTCTATACAAATTATATTCTATTTAAATTTAGGAGGAATAATATGAACTCAGATGAAATCATTAAGCAGGTTTTAGATGAAGTGCGTAATTTTAATATAGATGACCTGCCTAACATTGACCTTTATATGGATCAGGTTACCACTTATTTAAATAATAAATTTATTGCAACTAAAAGACACGAAAACGATAAGCTGCTTACTAAAACCATGATAAATAACTATGCCAAAAGCCGCCTTCTGCCATCACCTGAAAAGAAAAAATATTCCAAGGATCATATTATTATCCTTACTATGATTTACTTTTTTAAAAATGTTATATCAATTAATGATGTTACCAAAATTTTGTCACCGCTAATTGAGAAATACTTTCATAACGAAGATACGCCTATGGAAAATATAATTAATAATTTTCTTGATTATATAAACAATCAAAATCTTGCCAATCCGGCATCTATTGAATCCGGTTGCTCAGAAAACATTTTTGATGGCATTGATTCCAATGATGATAATGAGGAATATCTTCATACTTTAAGTATTATAACGTCATTAAGTTATGATATGTTTATCAGAAAAATAATGATTGAGAAACTTATTGATTCTCTCCCTGACAACAATACCGAAGACAAGAAATAAATCACCGGAAGCGGCATATGCCGCATTCCGGATTTTTTTTGTTACTTTATTTATCTTTTACACGTTCTAAAACCATATCATATCCATCATTTCCATAATTTAATGAACGGTTTACTCTGCTAATGGTAGCCGTTGAAGCTCCTGTGGAATGGGAAATTTCCAGATAGGTCTTTCCCTCTCTTAGCATCTTTGCCACCTCATAGCGCTGGGAAATGGATAACAGTTCGTTTACCGTACACACATCCTCAAAAAATGTATAACATTCTTCCTTGTCCTTTAAACATAAAATAGCATCAAACAAATGATCAACTTCTGTTGTTCTTATTTTTTTACTCATAATTCAAACCTCCGGCTATTAATAATAACCCTGTAAATCTATTCTATTTTTACATTTTAACACTCTAAAGTTTGAAAGTCCAGTAATTTATAACTATTTTTAATATTTCTTAATTTCTAAACTTCTTTCTTGATATTATAAATACCAAAATCACACCAATTACCATTAATATAATTCCCATTATAACCTGCATTAAAAATTCGTGACCTACATAATAAGTAAAAAATCTTCTCATATATGCATCAGATATATTAAATTTATAAATAAATCCGTTAGAAATCAATGCTGCAAACAGGGTTAATAATGTAACCCCTGCTCCTAATACTCCGTAAGCAATATACCGCATTCCGCGATATGTTTTCGACCTTGATGCCACCAGATAGAACATACACAATATTGCAATAAGAACACAAACAGGTATTCCTATTAAAAACAGCTTTGTAAAAATGTTAATCATTTTTGCAATATATTCAGAACATGGGATAACCATTTTCTTTTGGTAGATTTTTTCCACCTTATTGATGTATTCATCTAAAGATTTCTGCTGCTCATCCGTTAATTTTCCTTTATATTGCTTCTTTATATTCCGGGTTATTTTTGTCTTTATATATGAAGTATTTATAACCGCTTTTTCCTCATTAATATCAGCGGATAAGGTTGCCATTAAATCTCTCATGGCATTTTTTCTTATAAACACACCATTTAAATCATTACTTTCAATTCCATAAGGAATGCCTATGTTATAAGCCTCTTCCTTTAATTCTGAACAGATTTTAGTAAACAGGCCCACCTTGTCATATGCGTGAAATACGGCACGTTCACTAAACATACTATACTTTCCCATTCCTATTAAGGATATTCCCATTATGCACAGCATGAGAATAAATGTCAGTATATAACTTATGATTCTTCTTCGTATTATTCTTCCTTTCACTGCCATGCACCTCCTAGTATTGAATATCCGGACCGGTTACCTTGTCCAGATATACAAACATTCTCTTTTCCTTCGTACCCTTTAACTTACCAAATGGATAGCATGTATATAAAACAAGGCTTTCTTTATCTGCACTAAGGTCATATGCCTCATCATATTTATCTTCCTCTACAATTTTAATATCCTTAACTTTATATTCATAAACTCCATATTCCGTTGTAAATTCAAAAGTCTGCCCCTTCTTAACCTTTTCAAGTTTCTTAAAATATGTAGTATCATGGGCACCAATTAATATTGTTCCCCCTTCTCCCGGAAGAAAACTTCCATTATACTGACCTGCACCTTTTTTAAGAATATTTCCTCTGTCACCAAAATAAACCGGAGCTTTTAACTGTAACTTATCACAGGTTATTTCACCATACTGGTCTCCGTATTTTGGAGTTGGTATATCTGAAAGTTTAATTGTCTTTTTCTGCTTATCCTTCTTAACTGTAGTTTTAACAAACTGTCTGTTACTTTCAACATAGACAGGCTGAGTATTAATAAAATTGTTCTTAACACTTGATGCTATATCGTCAAAAAATGTCATTCCCACCATTACGGCTCCAATTACAATTAATCCCATAATGATAGGTACAAAACAGTAACGGAGAATCTGCTTTACAGCCTTGTATGAAAATGTCTGCATTCTGGCTCTTCTTGTACGTCTGTTAGCCACTTCCAATTCACTTTCATCCTCATCATCTTCATATGTATCGCTATTTCGTCTTATTTTTCTTCCCCATCTTCCAAGGTTTAATAAAAGACCTATGATACATAAACCAATAATAGCTGTAAATATTAATTCCGTAGGCATCACTGATTTTTCATTTCCTGTATTTTTTACAACATCCTGAAAATCCAGTACAATATATCCTGATGAATCCGTAAAATAAAATACATTTTCCCTGCTGTCATAGGACAATAATAAACCTATCGCTGAACCAGCCTTTTCAAAACGGATATAGCTATCCGCCATTTCTTTAGGTGTATCTCCATTTTTTCCGGACAAAGCTTCACCTAAATACTTAACAAAATCCTCTGCCTCTCCTTTTCCCAGTGAAATATCATCCTGGCAAAAATAATTTTTCAGCTGATTTATATATCTTTGCTGTACTTTGGCAGGAAATTTATCTTCTGATATTTTCTCTAAGACATAGCTTTCGTTTTTGTCTAATTGTCCTGCATTTACACTGTTGTTCATCAAACCTGTCATGAATAAACTGCAAATCATTATCATAACAGTAGTTACTATCTTTTTCACCTTGTTTCCTCCATAAATTAACCTATTCCCTATTGATACTGCTTTCGCAATGTTTTCAATTCTTCCACACTGAATTTATAAGTTGTATTACAGAAATCACATTTAACGTCTATTTCCTTGCCGTCATTTATGATTTCATCTAAATCTTTTTTACTTATGCCTGCTAATGCCTTTACAATTTTCTCCTTACTGCAGGTACACTTAAATCCGGTTTCGATTTTGTCAGTAAACTCAACACCCATATCTCCCATAACTTCTGTAAGAATATCCTCAGGTGTCATGCCCTTTTCCAGCATTTCCGTTACACTGGAAATACTGTTAATTCTTTTTTCCAGCTTGTCTATTACCTCTTCTTCCGCAAAAGGCATAAGTTGTACAATAAATCCACCTGCCTGCTTTACGGTATTGTCCTTTGACATAAGAACTCCCAGTCCCACTGCTGACGGAACCTGCTCCGATGCCGCAAAATAATAAGTTAAATCCTCTGCTACTTCACTGGTGCCAAGAGGGACCTGGCTGGAATAAGGCTCCTTAAGTCCCATATCCTTAATTACCGTAAGGGTTCCATAACCTATGGCAGCGCCTACATCTAATTTTCCTGCATAATTTGCCGGAATAATAACATTGGGATTTCCCACATATCCTTTTACATTTCCGTGAGAATCTGCTGTAACCGTAACACCGTTTATAGGGCCGTCACCTTTCATCATAATGGTGAGCATGTCCTTTTCACCCTTCATCATTACCCCCATCATGGCTCCTGCACTAAGCAATCTTCCTAATGCCGCCGTAGCCACAGGACTGGTATTATGATGTTCTCTGGCTGTTTCAACCATTTCCCTTGAAGTAATGGCAAATGCCCTTATTTGTCTGTTTGC
This sequence comes from Eubacterium segne, assembly GCF_014287775.1. NCBI lineage: Bacteria > Bacillati > Bacillota > Clostridia > Eubacteriales > Eubacteriaceae > Eubacterium > Eubacterium segne. The sequence continues at coordinate 13,012 of NZ_JACOOZ010000001.1, forward strand.
CGCCGTTGCTCTTACTATATAATCCATTATAAATCTCCTTATTTCTTTAATACCACATATATTCTGTCATCATCTTCACTTGCATTTTCATGGCTAAATGCCCTATATAATGACACAATATTCATACCGGCTTCCTTTGCCGCCTCTTTAATTTCTTCTATTAAATATCCCCGCTGGTAATGTTCTTCAACGAATTTATCATATCTGCCGTCATCCCCTTTTATAAACAATGACAACTGATATTCATTTATATTGTCACTTTCATCAAAATAATTATCCCAGATAAAACTACATTCGTCCCTGTCTTCTGCAATTACATTATCCCCTATGCTCCTAAAGTACTTAACAGTCTTTAAATCAAAAATAAATACACCCTCCGGTGCAAGATACTTTTTAACTCCTTTAATAACTATAACCAAATCATCATACTCCGTTATATAATTGATGCTGTCGCATATGCTAACTGCTGCTGCCACCTGACATGGCAGTTCCAATTCCCGCATATCCATAGCTACATACAGAATATTATTTTTCACTTCATCAGTTAATTTTTCAAATGCAATTCCCAGCATTTCCGGGGAAATGTCCGTTCCAATAATATTATAACCTTCTTTAGCCAGACCCATTGTAACATTTCCTGTTCCACAGCCTAACTCAACCAACGTTCCTGTCTCTACCCCGTTATCCTTCAGCAGTTCACACAGGTAATGACACCACATGGGATAGTCTATATTATCCATAAATTTGTCATAAACCTCGGCAAATCCGGTGTACGCTTCCATAATTTTCTCCTTCTAAACATACCTAGTTTAATTTTACCAATAATCCCTCTTAAACGCAACCTTGATTAAATTACTTTACTCATTTATACTGTACTTATATTTTTCAAAAAAGGTGCATTATGGTAGACATTATATTTAACATAAAAAAAGTATGTAAGAGAAAACTTATATTTCCCCTTATAATAACCGTGATTATGCCGGCTATTCTTTTTTTGTGCCCTTTTTACAATATTTTTCATCCGGATGTTATTGATAACATTAGTGATGTTGACGCCGGTCATAAATATGTTAGCGTCCATGCTGACAGACTGTATTATACCGGTTACAATCTGAATAAATCCTTTGGCAGGGAATATGGTTATTATTACTCTATCGATGAAGATAAATGCATTTTTGCCATTGTTCCTGTAAGTGATACCCCGGCAAAAATTCTAAAGGATTATGATTTCAAGGCCAAAGTGATCAAAAGAAACCGTCCTTTTAAAAAGATGCTTTCAGCCTTTGCCAATGATTTAAACTGGAATATAAACGACCTGTCCGGTTTCTCGGAAGATTTCGTTGTAAGTTCCCCAGATTATTCTCCAAAGCTTTATATGGCTATTATGTGGATAACTCTCTTTATTTTATTTGTTTCCATTAAAAAAGTTATATCAGAAATAATGGGCATTTTCGTTCCCTATTTCTATCCCGTATGTACTTTTCTTGGAAAGAAAGAGCAAAAAGCTCTTATTGATAACGCCCAAAGTGAGCTTTTATCAGAGAATTATCTTCAAATAAATTCAATGTACATAACTGAAAATTATTTTATAGATATTGACAAAAGCTATGTTTCCATAATCCCCTTAAAGGATATAATCTGGTGCTACAGGGTAGGTGAATTACGGTTAAATCCAAACAGCACATCTCCGGATTACTCCCTTTGTTTTGCCATAAAAAGTGGATCCGTAATAACTGACAGGCATAAAACCAGCGATGAAGCCTTAGAGCTTTTAAATGCCATCCGTGCCACTGAATATGACATTATTATCGGTCACTCCGAATCCAAACAAAAGGAAGCCAAGGAACGTTTAAAAGTTTTACGCAATAATTAACCGACCTGCCAATTGTATGTAACTTTTGGTGGTCGGTTTAATTATGTTATTTGGTGCCTCTTCCATTTAATATTCTGTATATAAGTAACATTGCATATATAAATGCCGGTATTACAACCATGCACCATGCACTTGCTTTCCATGCATTTGAGAAATCTCCCACACCGAAATTTGTCAGCAACGCAAAAATCAAAGTTAATATTGCACATATAACAATTACTATAACTCCTATCATTGCAAGAGTACGTCTTACCTTATCCATATAATCCCTCATTTCTGTTATTTGTCTCTGCAAAACAATCCTTTATTAGAAAAAGATTTATCTTTTACACTGTATCCTATTATATATGAAAGATTAATCTATTGCAATTATTCAATATGGTCGGTATAATTAGAGTGTTTATAACTATATTTTGGAGGATAACAATGGATAAGAAGTATTTATTGGAAACATGGAGAGAAATTGCATATAATCAGCAACAGACTCAGGAACAGTATGATCAGTTCTGGGGTGCATATTTTGCTCAGGAAGTGGAAGTTTACAAAGATCTGCTTAAAAATCACGGCACAGTTGTTTCCGGTACAGTTGAAGAACTTGCCAAGAAATACAACATGGAAGTTCTTACTATGGTTGGTTTCCTTGACGGAATTAACGAAAGCCTCAAGACACCAAACAACTTAGAGGAGTTGACAGAAACCAGAGAAGTAAGTCTTGATTATGATGATGAGCTTCTTTACAAGAACATGGTTGAAGCTAAGGCAGACTGGCTTTACGGTCTTGAAGAATGGAACGACATTCTTGATGCAGACAAGCAGAAGAAATTATATAAAGAGCAGAAATTATCAGGCACAGTATTTAAAGATAAAAAAATCGGCAGAAATGACCCATGTCCATGTGGAAGTGGAAAAAAATATAAATATTGCTGTGGCAGAAATTAATTGACTAATATGCATAATAAAACCGGTGGCTGCGAGCCACCGGTTTTATTTTTTACTTACGATTTATAATTTCATGACGTCCCGGTCCGTTGCTGACCATAGTAATTGGCACGCCAAGTTCTTTCTCAATAAATTCAATGTATTTACGACAGTTTTCCGGTAATTTTTCGTATTCCGTAATTCCACGAATTTCCTCTTTCCATCCCGGAAGCTTTTCGTAAACAGGCTTTGCTTTCTTAAGTTTAGCTGTAACAGGGAAGTCTTTTGTAACCTCTCCGTCAATTTCATATCCTACACAAACAGGGATTTCATCTAAGTATCCTAATACATCAAGTACAGTAAGGGCTACCTCTGTAGCACCCTGCATTCTTACACCGTAACGTGATGCAACGCAGTCAAACCATCCCATTCTACGAGGACGTCCTGTTGTGGCACCAAACTCACCACCGTCACCGCCACGTCTTCTAAGTTCATCAGCTTCATCTCCAAAAATTTCACTTACAAACTCACCTGCTCCAACGGCGCTGGAATAAGCCTTAACTACAGTAATAATATCCTTAATTTCATAAGGTGGAATACCTGCACCAATAGCTCCATATGCAGCCAATGTTGATGAAGATGTTACCATTGGATAAATACCAAAATCAGGATCCTTCAATGTTCCAAGCTGTCCTTCAAGAAGGATTGTCTTGCCTTCCTTAATGGCATTGTTTAAGAATAATGACACATCACATGCATAAGGCTCAATTACATCTCTATAACTATGTAATGTCTCAAGTAATTCATCCGGATTAATAAGTGGCTTATGATACATATGCTCTAATAAAATGTTCTTCTGAGCAACTACTCTTGCCACCTTTTCCTTAAGTGTTTCCTCATCAAATAATTCTGATACCTGGAATCCAATCTTTGCATATTTATCTGAATAGAAAGGAGCAATACCTGACTTAGTTGAGCCAAATGCCTTTCCGCCTAATCTTTCTTCCTCATATGCATCAAAGTCTATGTGATATGGCATAAGAATCTGTGCTCTGTCTGAAACAAGAATATGTGGCTTTGGGACTCCCTTTGAAACTATATCATCTATTTCTCTTTGAAGATAAGGAATATTCAGTGCAACTCCGTTACCGATAACGCATGTAGTATGCTGATAAAATACTCCTGATGGAAGTAAATGTAATGCGAATTTACCATAATCATTTATAATGGTATGACCTGCATTACTTCCTCCCTGAAATCTTACAATGATGTCTGACTTTTCGCCAAGCATATCTGTAATCTTTCCTTTTCCTTCATCGCCCCAGTTAGCACCAACTATCGCTCTAACCATATTGGTCTCCTCCTAACATTTATATAATTATATATCAATAGTTCTGTTTGCAATGTTCCATATTTAATTAAGCCAAAGCAAACCATTGAACATTATACTATTTGTTGATGAAAAATGCTAGTGGTTTAAAGCATTTTTATGACTTTTAATCCCCCTGCAATTGAATTATCTTCCATTCTCTGATATAATTTAATCCTTAGGAGGCAGAATTAATATGCGTATTTCAAAAAATAAAAATTTCATATGCATTTTGTTATCCATATCCTTGATTCTTTCAGGGATGTTTTATAATGTTCTGACTCCACAATCAGTTTTAGATGATTTCGCACCGGATAAAACTACTACATATTATTCTGTAAAAGATGTTTTACCTGTTAGCGTTTCTACCAAAAGCGAAAATCAAAACACAACTGTTTCTTCTAATAAACTAAAAAGCTCCTCCACATATTTAGGAGGTTTTGGTGGAATTGTAGCTAATGCTGCATTCTTTCTTCATAACAGCTTTTGTTCAGACTTAATAGCTTTGGTATGCTGCAACGATAATTTAAACAGCCATACCGTAATTCTAAATTATATTCACCAACAGGACGGCAAAAAGTAATTTTATGTACCACCTTTTTAAAGGTTTTATTTTAGTACAATTAAATAAGGAGGTATATAAATCATGGGTACAATTATAGCCGTTGTGGTAATGGCACTTGTGTTTGCCGCTGCCGGAATCTGGGCATGGTATATGTCTAAAGATAATGATTAATATGAATATACATAATTTGTATAAATGAACTTAAGCCTATAAGGGATTTTGAATTTGCTTTTTGCATTTTCAAAGTATCTTATAGGCTTTATTTTATTTAGCTGTTGTTGTATAATATTTTTTTGAAATTAACTAAGGTGAGATTAAGATGAATAGTAAAAATACAACCAGATTAAATAACAAAAAAATCTTTATTAAGGGAATGCATGACGGTGTTCCCATTGCATTAGGATACCTTGCCGTATCCTTTTCTTTAGGTATTGCCGCAAAAAATGCAGGAATGACTCCATTTCAGGGCTTTCTCGCCAGTGCATTATGTAATGCATCAGCGGGAGAATATGCAGGCTTTGTAACAATTGCGGCTCTTGCCTCCTTTGCTGAAATTGCCATAATCACATTAATTGCCAATGCCAGATATATGCTTATGAGTTGTGCCATGAGCCAGCGAATCAGCCCTGACACTTCAATTATTCACAGAATATTAATGGGATTTTATTTAACGGACGAGCTTTTTGCCATTGCAATTGCAAGACCGGGATATCTTAATCCCTACTATACATATGGTGCAGTTTCCATCGCCGGTCCATGTTGGGCAGTTGGAACTGCTTTAGGTGCCATGGCAGGTAATCTTTTGCCCGGTAATATTACCAGTGCCTTAAGCGTATCTTTATATGGAATGTTTTTGGCAATTATTATTCCACCATCAAGAAAAAGCAAAATCATTGCAGGCATTGTTGCCGTAAGCTTTGTTGCAAGCTTCGCCGCTGCCTATATTCCACTGATTTCTTCCCTTTCTGATGGAACTAAAACTATTATTTTAACTATTGTTATTTCTGTTTTGGCAGCAGTTTTGTTTCCTGTTGGCACTAATAAGGAGGAGGCTTAATAATGAATACACGAATTTATATTTACATATTTATAATGGCAGCCGTAAGTTTTGCAATACGTGTGCTTCCCCTTACCCTTATTCAGAAGCAGATTAAAAACCGATTTTTGCAGTCATTTTTATATTATGTTCCATATGTTACATTATCGGTAATGACATTTCCTGCCATTATAAATGCCACTCACTATCCGGTTGCCGGAGTTTTAGCACTTATTGGTGGAATTATTGCTGCATGGTTTAATGCCGGACTTTTCAAAGTTTCCGTATTATGCTGCTTTATTGTTTTAGTATCAGAATATTTAATAATCTTTATAAAATAGTTTCTTTCATAATTGATAAATTTTTAACACTATGCTATACTTTACGTTGACTTTTTGTAATTATTTGAGAGATTAAGTATTTAAGAACATTTTAAATTTTAGGAGGAAAATAAATGTACAAAATTGTTAGAAGACAGCAATTAAATGATACAGTTGTACGCCTTGATGTTGAGGCGCCTTTTATTGCTGCTAAGGCAAAAGCCGGTCAGTTTATCATTTTCCGTATTGATGAACAGGGCGAGCGTGTTCCACTTACTATCGCTGATACTGACCCGGATAAGGGTACTGTTACTATTATTTTTCAGATTGTAGGACAGTCAACTATGCTTCTTTCACAAATGAAGGAAGGTGACTACATTTTAGATTTTGTTGGTCCTTTAGGTACCGCTACAGACTTCGGTGATGCAAAGAAGGTTTGCGTTATTGGTGGTGGCGTAGGTAATGCCATTGCTTATCCGTCTGCTAAAGCTTTATTTAAGGCTGGTGTTGACGTTGACGTTATTGCCGGATTCAGAAGTAAAGATATTGTTATTTTAGAAGATGAATATAAATCCATCTGTAACAGACTTTTCATTACAACAGATGATGGTTCATATGGTGAAAAGGGCTTTGTAACAAACAAGCTTCAGAGCCTTATTGACGAAGGAAACAATTATGACCTTGTTATTGCCATCGGACCTATTCCAATGATGAAGTTCGTTTCAAAGGTTACTGAACCTTATAATATTAAGACTCTTGTTTCTTTAAATCCAATTATGATTGACGGAACAGGAATGTGCGGTGGTTGCCGTGTTACTGTAGATGGCAAAATCAAGTTTGCCTGTGTTGACGGTCCTGATTTTGACGGACATAAGGTTGATTACGATGAGTTAATGAAACGTAACTCTACTTACAGAGATTTTGAAGCACATGACAGAGAAAACTGTCGTATGTATAAAGCTGCTGAGAATTTAGGAGGTGCAAAATAATGCCAAATATGAGTTTAACAAAAGTTCCAATGCCTTCTCAGGAGCCAAATGTCAGAAATAAGAATTTTGATGAGGTTGCTCTTGGCTACACAGCTGAAATGGCTATGGAAGAAGCAACAAGATGTATTAATTGTAAAAATAAGCCATGTATGAGTGGTTGCCCTGTTTGCGTCAGAATACCTGAGTTTATTGCAAAGGTTGCAGCAGGTGAATTTGATGAAGCATACAAGATTATTACCAGCACCAACGGTCTTCCTGCTGTTTGCGGACGTGTTTGTCCACAGGAAAACCAGTGTGAAGGAAAATGTATCAGAGGAATTAAAGGCGAACCTGTTTCTATTGGACGTCTTGAAAGATTCGTAGCTGATTATCATCTTGCTCATAGCAATGATGATGTGGAAAAACCTGAAAGTAACGGTATCAAGGTTGCTGTTATCGGTGCCGGCCCTGCAGGACTTACATGTGCCGGAGATTTGGCAAAGCTTGGTTATCAGGTTACAATATTTGAAGCTTTCCACAAAGCCGGTGGTGTTTTAGTTTATGGTATTCCTGAATTCAGACTTCCTAAGGCTATTGTTCAGAAGGAAGTTGATAATTTAACAAAGCTTGGTGTTGATATTGAAACTAACATGGTTATTGGTCGTGTACTTTCAGTTGACGAAATTATGGAAAGAGGTTACAAAGCCGTATTCATCGGTTCCGGTGCCGGACTTCCATCATTTATGGGTATTGAAGGTGAAGCATTAATTGGTGTTTATTCAGCTAACGAATATCTTACAAGAGCCAATCTTATGAAGGCTTACAAGCCTGAGTATGATACTCCTGTTATTAAGAGCAAAAATGTTGCTGTTGTTGGTGGTGGAAATGTTGCCATGGATGCAGCAAGAACTGCTTTAAGACTTGGTGCTGAAAACGTATATATTGTTTATCGTAGAGGTATGGAAGAACTTCCTGCCAGAAAAGAAGAAGTTGAACATGCAGAGGAAGAAGGTATCATCTTTAAGACATTACATAATCCTGTAAAACTTATTGGCGATGAAAATGGTCGTGTTTGCAAGATGGAATGTATTCAGATGGAACTGGGAGAAGCTGATGCTTCAGGACGTAGACGTCCAATTCCTGTTGAGGGAAGCAACTTTGAACTTGATGTTGATACAGTTATCATGTCAATTGGTACTTCTCCTAACCCGCTTTTAAGAACTACAACTGAAGGTCTTGAAGCAAACAAATGGGGATGTCTGGTAGTCAACGAAGATACTCTCGAAACAACAAGAGAAAATGTATATGCCGGTGGCGATGCCGTAACAGGTGCTGCTACAGTTATTCTTGCAATGGGTGCAGGAAAACAGGCAGCTGCAAGCATTCACGAAAAGTTAAGCAAATAATATTTATTATACTAAAAAAAGTAGCGTTAATGAGTTGTTCACTAACGCTACTTTTTTGCTTTTATTTACCTGTAATTTTTACTTTTTTAACTTTGCTCCACTTGCCGGATATCTTTGTTTTCTTAACATATGCTATGGCTCTGGCTCTTACATAAAGTGTTTTTCCTGACAGCTTACGGCTCTTAAAAGTGAATTTTACTTTTTTAACGGTCTTTGATACCAATACCTTTTTAAAGGACTTCTTCTTGGAAATCTGGACCTGATATTTGGTAGCCTTTTTAACTTTTTTTAATGTAATTCTCACCTTGCGTGATTTTTTGGACTTTGTTGCCTTAACTACCTTAGCCCTTGCCAATTTAACATTTTTAGCTATTGGCACCTGCGCTTTGGTTGTTGTTTCCGGCTTTTTAGTTGTCTCATCATTCTTTGTATCATTATTGATTTTTGGGTTTCCATAGTCCCTGTAAACTTCACCGGCTTCTGTCAGCTTTCCGGTTTTATACAGCCACAATCCTGTTGCTTCATTATTGAAACAAAATCCTGCATACCGCTCCACATATTCCCTTTCATCCAGCAAAGGCATTACAGCTTTCCAAAACTCCGCTGTTTTTTTGGCTGATTGTGCATTTGAACTGAAAATTCTCTTAGAAAACTCAGTAATCCAAATTGGTTTATGATATTTTTCCCATGCCTTATCCACTACATCTGTAACAAACCATGTTGCCATTTCTGCTCCACCGTCCCATCCGTCAGGATAGCAATGAATAGATATGAAATCCACATCTAAATTCTTGTCTGCATCAATTTTTTCCATAAAAGGAATAAACCAATCTTCTGAAGCTGTAGGCCATGTAGCTGTAACCGGTGAACTGACATTAATGTTATCATTCATCATTGCCGGCCACAAATTAAAAACCTCATCTACCGACATATTACACTGTTTAGACATGTCCGGTTCATTAAATGCCAACACATATTTGTATCCGCTTTCTACATATCCGTTCAATTTTCTTTTTATGGTTGCCTGATTTCTTTCTCTCCATAACATGGGAACAAACTCAACGTTCTGATACTGACTTCCTGAACTTGGATTATTTCCCCAGTTATAGTACCAGCTGCACTTCATATCTTTAAGATTAATTTTCGCTCCCATATCTGTTGCCAAACCTAAACCTTTTTTTGAAACAGCAAAACTAATTGTTGCTGTCTTATCACTGGTACCATCCACATATTCAACCTCCACATATGCAGAGTGCACGGCAACCTTTGTGGTATAACAATCAAGCTTGTTATCTGTTGTTTCTCCCACTTTTTTCTTGTCCATGTAGACTCTGTAAGTTTTCACATTCTTTGTTTCAATATTAGTCCACTTAATGTCAAAATGACCTGCTCCAATAAGTGAGTTGCTCTCAGGAGCGGTAATTCTAAAGTTATCTGTAGCACTTACCTCTTTACCTGAAAATGGAGCCACTCCAATCACCATTGCCATCATTACAAAAACAGCAATTACTCTTCTTATACCTTTCATGGTAATCCTCCTATTTTTTTAACCCGTTCAACTTCCTTATAATAGTTATAATAAAGAAACGTTTTTGTATCAATAAACATTTTGTCTAAATTTAATCTTTTCTTTTTGTTTAATATGATGACGTAGTTGGTATGCTATTCTATGAGAATTTCAGATGTTCATATATTCAGAAAATTGTGTGGCAATGCATTAATCCGTGGACATGGATAAATGGCTAATTTCATCTTTGTCCGTCAAAAATAATATAGCATTTATTTTTTTCAAAAAAACTATTGACATTTTTAATTTATTTGCTAAACTAGTAATAGTTACTATTATTGATTTAGGAGTTGTGTTATATGGAAAAGCGAAGTCTACAAAGAGATTTAATTAAACAGAACCTGGCATCACGATATGATCACCCTACTGCTGACATGGTATATAGCAGCATACGGGAGGATTTGCCCAATATCAGTCTTGGTACGGTTTATAGAAATTTACGTTTTCTTGTAGAACATGGTGAAGCACTTTCCCTTAAGTTAGGAGACGGTCGGGAACACTTTGACGGTCATGTAGAGCCCCACTATCACTTCATATGTACTAAGTGTGGTGCTGTTGAGGACATCTTTATGAAGGAGATTCCGATATGTGAAGAGGCTGCTAAACATTGTTCCGGCACAATAACCGGTCACCATACTTATTTTTATGGCTTCTGTAACAATTGTAAATCCGACAATTAATAGTATGTTTATAATTAATTTATTTTTAAATATTTAGGAGGAAATCAAAATGGCAAAATTTGTATGTTCAGTATGTGGTTATGTTCACGAAGGAGATTCAGCACCTGAAAAGTGTCCTGTATGTGGAGTAGGCGCTGATAAATTCACTAAGGTAGAAGAAGGCGAAAAAGAATGGGCTGCAGAACATGTAGTTGGCGTAGCGCAGGGAGTAAGTGAAGACATCTTAGCTGATTTAAGAGCAAACTTTGAAGGAGAATGCTCAGAAGTTGGTATGTACCTTGCAATGGCAAGAGTAGCTCACAGAGAAGGATATCCTGAAATTGGATTATACTGGGAAAAGGCCGCTTACGAAGAGGCAGAACATGCTGCGAAATTTGCAGAATTACTTGGTGAAGTTGTAACAGACTCAACAAAGAAAAACCTTGAAATGAGAGTTGAAGCAGAACACGGAGCAACAGCAGGAAAATTTGACCTTGCAAAACGTGCAAAAGCTGCAAACCTTGACGCAATCCATGACACAGTACATGAAATGGCAAGAGACGAGGCAAGACACGGTAAGGCATTTGAAGGTCTTTTGAAGAGATACTTTGATTAATTACGAGCCGAGCAAATATAAAATAAAAGTAGTTGGAAGAGGATGCTTGCATACTCAGACAACTACTTTTTATTTTATATTTATTGGGCGACAGCCCACAGCGAGATGAAACGAAGTGAAATCGAGCTGGCTCGGCTTGCACTCTAATTGTAATATTTGTTTACTGCCTGGACAGCTTCATCTTTTGACAAATTAAATTTTTCTTCTACCTTCTTTTCAATTATATCAGTTGTAGCACCTAACTCTTTTGCCACTTCTATAAGCGCTTTTATTCCTTCCTGTATGCCTTCCTGTATACCTTCCTGTTTGCCCTCAAGAATCATGTCTTCTATTGCCTTACACATATCAACTTCCTCCTTATTTTTCTCATACTGCTTCATGTCTATCTTTGCCTTTCCAAATGTTTCTATCATTCTAGCAGATTCAAGATCCATATGTAAATAGTATTCATGATTATTTTCCAATATTTCTTTCATTTTTGCCAAACTGTCTGATGCATTAATAAACTCCAGCACTTTCCCTAGTTCAGTTCTAAATTTTGAGAAATCCTTTATGTCTTTTGGTTCTATTAGGTTTATGTGATAATCATTTACATATCTTAAAATATCAAGGTCTGTTTCCTTAAACATTTCATACAAACTTTTAGGACCATCCCATGCTTCATTGCCCCAGTATAGTACCAGTGTTATAACTGGTGTGATTTTATCACTCTTTGTCACTCCTGACAGATATTCTGCTGAACTAAGCTTATCTTTACATTTTTTATGATTTTTTTCTATCCTGCTGACCTGCCCGGAATAATTTAGAGAATCATAAAGCATGTTTCTTACAGGCATTGCATAATGAATCTCTGACTGATTCTCTATTCCTAGCAGAAAATATGTATAGTGATTGTCACTTTTTACCACACACCTTTTTATAATGTCCCTGTACTTTTCAATAAAGGTATTTTTGTTTTTTTCACTATAGGGAAGGGCAATTTCACTTATGCTCTCTTCATGTAAGTTTTCTGGTTTTATAACCTGCTTTCCATTGTATAAATAGTAATTAAACACATCTGCAAACTTTTCATTGTCTGACATGTACTTTTTTGCTAACAAATCAATATCAAAAAAAAAGCCAAAAATAAGCAGTAGCCGGGAAATTAAATTGCTACTGCTTATTTTATCTCTTTTTAAGCTATCTATGTAAGAAATTAAATATGAAATTAATTATACCGTGAATATAACGTAGTAAATCCCAAATCACCAGATGATACCCCTACGGAATATGTACCCATAATGTAGTCGAAATCCAGTAAGCCAATTGCAACAGATGATGTGGCTAACTCCTCAATAGACTGAACATCATCGGTCATATCTGTTACACCAAAAGCAACTGCACTCTTCTGATGAATCAGCTTCTTATATACTATGCCCTCTCCATAATTATCATAAGAATCACTATACCAGATTTTGCTTGTAGCATCCTTTACATTAGTAACATCAAATGTCGTATAATCATACTCCGACAAGTAAGTATCATCAATTGAAACACTTATTCTTACTGTGTTCGTTGCAGGATAATATTTCACACAGGTAAAATATTCATACCTTTCATCATCATTGGAAACTGTCTGTCTGCTTAAATAATAATATTTACCGGACATATCCTCAGACACAGTACCATATTTTATGCAGGCATTCTTTATTTTATCCTTGACAGTTACAGTTGTAGCCTTTTTCTTCTTAACTGTAACCCTGCATTTATATTTCTTGCCACCAACTTTTGCAGTTATGGTAACTTTTCCTGCTTTCTTTCCCTTAACTTTTCCCCTTTTACTAACTGTTGCTATTTTTTTGTTTGATGAAATCCACTTAACCTTCTTCTTATTGTTTTTAACCTTTAGTGTCACTGTTTTTCCAACATAGATTGTTGCAGATTTCTTATTTAACTTAGCTTTTGATGCCGCACTTACACCGGTATTTGGAAGTACAATAAAAGACATCACAATTACTGATAAAATAACCAATAGTTTCTTAATTTTCTTTTCCATTTCATTTTCTCCTTTTTATTTTCTGATACCTACACCCTCAAGTTACATACATTAATTTTTTTTATTTTGAAATATTAATGTATATATTAAAATTATAATCAAACAATCTTTCTTAGTCAACTAAATAAACACATAATCAACCCATTGTTTACATATTATATAGTAAACTGTGTTTAGGAGGTTTTGAAATGGTTGATTTTGGAAACAGACTAAAAACATTAAGAATACAGAATAATATGACCCAATTCCAGCTTTCTCAGAAATTAGGATTAACCAAATCCGTAATAAGCGCCTACGAAAACGGACTAAGAATGCCATCCTATGATGTGTTAATTGCAATTTCAAATATTTTCAGAGTTACAACTGATTTTTTGCTTGGCATTGAGCATAAAAATAATATTGATTTATCCGGTTTATCCCTTGAAGAAGTGGACGCTTTATTAAACCTCATATCTGCCATGAAAAGAAAAAAATAACACTATCTTGTGGATAAAGATAGTGTTATTTATGTTGTCACATTTTATTTATTTTTTTCCCATAAGCCATCCTGCTCTACTCTTTCCCAGTCAACAGTTAAAATTTTAGGTTTTTTCCCATGATATTTTATTTCTTCAAGATTCAAATATTTGTTATTCATCAGGTCATTTAATGCCGCCTGAATACGCTCTTTTGATACCCCACTATGAGCAGAAACGCTCTCTATTGTCTTGCCATATGTAGCCATTTTACGTCTTTTCTTTACGATATATAATGAATTTAATATTGCATCATAATAATACTGCTGCTCCTGTTTAGACCTTGGCATTTCAACATATGAATTGGCTGATGACTTAAGCTTATTACTAAGGGAATGTTTTACTCCATATATAATGACTTTCTTTTTCAACTCACGCAAATACTTTATTGCCAAATTAAAATGTGCATCCCCTGTAAAAATAATAAAAACATCCGGTGAATTCTTCTTTGCAGCTTCACGATATATTGCATCTAAAATAATAAAATCCGTAAAATCTTTATCAACACCGTCTTTTGTGCTTGCCGTATGAACTACATTCTTCGTTATTTTTTCTAATCGTGGCAATTCCTTTTCTATTGAATTTCCATGAAAATCGCCAAAAAATACTATGTTCTTTACACTATACTCTTCAGTTAATTCTTCATACCACTCTTCTACATTAGGTTTCATGGAAAAAATATTATTGTACCCATAATACCAATGCTCATAATCAACAAATACAGCTGCCGAATGTTTTCCACTCTTATTAAACAGTCCGTTAAACACGTTCTTCCTCCTTTCCTTAAATTTCCTATATTATTATAACAGAATTATAATAAAAAGAAACAGATTTTAATATCCCATTGCAAATCCGTTTCTTTTTTACCTTACCTAATGAAAAATGTTGTTATTAAATAACACTTTCCACTAATCCATTATTTATTTTTTTTATCATAAAAGAATTTCATAACCAGTAAAATTGCCCATACCACAAATCCAACAACCGTAAGAATTGTTCCAATATGACTTCCACTTACATAATAATCTGCCATATTTCCTGCAACTATAAGAATAAGTCCTCCAAAAAACATCCAAAAAACTAATTTACTTGGTCTCTCCTGCATTGTATTCCTCCAAAATTTTCTAAATATCGCCAGTCCTATTATAACAGATTTTCAGACAAATGTGCATTGGATATTGATTATTCATTTATTATTCACATTTAAGGTACTTAACAATTTCTACCCTGCTAGACATTACTGCAAACAAGACACTAAAAAACAAGGATAGAAACACACTACAGATGACTAACGTGATTACAGAATATGATGTTATTCTTATGCTCCATACCTGATATTCTGCAAACCATTTATACAATTTAATTCCACACATTGAAATCATAATTGTGGCAATTGATATTAAAATATCAACCAGCATAACTATAATGCCTCAGCAAAAAACTGAAAAATAACATTTCCTCTGTCATTAGCCAACACATCATTCTTGTGAATTTCCTCACCTTCCCTGCATTGAACATTTGCCTCATTGCTCAATATGATTTTTAAATTTTCTATAGATGTTACTGTTACATCCACTTTATAATATTCCCGCATATCGGTTTTCTTCACTTCCTCTATTGCACCATATGCCATAAGTTCAGTCTTAAAATCCTTGTCCTCATTATATTTTTTTATTTCTTTATTGGAAATTGATATAACCGCCCCTAATGGAATACAATATATCAATACACACACTACAAATATCAAAAAGTATTTTGCTTTCACTATTCTTTATCTTCCTTTGCTAAATTTTTCAAATATAGATTAAATATGTCAACCTTATCAATTTTGTATGCATATATTTCCTGTGCACTTCTTGAGTACCCTCTCGCCATTACCGGAACATTCAAAGTACCTGTTTTTTTGCCCAATTTATAATCAATACATACTATGGGCGAAATGTAACTTCCGATATTGTTCTCTAAAATATCATTACTGCATTTTAGAACAACAGTTGTACTTGTTTCCTTTGGAATTATATTATTTCCGTTCTTATCAAAATCAAATTCCACTGTACCATTTTCATTAGATGTAGAAATACTTATGTTTTTAACTTTTATGCTATCATCAATATTTTTTAAATATATATTCTTTATTTCCAATTTATCCTTAAATGTTTCTATAATACCATCCAATGTTATATCAAAATCAGAATCCATTGATATATAATCCAAGCCATCTATTGTCTGCATTGCTGAATTTTCACCATCTATATCCTGAGCAAAAGTTTCTTTCATTGCCTGTTTTTTATTTACATTTATTTTTCCAATGTCAAATTTATACTCATCACCATCATATGTAACAATCATGTTTTTTATTTCATAATCCCTATCTTTACTTACATTTTCCATGTTTATTTCAGTTGAAACCGTATATACATAAATTTTGGGGAAATTTTTATTTTCTGTTACACATCTTTGATAATCTTCATTACTTACCTGTTCAATTTGTGATTTTATTTTTTTTACCTCATAACCATTATATGCACACAGCAGAGGATAACTAAATTTATTTTCACCTTCAACTTCGCTATCAGATATACTCCACTCATATTCCAATGTTGTATCAAATTTAATATCTAATTTTTTTTCGTCTAATTTTTCCGTGGAAATAATCTTAAAATCAAAATCGGTATATGGCATATTTTTAATAAAATTAATATTACAGTTTTCCAAATCTGTTAGGATAACCTTTTTATATTTAGGGATTTTTATGTTTTCCGTATCTACGTTTTTTCCAACTTTTTCATTTGTTTTTCCACAACCACATAGCACTACAACTACTAATGCCATACACATTATTTTTCTTACTAAACTTCTCATAAATCCTCTCTATTCTTCCTTTGCAAAGTATCAATCCATTCGCTTTGTATGCCAGCGACTAATTTTTTTCAATATTTTTCGTTTCAAATGACAAACATTTTTCACCTTACCTGACATATTGCATTTTCATATACCTAACAAATATCTCTTTCACCTTTTTTCTTTTTCTCTTCGCCATAGGAACTTCTTCACTACAATACTCCATAATAACGCTATTTTCCTTTATTATTAAAACATATTTCAAAGCTATTAAATAACCTCTATATGGTGAGAAATACTCAACCTGATTAAGCCTTTCTTTCCACCATACAAGTGAATGTTTAGATTCAATAACTCCGTTTTTCATATGTATATATGTTCCATCCCCATAGCCTTCCAAAAAAATTATGTCATGTTCACTGACCTTAATAATCTCTTTTTTATTTTCTATTACAAAATATTTTCTTTCTTTTTCTTTATGTAATTTGCATAAAATATTAGCCATTTTTTCCTCTTTAAATGGTCTTTGTAAAAAGGTATATGCTTTAACCTCAAAAGCCTCATCTACTCTTGATAAATTATCTGAAATAAAAATAATATCAAGATCTTTATATTTCTCTTTAATCTTTCTTGCCAGACTTATTCCATCACAATCCCATAATGTTATTTCAAGAATTATTAAATCTAATCTCTCAAGACTTTTAACTAAATCATTATAGTTTTTATAATTATATATTTTATCATCTGTTTTCATATCAATTAATATTCTTTCCAAAATTGTGCGGTCATTTTTATTTAGGTCATACATTCCAATGTTCATCATATTTGTCTTTCTTCCTTTTTTCACACAATGTACTTTAATTTCAGCATTTTATCACATTTTGAAACATTTTAATATTGTTAATCTCAAATTTGCCAACAATATGCAAAAAGCCACCAATTATATACAATTCTATTAAATCAAGTAGGCTGACTCCTACCCGATTGTAGGCAGCGGATATCTCAAAGTGTAGATTATGAAACACATCAAGTGTTTCATAAGTTGTAGTTTTTCGATGTTCTTATGCCCAACAAATGATATTTCGTGCAAATGCGATTAGCTTGCCGGGCTTTTGCTACAAAAAAATGTTACCGGACGTCTTACTATAAACATATCCGGTAACGTATTAACTTACATTTATTTAATTTTGTCCTCTATGTAACTCTTCACCTCATCAAGCTTGGCATTATCTTTTAAATCCCTATAAAAGTTACTGCTAAATAATATATTCCCATTTTTTTCAATAAAAGCAAATCTTTCAGCATCTTCAAATCCATAGTCGGCAAGTTCTGACAAATATAAAATCTTTTGGTTTAATTCCAAAGTGTCATCTATACCATATTTGTGAATTATAAATATTCCTCTGTCCCCCTCTTCTATCTGAGAGTTAATATATGAATCTTCCTGATATATTTCCTCTTTCATGGTGGCACATCCTGATAAAACAGAAATCGTGCTTCCTTCTTTTATTTTTCCTTTAATGTCTGATTCAACCTTGATTTCAATAATGGCATTATACATTTTTTTATCATCAATCCTGATTTCTATATTATTCGCCTTTTCTACTGTACCCTCAACTATGCAATACTTATCATCATTCCAGATTTTATCCTGCTTTATCTCAGCCAAATTACTTTTTGACTCATTTTTATAATTTCCATCCACATAGCTTACTTCTATTCCACCATCAGATTTCTTTAATTCAATCGTATTATTATTTCCATTGCTGTAAAAATAAATCATTGCACCAATAATAACAGCAATAATTACAATTACAAAAATACATATCTGTTTTTTTTTCATATAGCCTTACCTTTCC
Organism: Eubacterium segne; assembly: GCF_014287775.1. Taxonomy (NCBI): domain Bacteria; kingdom Bacillati; phylum Bacillota; class Clostridia; order Eubacteriales; family Eubacteriaceae; genus Eubacterium; species Eubacterium segne. The sequence goes on from NZ_JACOOZ010000001.1 coordinate 31,559, forward strand.
AATATTTTTTTCACATCTTTATACTTATTTAACGAAATATTCGATGCTTCGCCAGAAAGAAGTAAACTTCCATCTTCCTGTTTTAATGCCATAAAAAGATACTTTTCACCAACATCAGGTAACACATCATTTTCCATTATTAAAATACTCTTTCCATCACGTTCCAAACCGCCCCTCTTTTTCACACAGATCGTTGTTCCTCTTTGAATATTCCCTTTCAATATACTCAAAACTTCTATTTCATAATTAGTATATGTATCATAAACAACTTCTTCTCCTGATTTTCCATCAACAACTATAGGTGCTTCATAGCAGTATCCATCTATGCTTTTAACCTTTCCAACAAATATACAGTCCATAAATTTTACTGTATCCGTTAAACTCTTCACATTATAACTATAGTTTGCATGTACTATATTTAAGCCAACCTGTTTATCCTTATTCTTATCATTGTTTTTTCCCCCTACATCTTTTATCACAAGTGCCCCAACTATTACCGTTAAACATATTAATATCATCATTATTTTTTTCATCTTATTCTACCCCCAATATCCAGTATGACTTCTCATTAAATATTCCAATGCTGCACTATCAATTTTTTGTAACCCATTAACCACTGGTGTACTCTTATACATTATTGTTTTTTTTGAATTACTATCATCCATACCTAACGCATGCCCAAATTCATGTGTTATTACTGCAATTTTAGTCAATCGTGTCATATTATTGCTGTTCATATAATACCTGTTCAATCTCATATCACCAAATCCTCTAATGTTTGTTGATAGGTATGCATTGATTCCGTCATTTTTATTATAATCGTCTATGGTGACATCACAAACCGTAGTGCTTGTATCCTTTCTAAAAATTGATTTACATCTAGATACAGTAATAGCACTTGCTTCGGTGTTCCATTTAGCTGCTGCCTTTTTAATGTGTTTACCAAAAACATTTCCCTCATATTCCCAATCAATATGCCCTCCTTTATCCCAGCACGTGTAATCAAGCACATCAAAAACATACCCATTCCAATGCACGGTTTTGGCCTCTACCGTTGTTTCTAGCGTCAAACACATAGCCAAACAAAAACAAATGATTAATCCCATTGTCAACATTCTTTTTTTCATCCTAATTTGTTTCTCCTCTCAGATTATCTTTTCTGTCTTGCAGATTAAATTGTATTCAATCCAGATTTAATGTTTACAATGACAATTATTACATATTAACATTTTTTTTCAATACAACACTGTTTAAATGACATTATTACCGGTTAAAATAACATTTTTTCTTTAACCTACCATAAATGCATAATTCCTCTGTATCCACACTCAATAGCTATATAATTATATGCAACACTATTTTCCCTCTTGTTTTTAATCATAGTAAGTGGATTCCTATTATAATAAAATTTATGGATGGTAAATATACTTAACAACTATTTGGATTGTGTGAGCATAACATCCACAGTCACACTTTTGCTACAAAAAACAGATGCCACTAATGTAGCATCCATTTCTTATTTAATATAATCCATAAAAGCACTTTTTAATTTTATAATGCTTTAATTCTGTCTATTGCTTTTAATGTGTTTTCATATGTTCCAAATGCTGTCAGTCGGAAATATCCTTCTCCACTTGGTCCAAATCCTGAACCTGGAGTTCCCACGATATTTGCCTTTGTAAGCAGATAGTCAAAGAAATCCCATGATGACATTCCATCAGGTGTCTCTAACCACACATATGGTGCATTAACGCCACCGCTAACTGTGTATCCTGCTGACTTAAGACCTTCAATAATAGTCTTAGCATTATTCATATAATAAGCCACCTGCTGCTTTGTCTGTGCCTTTCCTGCTTCTGAATAAACAGCTTCTCCGGCTCTTTGAATAATATACGGTGCACCATTGAATTTTGTTCCATGTCTTCTTGCCCATAATGAATTTAGCATAACACCGTTAGACTTTAATTCTTTAGGAATAACCGTAAATCCAAGTCTTGTTCCCGTAAATCCTGCGTTCTTTGAAAAACTTCTAAGTTCGATGGCACATGTCTTTGCACCATCACATTCATAAATTGTATGAGGAACATTTTCCTCTGAAATATATGCTTCGTAAGCAGCGTCATAAATAATAACTGCTCCAACCTTGTTAGCATAATCTACCCATTCCTGTAACTGGTCTTTTGTAATTGTTGAACCTGTAGGGTTGTTAGGGAAGCAAAGATAAATAATATCCGGTGTCTCCTTTGGAAGTTCCGGTGCAAAATTTGTTTCCTTGGTACAAGGCATATAAATTACGTTGCTCCATCTTTCCTCATCAGCAATGTAATCTCCAGTTCTGCCTGCCATGGCATTTGTGTCAACGTATACAGGATATACAGGGTCACAAACTGCTATTTTATTATCAACAGCAAAAATATCACCAATGTTTCCTGAGTCTGACTTTGCTCCGTCACTGATGAAAATTTCATCTAAAGCAATGTCTACTCCTCTTTCCCTGTAATCGTTGTCCCTGATTGCACTTCTTAAAAATTCATATCCAAGGTCCGGTGCGTATCCATGAAATGTAGCAGCATCTGCCATCTCATCCACGGCACTATGCAATGCCTCAATTACAGCCGGTGCTAACGGCTGTGTAACGTCGCCGATTCCAAGACTGATAACATCTTTGTCCGGATTTGCAGCCTTATATGCAGTCACCTTTTTCCCAATATTTGAGAATAAATAACTTCCCGGTAACTTTAAGTAGTTTTCATTAATTTTGTACATCTTTTTCTGTCCTTCTTTCCTTATTCTTTATACATAATTTTCAGAACCGATATCGCAGTTTCCACCATAGTTCTGCCACTGTCCATGGCCGACTTCTGAATGTATCTGTGAGCCTCGTTTTCTGACATATTATTTTTCTCCATTAAAACTGACTTTGCCTCATCTATTACACTTTGTTCTTCTTCAGTCCTTTGGTGTACAACGCGTTTTTTACGTCTTAATTTAGCATAAATATTGTTTTGCATCAGCTCCACTGAATTTAAGAAATCCCTAACCTTAATAGGCATTTCTACCATTGCCACGCCACGGTTATCTTCAAGGAGCTTTTGCTTCGATGTCACAAGCAACATCTCAAATCTTCCTTCTACATTGTCAAGGATGTCTGTATAAGGCATATCAGTCATTCTGTACCCACTGATAATAACCCCTTCACCTAAAGTATCTGCCAATGTAATCGCCTTTGAACCCGTAGTACAGTTAAATACACTTTCATATCCGTTATGCACCAACAGATTTTTTATGGCCTTGCTGTCCTCCGGCTTGGGGAATACTACTATAATTCCTGCCAATTTGCCCTCCTAAACTAGATTCGGTCAAGATATCTGTCGATTTCCCAATCTGTTACCTGTGAAGTGTATTCCATCCATTCATCTTCTTTTGCCTTAATATACTTCTTGTATACATCTTTTCCCAGTACATTCTTTACAAATGGGGACTTTTTCATTTCCTGTATAGCTTCGTACAGGTTCTTTGGAAGACTTTCAATTCCAATTTCTTCTCTTTCGTCGTCTGTCATTGAGAAAATATCTTTCTGTACACTAGTTACAGGCTTTAATTTTCTCTTAATGCCATCAAGTCCTGCTGCTAAACATACTGCAATGGCAAGATATGGATTACAAGCACAGTCAGGACATCTAAGCTCAACTCTTGTGCCTGCTCCTCTTGCAGCGGGAACTCTTATAAGTGGACTTCTGTTAGTAGCTGACCATGCAATATATGTAGGTGCTTCATATCCCGGAACTAATCTCTTATATGAATTTACAATAGGATTAGTTATGGCTGTCATAGCTCTCATATGTTCCATTAATCCTGCTATAAAGCTGTATGCTTCCTCGCTAAGTCCGTTTTCATCATCAGCTTTGGCAAATATGTTATTTCCTTCTTTATCTGACAATGACATATTAATATGCATACCTGAACCACACATTCCGTATTTTGGTTTTGGCATAAATGATGCATATAAACCATGACGTTTTGCAATGGTTTTAACTGTAAGCTTGTATGTCATAATTTTATCAGCTATATCTAATGCTTCGCCATATTTAAAATCTATTTCATGTTGTGCAGGTGCCACCTCATGATGTGATGCTTCTACTTCAAATCCCATTTCTTCAAGGTTAAGTACCATATCACGACGTGCATTTTCACCTAAATCAGTAGGGCCTAAATCAAAATAACTTCCTTTTTCGTGGCTGATAGTTGTAGGTCCGCCATTATCATCTGTGTGGAAAAGGAAAAACTCACACTCCGGTCCTACATTAAAAATATAACCCATATCTGATGCTTCCTTAATAACCTTCTTTAAAATGCATCTCGGATCGTTTTCTAACTGTGTTCCATCAGGCTTATATACGTCACAAATCATTCTTGCAACCTTTCCCTGATGTGGTCTGAAAGGTAATATCTCAAAGGTATTATAATCCGGATATAAATACATATCGGACTCTTCTATTCTGGCAAATCCCTCAATTGATGAACCGTCAAACATAATTTTATTGTCAAGTGCCTTTGCGAGCTGGCTTTTTGTAATGGCAACATTCTTTAATGTTCCAAACAAATCCGTAAACTGAAGTCTGATAAATTCAATATCTTCCGTCTCTGCCATATTTAAGATTTTTTGTTTTGTGTAACCCATTTTTGTTTCTGCTCCTTTCAAAATAGCTCTTTCTAAATAATATCAAATACCCTTATTTCCGTCAATAAAGTTGATAGAATGAAATTAGTAATTTTATCCTATTGCAATTAATTCTTTAACATTATACAATAAGTTAGCAAGAAAAATTAACGGAGAAAACCAATGATAAAATACAAAAATCACATTATGCTGGGTATTTTTTCCACTACTATTTTTATTATGTTTTTAGCATTAGTATTACAGGAAAATAACCCCGACAATATTACAAATATAGAGACATGTACTACAGTTAATGTTACTACCCGGGAAACTACAACAGTGCCGGAAACCACCACTGTTGAAGAAACTACAAAGAAAAAAGTTAAGAAAAAAAAAGCCATTGACCACAAGGCCAAGCACCCTTATATGATAAAGATAAACCGTGCTGAAAATTTTGCTGTTGTTTATGGCATTGACAAAAAGGGGGTTTACAGTATTCCTCACAAGGCATTTATCTGTTCCACCGGTAAAGACCCGGAATCTACTCCACTTGGTACTTTTAGTATTTCTGAGAGATATGACTGGCGCCTTATGGTAGATAATACCTATGCCCAGTACGCCATCCGCATTTATGGTCAGATTATGCTTCATTCAGTACCTTACCAATATGCAACTAACGATTCTTTGGAATATTGGGAGTATAATAAATTAGGAACAGCTTCCTCCCTTGGTTGTATACGTTTCCGTGTTAAGGATATTAAATGGATTTATGACCATTGTAATGAAGGAACATCTGTAACTATTTATAGCGAAAAAGGAGAAAAGTCTCCTATTAAAGTTAAAAAGATTAAGAAAATAAAGGAATCGGACCCTTATAAAACCTGGGATCCCACGGATTCTAATATCAGTAACCCTTGGAAAAACCATACTGCTACAGACAATTCTGATACAGAGCAGGTTCCTACTACAGAACAGACTTCTGCCACGGAGCAGATTAATGAATAAATTATTTTGGGAGATGAAATCTTATGGCAAAAAAATATTATGCCGTTAAAGTTGGTGAAAAAACTGGAATATACGAAACCTGGGAGGAATGTAAAGCAAACGTTGACGGATATCCCGGTGCATTGTACAAAAGCTTCAAAAACATATCTGATGCCTACGCATATTTAGGGCAGGAGGGTACTCAGTTAAGTCTTTTTGACACAGAGGCACCAAAGGATGAAGATGATGATACAACCTTTGACAGTGACATGCCTATTACCACTCCGTCTAAGGCAGTAGCATATGTGGATGGAAGCTTTAATTCTGCAACCGGTGTTTTTGGATACGGTGTGGTTATGTTTCATAATGGTACTGAAACCCACCTTTATGATTCCGGAAATGATGTCCAAATGGCTTCTATGAGGAATGTTGCCGGTGAAATTTACGGTTCCATGGCGGCTATGAAATATGCCTTGGAAAAAGGCATTAAGAAGCTTTCAATATATTATGATTATATGGGAATTGCAAAATGGTGTACCGGAGAGTGGAAAACCAATAAGGACGGTACCATTGCCTACAAAAAATATTATGATAAAATCAAAAAATCGGTTGACATAACTTTTGAGAAAGTGAAAGGTCATTCCGGTGATAAATATAATGATTTAGCTGATAGCCTTGCAAAAAAAGCCTGCGGAGTTGTGATGTGACCCCAAAAAGTTAGACTTTTATTGCGTAACAGGTTTTAATATCTGTTACGCATTTTTTATGCAACCAAGAGGCTGAGTCTGTATTGGACAGGACTCAACCATCCTAGTTTTTCTTTAATTCTTTTTTCATTGTAATATCTTATATATTTTTCAATTTCAGTTTTCAATTCTTCATAACTGTAATAAACAGTTCCATAGTATATTTCTTGTTTAAGCAGACCAAAGAATTTTTCCATGACTGAATTATCAAGGCAATTACCTTTTCGTGACATGCTTTGAAATATTTTCTCTTCTCTTAGTCTATGTGAATAAGCTTTCATCTGATATGCCCATCCTTGATCTGAGTGAAAGGTCCTTCGAAATGGGCAGTCAGAAGTTAAAAGAGACCGTCGAACTGATATGTACCAATTCAACGGTCCCCCGTAATTATATTATTATGTTGTTATTTAACAACTATACTGCTCCAGTTGTAATCTACTTCTTTATATAAAGGATCAACTACCTTAAGAATATTATTATATAAGTAATCATGTGCAGCGCTTGAATTCATCTTCTTTGACTGATACAGCTGATCACAAATCTTATATACTGAGTAAGTATGTGCCTTACTATATACATAGCTTCCATCACTAAGAACCGCGTATGCTCTTACCTTATATTCTGTTGTGAACTCTCTGGCAGTGTTTGTACTAAACAATGTAGTTCTTACAAAATATGTTGCTGTTGTTGATTTTCCAAGAACTGTATTACTTGTTCCTGCCGGTGTAGAATCTAATGAAACTACATATTTGTTAGTTGAACCAACATACATATCTGCATCTGTTACTCCCAAAGAATTTCCATCTATTGTATCTACCGCATAAACAAATCCCCACTTAGTAACATTCTTTCCATCTATTGTAGGTTCTACAGAACCAACAACTCTACTTCCTCCAAGGGTCGTACTTACCTGATATCCTTCAATATTAACATCATCACTGATTGTAATAGTCTTAGGATCAGCTGTAGTAGGTTCCTCTGTCGGTGCCTGTGTAGGTGCCTCTGTTGGTGCCTCTATTGTTGGGGCTTCCGTTGTTGGGGCCACCGTTGTGTTTTCTTCCATTTTCGTTGTCTGCTCTTCTGCTTTTGGATATACGATATTTCCATCTTCATCTTTTACAACTACATTAGAAAAATCAAGAACAACTGAAGTTCCGACTAATCCGGCTCCTACCATAAATTCAATTGTTCCATCTCCATCTGCCATAAGTTCTGTGGAAAGAGTTGTTGTGCCAATCACTAATTTTCTTGGCTCACTTTCATTCAGATCGTTTGTAATTTTATAAGAACCGTCTTCTGATGGTGAATACATATCGATCGATATTGTATATATTTTACCCGGCACCAATCCGGTTACTGTTTTCTTGAGCTGCAATCCCCAGGCACTTCCCCAGTTACTTGTCAGCTGTTGCATCTGAACATGATCCGGATCCTCAGGGTCTGCCCCCAGCTGTACCGTAGACCCATTCCACGGACCGCAATAATATGTATATCCACCAATTTCAAACCAAAGATTTGCATCTGCCTGTCCCGGTGTAAGAGGGAGATTTTCCGGTGTTGTCGATTCCTTTGTTGTTTCTATATTTGGTGTTGTGGTTGCTTCAGGAGATGTCTCGATTCCTTCCTGTGTTGTTGTTTCATTTGGCGTTGTTACTTCCTGTGTTGTCGGAACATCTGATTCTGTTCCATCACTACTTACCTTTCCTGCATAGGAATAAACATCAGTATTTTGTGTATTTAAATGCAGTACCGGACGTACTGTCATAAATGTATCATTTACTGATGAACCATTCGGATAAACAAAACCGGACTGAAATACATATGCCGCACATTTTCCCTTATAAGTGTTGACATCACGATATTTATCATCTCCCATTGTTCTAAGCCACCACCCCGGCATCAGCCACGGATATGTTTCCCAATCCAATTTGGCATTTGCATATGGAGTAACAACAAGCGCTCTTGTAGGGTCTACATTATACTCTCCTGAAAAGCCATATTCCGTATTTAACGCTTCCTTATATGCCAAACAATAAACCTGATCGTATGTATCATTGACCTTCGGTGAATCCAAAAACGGATCCTGAGCGTTTGATACTAATGTTGTATTAATTGCCTGCTGTTCTTCTGCTGTGAAAGCTGTATCCATAAAATTGTCATTTGAATAATCTATCCCATTTTTATTCATACTGCTTTTATAACCATTAAGCCAGCTCCTAAGAGTACATGTCTCCCAATCAACACCATCCCCTGACTCATGCCATGGTTTCACATCTAATCCTTTGTCTGCCAAAAGAAATGCATCATTCCCATCTACCTTGAGTACTCTCCATTTAATCGGTTCTTTGTATTTTCCTTCTACATCATTCTGATAATAGTTTCCAAAATAAACGCAGTCCCAAATGGTATTTCCTGTGGTATCCTTCGTCGGGTTAGATAATATATGTGTTTTCGCTCCATTATCATTTGCTCTTATCTGAACATTTTTATTCATTGGATAAATAATTGTGACTATCAGCATAACCACGAGCAAAATTGACAAAACTCTCCTTCTTTGCATTCTTTTTTCCCTCCTTAAATTTTCTCTCAATCAATCTACATAAAAATACACAAACCCACTCTTATGTAATAATGAATTTGTGTATATAATATCATATATCATATATCTTTTGAATAACTCTACAGGCTTTTTGTTATTTAATTATTTTAAGCAGGTCCTTTGGCTCATCTATTATAGCTATTGGTTTAAGACCTTCAAGAAGTTCTCTTTCCCTAAAGCCCCAGCTACATAACACACAATCCATACCTGCATTTTCTGCTGTTGCCCTGTCTACTTCTGAATCTCCCACGTAAACCGCTTCCTCTTTTTTACTTCCAAGAAGCTTTAATGCATGGAAAACACTGTCCGGTGCCGGCTTTTTCTTAATTCCTGCCGCCTCGTTTTCCCCTATGGCAACCTTTATATAATCCTTGAAATAAATTTCATTTAATTCATCAACTGCTCCATGAGCCTTATTTGACACAATTGCCATTTTTATGTTGCTTTCATGAAGTTCCTTTAAAAGTTCCATTATTCCATCATAGGCTCTGGTTTTTACCTGACAGTTCTTCTGATAATAATCCAGAAACTCCTGATAAACCTCTTCAAACCTTGGATTGTCCTCTCCATCAGGAATAGAACGTATAATCAGCTTTCTTATTCCATTTCCCACATGTTGTCTCACCAATTCAATATTATGAAGAGGGAAATCAAATTTCTTCTGAATATAAAGAACTGCATCTGTTAAATCTTCAAGAGTATTTAAAAGTGTTCCATCCAAATCAAAAACTACTGTTTTATACATATCTATCTCACCTTCACTTTTCTACATAATATCTGCCGGACTAATAAATCCAGCAGACAATATTTTATCAATCTTTATTACTGTGATTAATGACAATTGCAATTACTGCTACAATAATCGCTATTAATGCAATTGCTATTGCTCCTAAAATAAGTGTAACCGCCATATTAGAAATAAATCTCCTCCTTATGCTCTAACCTTAATGTGAACCTCTCTAAGCTGCTGCTCTGTTACCTCTCCCGGTGCACCGCACATTAAATCCTGTGCGTTTCCGTTCATAGGGAATGGAATAATTTCTCTAATATTTTCTTCTTCACGAAGTAACATAATCATACGGTCAACTCCCGGAGCCATACCTGCATGTGGTGGTGCACCAAACTGGAATGCATTGTACAAGGCTCCAAATTTCTCCTTAAGGTCATCTTCTGTATATCCTGCAATTTCAAATGCCTTAACCATAATCCTCATATCATGGTTTCTTACTGCACCACTTGATAATTCAACACCGTTACATACGATATCGTACTGATATGCCAAAATATCCTCCGGATTCTTTGTTTCTAATGCTTCAAGTCCACCCTGTGGCATAGAGAACGGATTATGTGTAAATATCATCTTTTTAGCTTCCGTATCATATTCATACATAGGGAAGTCGTTAATATAACAGAACTTGTATGACTTTTTATCAATTAAATCAAGTCTCTCACCAAGAGCTGTTCTAATCTGTCCTGCATAAAGTGAAGCATTCTTCTCATTATCAGCAATGAAGAAAATAGTATCTAATGCCTTTAATGATGCCATTTCCCTTATTTCTTCCTTCATATCTTCAGGAATAAACTTATCAATTGGTCCCTTATAGCTTCCATCTTCTAAAACTTCCAGGTAACCAAGACCACCCATTCCAATGCTCTGAGCAAACTTAAGTAATTTTTCGTGCTGTCCCTTTGACAACTTCTGGTTAATTACAATTGCTCTTACAGTTTTTCCGTGGAACGGTTTAAATGTACATCTCTGGAAGAAATCTGTTACGTCAATTATTTCTAACGGATTTCTAAGGTCCGGCTTATCTGTTCCGTATTTAAGCATTGATTCCTTATAGCTTATAATAGGGAACGGAGCCTGTGTAACCTCGTATCCTTCAGGTGCAAATTTATTAAATGTGTCAGCTAAAACTTCCTCGCCAACTCTAAATACATCTTCCTGTGTGGCAAAACTCATTTCAAAGTCTAACTGGTAAAATTCTCCCGGTGATCTGTCTGCTCTTGCATCTTCATCTCTAAAGCAAGGGGCAATCTGGAAATACTTATCAAATCCTGACACCATAAGTAACTGTTTATACTGCTGTGGTGCCTGTGGAAGTGCATAGAATTTTCCCTTAAACTTTCTTGATGGCACAATATAATCTCTTGCACCTTCCGGAGATGATGCACAAAGAATAGGTGTCTGGATTTCCAAAAATCCCATATCTACCATTTTCTGTCTAAGGTATGAAATAACCTTTGAACGGAAAATCATGTTATCCTTAACCTTTGGATTTCTTAAATCAAGGTAACGATATTTAAGTCTCACATCTTCACGGGTTTCCTTTGATGTAATAATTTCAAAAGGTAACTGCTTGTAAACCTTCCCTAAAACTTCAACCTTTTTTGCCTCTAATTCAATAGTTCCTGTAGGAATCTTAGGGTTATATGTTTCTTCATCTCTATGCTCAATAGGTCCCTCTACTGAAATACAGTCTTCCTTACTTAATCCCTCAAGTAATGATGTGTCACGCATAACTACCTGCATAACTCCATACATATCTCTTAAATCAATAAATGATACTCCACCGTGGTCACGAATGTTTTCAATCCAGCCTGCAATCTTTACATTTTGTCCAACATTAGCTTCTGACAATGAATCCATTGTTACATCACGATAAATGTTATTTGTGTTAATATCCATTACACTTCCTCCAATATTATAAATTACGGTATGGTTAAAATAATAGAATTTCCTATTAAATATAAAAAGAGCCCATCCTGAAAAATTAATCCAGGACGAACTCACTAATTACTTAATATGTCCGCGGTACCACCTGATTTACTGCTTATGCAGCCACTCATGGTCTTACAACCCATCGATTATCGCTCGACAACGGCTTCCCTACTGATTATTAAACGTTCAGGTTGCAGCTTAGGAGTGTTATTCACATTAATTCATTCTACAGGACTTCCACCAACACCTGCTCTCTGTTAGCGATAATTAAAGCTACTTCTCTCCGTCAACGCCATTATTCTTGATTATATAATAGTAAACACCAAGTGTCAAATACAAATTTGCGCGTTCCTACAAGCGTTGCACAGATACACAAAAAAGGTCTGCCGGGAGTTTGCTCACAGGCAGACCTTTTTTGTGTATCTGTATAGCGCGACAGCGCGGCATAAGCATTATGCACAGCATAATGCTTATGGCAACGCTTTTCTTTCTATTTCATTCTTAAAAATGCCTTATAACACTTGAAAGCCTCATAAACATCAGCTTTGCTTGTAACCTCCCAAGGTGCATGCATGCTAAGCACCGGCACACCACAGTCAATTACTTCCATTCCGTATAATGACATAATGTATGCAATGGTTCCGCCACCGCCGGCATCAACCTTTCCTAACTCTGACATTTGGAAATAAACCTTATTGTCATCCATAACCTTTCTTATTTCTGCTAAGTATTCTGCGTTGGCATCATTAGAGCCTGACTTTCCTCTTGAGCCGGTAAATTTGTTAAACACAACACCTTTTCCAATATAAGATGTGCTTTGCTCTGAAAATACATCTGCATATAACGGATCATAAGCTGCGTTTACGTCAGATGAGAGCATTTTACTGTTTTTAAGGCATCTCTTAAGAATTAATTCACTGTAGTTTCCGTTTAAATTAATTAATTCGGCTACCATGTTTTCAAAGAAACGTGACTGCATACCTGTTGCTCCTACACTTCCGATTTCCTCTTTGTCAACTAAAAGACAACAGGATGTTCTTTCATTAACACTACTGTCAAGAATAGCTTCTAATGATGTATAAGCGCAAACTCTGTCATCCTGACCATATGACATAACCATGCTTCCGTCAAATCCCATTTCTCTTGCCGGTCCTGCCGGAACCACCTCCAGCTCTGCTGAGAAGAAATCTTCCTCATCCATTCCGTACTTATCTTTTAATATTTTCAAAACTCCTGCCTTTACGCTTTTCTTTTCATTTTCGTTTACAGGAATACTTCCTACTAAAATATCTAAATTTTCTCCTTCAACTACAGTTGCGGCTTTTTTGTCCATTTGCTTAGATGCTAAATGAATCAGTAAGTCAGTAACACAAAATACCGGGTCAGTATCTTTTTCACCTATATTTACATTAACTGAGGTGCCATCCTTCTTCACTACAACACCGTGTATTGCAAGAGGAAGAGTAACCCACTGATATTTTTTAATTCCGCCATAGTAATGTGTATCAAAATATGCCATATCCTCTTTTTCATATAACGGATTCTGCTTAATGTCCATTCTTGGAGAATCAATGTGAGCACCTAAAATATTCATACCTTTTTCCAACGGCTGTCTTCCTATGTTAAATAATGCTACTGCCTTGTTCATATAAAGACCGTATATTTTATCACCTGCCTTAAGAGGCTTTCCTTCTTTTATTACATTCTCAATGGACTTGTATCCCTTTGCCTTTGCCATTTCCACTGACCTTGCAGCACATTCTCTTTCTGTCTTACACTGAGACAGAAAATCAATATATCTCTTGTTTAGTTTTTCAAGATTTTCAATGTCAACTCCATTATACTTTCCCCATACGCTGTCTCGTTTCATAAATTTATTGCCTCCTTACAAAAAGTCATTTATATTAATGTCAAAATCAATTTGGCACCAAACGCTACTATCCATGCTATACTGCATTGTAATAAAACTACTATCACTGCCCAATTTCTTCCCAGTTCCCGCTTTACTGATGATATTGCTGCAACACAAGGTGTGTACAAAAGGGTAAATATCAAAAATACTATGGCACTTTTAGTAGTAAACATTGTGCTAAGAGCCTTTGTTCCTAGCAATACCGTAAGTGTGCTTACAACACTTTCCTTTGCGGTAAATCCCGTTATCAGGGCTGTAGATGCACGCCAGTCACCAAATCCCAATGGTTTAAATATAGGTGCCACGATTCCACCTATCATTGCCAGAATACTGTCTTCTGCATCCTTTACTATATTGAAATGTAAATCAAAGGTCTGTAAAAACCATATAACCAGTGATGCTAAAAAGATTATTGTAAAAGCTTTGGTTAAAAAGTCCTTTGCCTTGTCCCACATAAGTCTTAACACACTTTTAGCTCCCGGCATTCTGTAATTAGGTAGCTCCATAACAAAAGGAACCGGTTCTCCCTTAAACTTAGTGCGGTCAAGTATCAGGGCATATATAATTGCTACTATTATTCCCGTAAAATACAAACCTATCATAACCAACGCAGCCTTATCCGGGAAAAATGCTGCTGAGAAAAATGCATAAATAGGTATTTTTGCTGAGCAGCTCATAAAAGGCGTAAGCATTATGGTCATCTTTCTGTCACGCTCTGATGGTAATGTTCTTGTTGCCATAATGGCCGGCACTGAACATCCGAATCCTATAATCATAGGTACAAAGCTTCTACCGGAAAGGCCCAATTTTCTAAATATCTTGTCCATTACAAATGCAATTCTTGCCATGTATCCACTGTCTTCTAATAATGACAGGAAAAAGAACAATACAACTATTATGGGCAAAAAGCTAAGAACACTGCCTACCCCTACAAATATACCATCAATAATTAACGACCGGATTACTTCATTTACTTTAAAAGTAATCATTGCATTTTCGCACAGGCTGCTTAGGGCACTGATTCCCATATCCATAAGGTTTTGAAGATAAAGACCTATTACTCCAAAAGTCAGATAGAAAATCAGAGACATTATTACAATAAAAGAAGGAATCGCCGTATATTTTCCTGTAAGCAGCTTATCAATTTTACGACTTCTTGCTCTTTCCCTGCTTTCCTGTGGCCTTACCACTGCCGTTTTACATATTTTATCAATAAATGTAAAACGCATTTTTGCCAAAGCTGCTTCTCTGTCCATGCCGCTTTCCTTTTCCATCTGAAGAATAATATGTTCTATCATTTCTTTTTCATTTTCTTCAAGATGAAGTCTTGCTATAACATCCTCATCCCCTTCAATAAGCTTGCCTGCTGCAAATCTGATTGGAACTTTATTATTATGGGCATGATCATCTATTAAATGCATAATGGAATGTATACATCTGTGAATTGCTCCACCATCTTCTCCATTTGCATCGCAAAAATCCATTCTTCCGGGACGCTCACGATATACTGCCACATGCATAGCATGCTCAATAAGTTCGTCTACCCCTTCGTTTTTAGCTGCTGATATAGGCACCACGGGAATGCCTAGGGATTCCTCTAACATATTAACATCTACTGAGCCGCCGTTGGCTGTAACCTCATCCATCATGTTTAATGCCAAAACCATAGGAATGTCCAGTTCAATAAGCTGCATTGTAAGATAAAGATTTCTTTCAATATTCGTAGCATCTACAATATTTATAATACCTCTTGGTCTGTCATCTAAGAAAAACTGCCTTGATACAATTTCCTCACTGGTATAAGGTGACATGGAATATATTCCCGGCAAATCCACCACCATGGTATTTTCCTGTTTTCTTATCTGACCGTCTTTCCGGTCAACCGTTACCCCTGGGAAATTTCCCACATGCTGATTTGAGCCAGTCAGCTGATTGAACAATGTTGTTTTGCCACAATTTTGATTTCCTGCCAATCCAAAAGTAATCAACTGTCCCTTTTCGATTTTTTCCCCTCTTTGCTTAACATGATATATACCCGACTCACCTATGTGGGGATGCTCCGTTGAATTATACTTTACATCACTGCTTTCCTTTTTCTTTTTCTTATTTTCCTGTAATTCAATATCTATACACTTAGCATCATCCTTTCTAAGTGTCAGTTCATATCCCCAAATCTTATATTCTATAGGATCTCCCATAGGTGCAGCTTTTATGTACTGAATGTCTGTGCCCTGTATGAGTCCCATATCAAGAAAGTGTCGTCTAAGCTGACCCTCACCGCCTACTTTTACTATCCTTCCTGTCTGTCCCTGTTTCAACTGAGAGAGTTTCAATTTTATGCCTCCAATATGTAATACGTATATTTCCTTCCATATTACCACATTGTTGCATTATTGCAACAACTCTCTTGACAAATCATTCAGGTTTTATGAACAGTGTTTTTTTAATTGTTTTAAAAGAAAAATTTCTTTTTATATGGTTCACTGGTCATGGAAATATATGTATATCCTGTATCATTTATCACTTTTTTTATTTCTTCTTCATTTAATTCATTCTCGCTAACCACAACCGCTTCTTTTTTCTTGTGGGAAGATGTAATTTTCTTTGCCTTTATTACTTTTCTTAAGGCATCATTTACATGTGCCTCGCACATTCCACATGCCATTCCATCTATTTTTATAGTTGTTTTAATCATGTTTATTACACTCCTTTTCTCATTCTTAGTTAGTTGATTCTAACCTTTTTTATCTTATCACACTGTTTTATTATTTCAATATTATTGCACAAAGCTTTTTCGTAATTTTTATGTAATTTTTTCGTAACATTTTCTTGAACAGGTTACCATAAAATGGTATGATATTATACGTGGGTTAAAGGTCAGATTATAATAAATTGAATATATTATTGGGACTTTTTCCTGCTTAAGCACTAAGAATCGAGGAAAAATATTTGAAACATTTGAAACAATTACTATTTATTATGGTATTGTCCATAAATATTTTAGCTATATCTTCATTGATATATGCAGATGACGGAACCAACAATTTAGGGAGTGAGGACACACCACCACCGGAAACAACTACCTTGTCAGTAGACGTAACGGAGGAAGAAGCTACCACAGAGGTTGTCCCGGTTGTTCCTAAAACATATATAACTTCCATTGTAGAATTAAACAAAGGTGTCAAGATATCCTGGAAGAAGCGAATGGATGTTACCGGATACAAGATTTACAGAAGTGTTAAACCAAACAATGGTTTTAAGCGAATCAAAACCATTAAAAAAAGCACCACCGGTACCTTTAAGGATTTAAAAGCAAAGGCCGGCACAGTTTACTACTACAAAATTAAATGTTATAAGGACAAACTTTTATCAGATAGTTCTAATGCAGTGGTATTTGAAACTTCCGATTCGGATTTAAAGCTTGATTTTCATAAGAATCTGGGAAAATTCGTTAAGAAGTATGTACATAAAAAATATCCATGTAATGTTTTAGTTAACAAGTATGTAGAATCATGTAAGACTTTAGCTCCGGGAAAAAAAGCAACCCGTTCGGGACAGTTTACAAGTGTAAAGGTAAACAAATCTCCCGTTGCCAATGACTGGAAAAGCGGAAACGTAAAAATAACTTATAAAGTTTCAAGAAAGAAATGTACTTATTACTTAAAAGGAAATATAAGAAAAACAACTTACCCGTTGTTTAAAACATCACTTAAATTAAATGATGTTGACACCGAATCTAATATGGAGCATTTAATACCGGGAGACATTATAGCCTATACCTCTTCTAGTGGACGTGCCCATCACGTAGCCATATATATTGGCAAGTTTGATACTAAGCAGGATTTAGTTAATTATCTTAATTCTGATGCCGTAGGACTTAACTGTACAGGAAATGAAAGCTGGATAAAGTCATGGAACGGCAGTTGCAAGCACTGGGTTATCCAAGGCGGCATGGGTAATAACAACGATGTTTATATATGTAACAATGCTAATGTAACAACAACAAACCGTTTTTCAAGTCATTTTTGTTCACTTAGAAAAAGATTAACGTTGTTCTCACCATTACAGTAATTAATAAACAATTTAATACAAATAAAGAAGGCAGATGGTTATTAGCCATCTGCCCCTTTTTAATTATATTAAAATTACCCTTTTTGGAAATTTTAAGTTTTTTCCTATTTAACTTTTACTTTTTTAATAGCTGACCAAACGCTATATGCTTTCTTGCCATTTACTGTCTTGTAATATCTTGCTCTGACATATATTGTCTTTTTAGCTTTAAATTTCTTTTTATTCTTAATAGTTACAACATTCTTTTTAGCCTTAACAGTTTTCTTTCCTGAATATGACTTAGAACTCTTGCTGTATGATGTGAAATACTGTACTTCGTATCCCTTAGCACCTTTAGCCTTCTTAAGAGAAACCTTCATAGTTCCTTTTTTAGCCTTTGCTGTAGCCTTTGATACCTTTGTAGCTTTAGGAACATCACTTCCTGCTACTACCTTGAAATCCTGAACATCAATTGTTCCACTCATATCATTTTCATTTGGATATTCCATTGTAAATGAACCAAATGCAAACTTAAATCCCATTGTGCTCTGCTTGTATGCTAAGCTGTCACCAGGAATTGTTACGTTAGCTGTTACAGTAACATAATCTTTATTTCTGCTGTCTAATGCGATGAATGTGTAATCACCCTTCTTGCTGTAAACAGATTTTCCATTGTATGTAGCTTTAACATTCTGTAATGTAAGAGCCGGATCGCCGTCTTTTTCATTATTTCTGTATGCTTTGAAATGAACATGCTTAACATAATTCATAACACCTGTTCCAACAACTGTTCCAACGTGGCTTACCGGATTTCCTGTAGCCTTATCCACTGTCTTACCATTTTTCTTTACAACAGAAGTAGTGTAATGAACTATTGTCTTACCCTTCTTGTCCTTTGTTTCATAGTAATATTTTCCCGGAACGTTCTGTGTCTTTTTAATTTCATTTTCAAGTGTGCTTTTGATTTTAAATGAAATTGTGTAAGTACGTCCTTTTTCAATATTAACTATCTTTGTTGCTGTAACGCCCCAAGGATTGCTCATCTTTGCTTCCCAAACAACATTTCCCAAGTCATCGACTTTCTTGCTTGGTCCCCACTGAGCACTTGAACCTGTGCTTACAATATCCATAAGGAAACTTTTAGGTGTCTTTGTCTTCATAGAAGCATTTTCTGTGTAGCTTTTGAATACATTTTCCTTATTGTCATATTTCTGACCATCTTTTATTAAAGCATTTTTCCATTCATTCTTATCTTCACCTGTCTGAACTGAGAATGATTGCCATGCTTTAGAGGCAGAGATGTCTGTACCTTTTTTTACGGCAGCAGGTACTGAAGCCGCCATGCCTACTACTAATGTCATTGACAAAAATACAGCAGACATTTTCTGGAATATACTCTTTCTCATTCTATTCTCCTCCTTTAAAATTCCATACCATAAGAATACCATTTTTGTCATTTCTTTTCAATATTAATATACGCTACAAGTAAAAAAACACATACATTTTTTAACTTTTTACACCCATCTTTTTTTCTCTTTTTTCTATGCTCTCTGCTATCAGCTTATAAAAACCTGCGAATATAGGTACTCCGATTAACATTCCGATTATTCCAAACAAACTTCCTCCAAGAGTTACTGCCGCTAACACCCATATTCCCGGAAGCCCTAGTGAATTTCCCATGATTTTAGGATATATTACATTGCCTTCTATCATTTGAACTACTACTATTAATACCACAAACAATAGTGCCTTCATTGGTGACTGGGTAAGTATCATTAATGCTCCGATAATTGCACCTACATAAGCACCTACTACAGGAATTAACGCAGTAAATCCCACTAATGTTCCAATCATAACTGCATAAGGCAAATGACATATAAGCATAATAACAATACACATTACACCTAAAACCACCGCATCTATTAATTTTCCAACTATGTATCCATGAAAACATTGGTCAAACACATTAAGCCAATGCATAATTTTATTATACATTTTTTCTTTAAAGACTACATAGGTTATTCTTTTAAACTGACTTGCCATTCTTTCCTTTCCCATAAGAAAATAGAAAGTAAAAATAAGTCCAAGGGCCACTGTCACTACTATAGAAATAACTGAAGATGCCACTTCCGCCACGGTATTTACCGCACCTCCTACTCCAGAAAACAGAAATCCACCTATTTTTTCAGCGTAAGTATCCCATTTCATGGTTCGTAATTTTTCCAATGACTTAGGAGATACCACCATTTGTACATATTCATTTTTAGAAACATAGGTTGCCAAATCCGGCAGTGCATTTAAGAAAGTTTCTATACAATTTACAAGTTCAGGAATTATCATATAGATTAATAACACAATCACACCTAAAACCATTAAAATTGCCCCTGTCATACATACAGGTCTTCTTGATTTAATAACGATTGCTTTTTTGCTGTTGGGGAAATATCTTTTTTCAAATGAACACATAAATATATTAACAATATAAGCAAAGGAACATCCAATGAGAATAGGTGTTATTCCGCTAAAGAACACTCCTATGGTGTTTCCCACCACGCTCCAGTAATTTATACATAAAAATAATATAAATACACTTACCCCTACTTTAAAGCACTGTTTCCATTCTATTTTCATAAAATCTCCTTTTCTTCATCAAACATGCTGCAATTTCATTAGAATTATTCTATCAATTTTTTTCAAAAATTAAAATCCCCTAAAACAGCTATTTGTTTAAATATCCGTTTTAGGAGAATTTTGTTATTTAATCCATAGTGTATATTTTTGTCTCAGTATAAAAATCCGTATAGGTGTCAGAATTGTAAAATCCTCTGTGCCACAAAAATGCTTTTTGGTTTACATCCACAATAGGACGGGCATTTCTTATTTGAATGGTTCCGATTTCTTCTGAATAAACCGACTCCTTCAATGTTACCTGTCCCTGAGAATAATCGTAAAGTTCTATATTATCATAATCATTTTCTTCCCTGGCAACTACAATTCTGTCAGTTCCCATAAAGGATGCCCCCAGCTGATACTTAGGGTTCCAAAGTGGATTTCCACCGTTACATATTTCAATAGTTTTATCTGTGTCATAAAGATTATACACACAATTTTTGTCTGTCCTGTCAGTTGAAAATGTTGCATATAAAATCAGTGGATTTTCCGGTGCTGTTATTGCCACATCCAACATACGCTGGGTAATATTTGCCGGTTTCTTTATCAGCACATTAAATTCTTTCCGTGATATGTTACTCTTTCCCAATTCTGTTTTGTTATCTGAATCGTACATCATTCCTGTGTCTAAATCCAAAAATCCCATTCTAATATTTGGATCTCCTGACGTTGGGTTTGATATCATGCATATACGGACTCTTCCTTCTTCTGTTGTAGGCATAAATTTACAATAATATTGTATTAATGAAGTAACTAATATAGTTTCGTTACTCCATGACAATCCGTTTGTGGAAGAACGGTATGCCCAGTTTTTATTATCAACTCTGTAAAAAATATAATACTTATTATTATACTGTAAAATCTGGCTGTAGCAGGTCTTTCCCTGAGACCTTAAAACAACATCCGTGTTGAAATTTTTAATGCTTTCTGCTTCACCTGATATTCTAACGTGAATTTCATTATCACTGTTATGTCCGCCTGAATAAACACACATTATTTTGCCGTTTCTCATAACAGTCACTGCCATTGCATTATGGTCGTCAGTAGAGGTTGTCTTTTTCAGATATGTCTTTTCTGTTTTCTTTGTATCATTATTATAGGATGCCACGCCGCTGTAACCTTCACTTGTGGTAAATCCCCAGTAAACATTATCTTTAGTGTTTGCATATGAAACCACCTGTGGATAACACCACCAGCTCCATATCATATCTTCATTTCCAACTTTATTTATATTCAACTTTTCCAGCTGCCACTTGGCATATAATGTAATATTTCCCGTTGTTCCTTTGGCAATTCTTGCAACCTTCTTTGTCAGCTTACTGTCTCTATACCACCCCATAAATACATAATTTTTCTTTGTTGGTGCAGCCAGCTTCACTGTTACCTGACATGTATATGTTTTTACGCTTGACTTATTTAAAGTTCCGCCATTTACGTTGTAAGAAATCTGATATGTTCTAGCCTGCCACTTAGCGTATACCTTTTTGTTTCCCTTTGAGCCTTTTTTAATGGTAGTTATTTTGTTTCTATAATATTTATCTGTATACCAGCCCTTAAAAAGATATCCCTTTTTAGACGGTGAATATAATTTTTTTGATTTGTTTGATTTATATTTTGAAGTGTTCTTTTTATTATTTGTTCCTCCATTTAAAACATATGTCACCTTATATGTTTTAACCTTTGTTTTCGCAGATACCTGCATACTCATTCCCAGTGCTAATACAAGGGTAAGCATGACTAACATTAAACTTTTTTTCTTCATTCTTTTGCCTCTCATTCCTCAAGAAAATATCATGACCCGTAATTTAATTCCACAATTTATTATATAAACATTTTTGCAAAAATCAACAAATTGCATCATTAATATTATTCCCGATAATATTTAATCTCTTTCTTATTTTATTAAATAAAATTAATATTAATTTGATGAATTGCACAATCATATTATATTTTTTTTAGCATAAATTATAATAATAAGTTTCCGGAGAATTGTTATGTCTGGTTCACAGCAAATTTCATTATTGAGGCGAAGTATTTTTTGGCTATGCATTCTTATTGCAGTGGCTGGTGTTACATACCATTATCAGGAAAATATTTTTAAAGAAGGCTTTGATTCCCTGACTGCTACTAATACCCCAAAGGACATTCCTATATGTAATGTAAAAACCAATAAAAAACTTGTTTCCCTTTCCTTTGATGCCGATTTTGGAAACGAAGATATAGAAAAGATTTTAAGTGTTCTAAAGAAATATGATGTTAAAACAACATTTTTTATTACAGGAAACTGGGTTGAAAAATATCCTGAGGCTGTAAAAAAAATGCAGGCTGCCGGTCATGATTTGGGTAATCACAGCTACCATCACAAACATATGCCTGAATTAGATGCCGCCGGAATATCTGACGAAATTAATACTGTAACTGAAAAAGTAAAAGAGCTTACCGGAGTTACCATGAATCTTTTCCGCCCTCCTTATGGTGACTATAGTAATACCCTTTTAACCCAGGCTAAATCTCTTAATTATTATGCCATTCAATGGAATATTGACAGTCAGGATTGGAAAAACTATGGTACCGATTCTATTGTAAGTACCATCCTTAACCACAAAGATTTAAAAAACGGTTCTATTATCCTTATGCATAATGGTGCAAAATATACTGCTGAAGCTTTGCCTAAAGTAATTGAAGGTTTGAAGAAAAAAGGCTATGAAATTGTTCCTGTATCACATCTAATATATATGGACAATTTCCATATCGAACCGGATGGCAATCAGGTACAGGATACAAGTCAATAACTTTATATCCACCCCCACCGGCTTAGCCGGTGGTTTTCTCTGTACTCATAAGGATTTTCTCTCAACTTATTTTATGTTACACACAATTCTAAGCTGTTTATTCTTTTGTATGCCTGTTTATCTGCGTTCTATATATTTTCGTTTTTATTTAACAATCTTAGTTGTTATTGACAAGAATATTTTTAAATGATACCCTCAATAACATGGTGACTTTTGCTGCTACACTATAATTTTCGGTTTAAAATGCTAACAATTTTTAACCTTATATATTTTCTTAATTTTCCAAATCATCCGGCTGGGTATTTCGCAGGATGAACATGGAACCTCCACCGAATCCCATTATCATTCCCAGATAACCTGCCGTTGCAAAACAGTATAATGTGCTAAATATGTATGGTGTCAATAAAATGGCAGCTCCATATAGTATCATTCCCATTAAACACCATAATAAAGTGTTTAATGCCAGATAACATCCTCTTTTTGACACCGGCAAAAATTCGTGTATCCTTAATGCAACCTTCCATATAACTCCATACATTTCATGCATAATAGTGCCTCCTTACAATTCTGCTGTATATTTACTAAGCTTATCTTTATATATGTTGTAAAACTCACTTCCAGGCATTTTGTCAATTTCCCTGCTATACTCATGAAGTCCAAGACTGCCGTGGGCAATTTCCTCAACACATCCGGCTATGTTAGAACAATGGTCTGATATTCTTTCCAGTGCAGTAATAATATCAGTCATAATAAATCCCTGTTCAATAGTACATTCACCTTTTTTAAGCCTGTCTATATGACGTTTCTTTAGTTCATGTTTAAGCTTATCTATCACCCTTTCCATTGCCTCAACTGAAACGGCAGCATCTGCATCATTATTTATATACGCCATATTAGTTTCTTCCAAAATTTCAGCTACCGCTGCTATCATTTTTCTTATTTCTTTTGAAGCATTATCAGAAAATTTCAACTTCTTTTCAGCAATCTCTTCTGCTGATTTTGCAATTCCAACAGAATGGTCGGAAATTCTTTCTATATCACCGATAATATGAAGTAACTCGCTTACCACACGGCTATCCTGTTCACTTAAATTTTGCTTACTTACATGTACAAGATATGTGCCTAACTTGTCCTCATATTTATCAATTTCCTTTTCGCAATCTTTTATGTTTTCAAAATTCTTTTCGCTATATTCACCTATTAATTGGCAGGCAGATTTAACACCCTGTATTGTTTTGTCAAACATAGTCTGAACCTGTTTCTTACACTGTTCAATAGCTATAGTTGGTGTTGCCAAAAGTCTCTCATCTAACAACTGAAGAGAATCTCCAACTTTTGCATCCCTCACAATAAAGCATGCCAGCTTTTCCAACTGATTTGCAAATGGGAATAACAGCATTGTACATAAAATGTTAAATAACGAATGTATTACTGCAATGCCAAGCAGGCTGGCACTTTCATCTATAAAAGAAAAATGTATAAGACTGTTTACTATACAAAATACCGTAAGTATTACCGCTGTTCCTATAATGTTAAATGTAAGGTGAACAACAGCTGTTCTCTTGGCATTTTTATTAGCTCCAACAGAAGAAATCATTGCAGTAACACATGTTCCGATGTTCTGTCCCATTATAATAGGAATGGCGCTGCCATAACTTACTGCTCCTGTAGCTGCTAATGCCTGCAAAATACCAACTGATGCTGATGAACTTTGTATAATTGCAGTAAGGGCAGCTCCTGCTAACACACCTAATACAGGATTACTAAACATTGTAAGAATATGTTGAAACTGAGGAACCTCTCTAAGAGGACTTACTGCCGATGACATTGCCTCCATTCCAAACATAAGCACTGCAAATCCTAATAATATGTTTCCTAAATCAGCATTTTTTGAATTTTTCTTTCCCATTACAAGAATTATTCCAACCATTGCCAAAATCGGTGTAAATGATGTTGGCTTTAAAAGGCTTACTAAAATGTTGTCACTGGTAATTCCCGTAAGGCTTAATATCCAGGCTGTAATGGTTGTACCAACATTGGCTCCCATTATTATTCCAATAGCCTGTTTAAGTGTCATAATACCTGAGTTTACAAATCCTACTACCATAACAGTAGTGGCTGATGAACTTTGTATTATGGCAGTCACCCCTGCTCCAAGAAGGAATCCCTTCCATCTGCTGGATGTGAGTTTTTCCAAAATTGACTTTAACTGATTACCGGCACGCTTCTCTAAGGCTTCTCCCATAATGTTCATTCCATAAAGAAATAGTGCCAGACCACCTATTAGCGATAAAAAATTAAATATGTTCATTTTTCCCTCCACTATAAAATATTTGGTTTCTTTTTGTTTCTTTAATTTTATAGTATAGGTGCCTTGTAAATTGTAATTATTTGTAATGTAAAATCTAAGTTAAATTTGCGAAAAATTTAGAATAAAATGGTGATTTTTGTTCCTTCTTTGTATTTGCTCTTAACAAAAACCTTGGCATTATGAAAATTGGCGCCATGCTTTACAATGGAAAGCCCCAGTCCTGTTCCACCTATTTCCTTAGAATGACTTTTGTCTGCCCGGTAAAATCTTTCAAATATTCTCCCGATATCCTCGTCTTTTATTCCAATTCCCGTATCTTCCACCGACAAATTTATTCCATCGTCATTTTTTAAAATATTCACATAGATTTTTCCACCGGTTTTATTATATTTTATGGCATTGTCAATCAGATTAAATATCATTTCCTCAATAATCTGCTCTGCCCCGGTAATTACCAGATGCTTTCCTGAAAGAAACATTTTGATATTTCTCTTTTCCGCTGCCGCCTCTAAATGTCCCATAACTGCCTGACTTGTTTCATATAAATCAATTGGTTCCATTTTCACGGCAATATCCTTGCCATCTAATTGGGAAAGCTTAATAATATCACCAACTAAAATAATTAATCTTTGCGCCTCTGAATGTATTTTTCCTGCAAATCTTGTAATATCCTCCTCTTTCACCATTCCGTTTTGAATTATTTCCGCAAAGCCGGATATGGAAGTAAGAGGTGTTTTTAATTCATGGGATACATTGGCAGTAAAATCCCGCCTTAAATTATCCTGCTTTTCATGTTCCATGTTAAGCTGCTCTATCTGTTTATCTATCTGATTGTTTTGCTTTATGATTTTATCTATTAAAGGTTCAATTTCATCATATATCTTTTCCCTGTCAGGTTCATTTAAATCGATTTGATTTATTGGTGTGGTTACTGCCTTTGAAACCCTTCCTGCCATATATGCCGCTATAAGAATGGCAAAAACCATAACACATATCATGGGAAATATTGTATCCATAAGTGTTGACCACACTGTAGACATATCCTTCGACAATCTTAGTACATCTCCGTTATTAAGAAGCTTTGTTACATTTATTGTTTTCCTTGATAGTGTATCAGAGTATCTTTCAGAATAACCTGTACCATTTTCTCTTGCTTCCCTTATTTCTTCCCTGTCATTATGATTTCCTAAACTGTTAATATCATTTCTATTGTCAAATAACACCTTGCCGGAACTATCTACTAACGTTATTCTGTGTTTTACACTTAAAGATTTCAAAAAGGCCACACCATTCAGTTCTACTCCGCTTGATGTGGCCGTTAATTCGCCCTTTAAGGCTGCAATATTTTGATTTGAAAAACTTTTGTAAACGATTACTACAGTTAGAATGGTAGTTAATGCTATTACAACAGAAGAAATGATAAACATATTAAGAAAAATCCTTTTGCTCATTTTCTTTATTCTTATCATTTTTATTCCTCTTAACTATTACTTATTTTATATCCTACACCACGTATAGTCTTTATTACATTGCCTGCAGTGGTTAGTTTCTGGCGCAATGTACGAATATGTACGTCTACTGTTCTACTTTCTCCGTCAAATGAGTAACCCCATATTTTATTTAAAAGCTGATCTCTTGTAAGGACAATTCCTTTGTTTTTTATTAAAAGACATAACATTTCAAATTCCTTTAAAGTAAGAATTACTTCCTTACCATCCACCTTTACTATATGCTTTGCCGGACACACATATAGATTGTCTATTGTGTAATCTGACTGATAGCTGTTAAATTCCGACCTTCTTAGAAGTGCCTTAACCCTTGCTACCATTTCCATCATGCTAAAAGGTTTTGCAATGTAATCATCAGCTCCACTTTCTAAACCGTTTATTTTATCATATTCACTGGTTTTGGCTGTTGCCATAATTACCGGAACCCTTTCCGTCGTGGGATTTTTTCTCAGTTTTTGAAGTATCTCTATACCGCTTTCTTCCGGAAGCATCACATCCAGAATAACCAACGACGGCATTTTTGTATTTAAGGCTTTCCAGAAATCCGATGGTTTTTCAAAGCCTTCTGCCTGTATTCCTGTACTATTTAATGTATATACAACCAGTTCTCTTATACTGCTGTCATCTTCGACTAAATATACCATCTTACCGTCCTCCTTTATTCCAGAATAATCCTCTTTTGTAATTTTTAAGTTAATCCTATGTAAATTTTAGGTCAAATTATAAATTAATTATTCACCTTCATAATGAGTTCCTAAAATGGAGTATTCTACCCATCCGGCAATATTTGTGGCATGGTCACCAATTCTTTCCAAATACTTGGCAATCATAAGAGTGTCAATACATTCCTCTCCACCTTCAGTATCTTCAGCAATTTTAGAAATAAGTTCTTTTTTTATTTCATCAAAATAGTTATCAACTACATCATCACTTAAAATAACACTTTTTGCCTTATCTAAGTCTTTGCTTACAAAGGAATCAACACTTAAAGTTACCATTTTAATAACCTCATTTGCCATATCATTTAAATGTACCTGATATTTTAAATTGCTGTCCTTTATGTATTTGGCAAGTTCCACTATGTCTGATGCCTGATCACCAATTCTCTCCATGTCCGATATCATTTTAAGGGCTGAGGAAATCACTCTTAAATCCCTTGCTACCGGCTGTTGTCTAAGTAAAAGCTTCATACAGATATTTTCAATAACTCTTTCTTTTCTGTCAATTTCAGCATCCGTATCAAGAACTTCTGCCTTTAATTCCTCATTGGCATGGTCCATTGCCATTTTAATTGCAGCAGCTATAGCCTGCTCACATAATTTTCCCATTTTAATCATTTCATCATTAAGATTATGCAACTGTTCATCAAATTTATTTCTCATAATTAACCAAACCTTCCTGTTATATAATCTTCTGTTCTCTTATCCCTAGGCATTGAGAACATCTGCTCTGTATCACCGAATTCAATTACTTCACCTAATAAAAAGAATGCTGTTTTGTCTGATATTCTTGCTGCCTGCTGCATATTATGGGTTACCATAATTACCGTGTAATCCTTTTTAAGTTCCACAGCCAAATCCTCTATTTTGGATGTAGAAATAGGGTCAAGAGCTGATGTAGGCTCATCCATAAGAATTACTTCCGGATTAACTGCCAATGCCCTTGCAATACACAATCTCTGCTGCTGTCCACCTGACATTGCCAAAGCACTCTTTTTAAGTTTATCCTTTGTTTCATCCCAGATTGCTGCCTGCTTAAGTGTTTTCTCCACAATCTCATCTAACTTAGCTTTAGAGTGAATACCGTGGGTTCTAGGCCCGTAAGCAATATTGTCATATATGCTCATTGGGAACAAATTAGGTTTCTGGAAAACCATTCCTACTCTCTTTCTAAGAATATTTACATCCATGTTTTTATAAATATCTTCACCGTCTAATGTTATAAGACCCTCAATTTTACAATCCGGCACTAAATCATTCATTCTGTTAAGCGATTTTAAAACTGTTGATTTACCACATCCTGAAGGTCCGATAAATGCCGTTATTTCATTTGGCGGTATATTAAGGTTTACATTTTTTATTGCATGAAAATCACCGTAGTGAAGTTCCATATTTTGTATGTCAAATTTTCCCATTTTTTATTCCTTCCCAACTTTCTTTGCTGCCAGACCTGACAGTCCGTTAATAATTAATACAATTACAAGAAGTATTACTGCCGTAGCATATGCCTGATTAGTGTACAATCCTTCATTTAACAGCGAATACATATGTACCGCCAGGGTTCTGGTAGATGAAAACAGACTCTTTGGCACTTCTGCCACTGTTCCTGCTGTAAATATAAGAGCTGCACTTTCTCCTACAATTCGTCCAATGGCAAGAATTACTCCCGATAATATTCCGGGGATTGCTGCCGGAAGAACAATAACGAATATTGTTCTAAGCTTTCCTGCCCCAAGTCCATAGCTTCCTTCTCTAAACATATCAGGAACTGCCAAAAGAGATTCCTCGGTAGTTCTTACTATTGTTGGTAAAACCATCATGGTAAGGGTAAGTACACCTGCTAACAGTGAGTTTCCCCACTTAAGTAATAATACAAATACAATAAATCCAAAAAGACCAAATACAATAGAAGGAATACCTGCTAATGTTTCCGTTGTAAGTCTTATTACCTTAACTAATTTTGAGTTTCTCTTTGAGTATTCTACCAGATATATTGCTGCTGCAATTCCAATAGGTACTGCTAATAACAGTGTTAAAAATACCATTATAATTGTGTTTATAATTGCCGGCGTCATTGATACATTTTCTGTATTATACTTCCATGCAAATAAATCCGGTGTTATATATGGGATTCCGTTTACAAGTATGTATATAACCAGATAAATCATTGATGCCACCGTAATTGTAACGGCTAATAATATTAAAATGAGCATAATTAACGAGCCCGGCTTTCTCAAATATTCTTTTACTTTATTCATAACCATTCTCCTTAACTCTCACTTCTTCTATTTAAAATCGAGAAACATACGTTTATTATTAAAATGAATACAAATAATACGACCGCCGTGGCAATAAGTGCCTTTCTGTGTAATCCTGTGGAATAAGCCATTTCCAACACAATGTTAGTTGTAAGGGTTCTTGTTCCACTAAGAATACTGTCCGGGAAAATCGGCTGGTTTCCTGCTATCATAACCACCGCCATTGTTTCACCAATTGCTCTTCCCATTCCAAGAATTATTCCTGACATAACTCCTGACTTAGCAGCGGGTATCACTGTTTTAAATATGCTTCTTTCCTTTGTTGCTCCCAGCGCCAGTGCCCCTTCAAAATAACTGATCGGCACTGCTCTTATAGATGATTCCGCAGTGTTAATTATGGTTGGGAGAATCATCATCCCAAGGAGGATAGATGCTGCAAGAATCCCTTTTCCGCTGGTACCAAATATATCCTGAATAGCCGGAACTATCGCTACTAAACCAAAGAAACCATATATAATAGAAGGTATTCCGGCCATCAGGTTAATGATAGGTTTTATTACTTTATATAATGTAGAGGGACAGTATTTTGCGAGGAATACTGCAGTAAGAAGACCTATCGGTACACCTATTATCATTGCACCGGCAGTAACATAAATACTGCCAATAATCATTGGACCTATACCGAATATTCCCTGACCCGGCTTCCATTCCGTTCCAAAAAGAAATTTGATAGGCCCTATTTCCTGTATTGCCGGCATACCATTAGCGAACATAAATATACAAATAAGTACAACTGCCGCAATTGATATACATGCACATACAAGAAATACTATTTTCATTAAGAATTCTAATCCTTTATTCAAAATAATTACTCCTTAACTGACTATGCAAGAAGCACCGCCCATTAAAATGGTACGGTGCAATCCTGAAAAATCATTTACTATTTAACGTCTTCCCACTTTGTTGTCTCACCTGTATAAATTCCCTTAATCTGGTCACTTGTAATATCTGTTAATGGGTTAGCGTTGTTTACGACAACTGCGATACCATCCATTGCAATCTGTTTTGATGTAAGACCTGCTGATAATTCTTCATCCTTCAATTCTCTAGATGACATACCAATCTGTGCTGCACCTTCTGTAGCTGCCTGGATACCTGCTGAAGAACCTGATTCCTGAATTTCAATTGTTACATCAGGGTTAATTGCTGTGTAAGCATCTTTGATTTTGTCCATAAGCGGTGAAACTGATGTTGAACCTGCTAATGTAATCTTACCCTTCTGCTTGCTGCCTGTATATTTTCCTTCCGGAGTAAGTCCAATATATCCTTCATCATTTACAATCTTCTGTCCTTCTTCGCTCATTACGTAAGAAATGAAGTCTTTATCTAAATCTGAAAGCTTATCCTCCTTGTAGCAAATGTTAAATGGTCTTGATACTTTATATGAACCTGCCTTAACATTTTCTGCTGTTGCCTCAGCTCCGTCAACCTTAAGTGCCTTAACATCTGTTGATAAAGAACCAAGAGATACGTAACCGATTGACTTTTCATTCTGACTTACTGTCTTAAGCATTACTGATGTACTGTTTGTGATTTCTGCTGTCTGGGTTGTAATGTCGTTATCCTGATCATCAACTATTCCCATAAGTTCTACGAAAGCTCCTCTTGTACCTGAGCCATCCTCTCTTGAGATAACTGAAATGTCTCCGGTCAGTGCTGTTGATGCATTTGTTCCTGCATCTGTTGTCTTATCATTTGATGAACTTCCACATCCTGTAAATGCCATTGTTGTAATAACTGCTGCAGTCATAACTGCTAAAAATTTCTTTCTCATTTTGTTTTCTCCTTTAAAAAATCAATTATTTGTTTCCTTTCACGATGTATAATATTAGACTTATGTAAAAAGCAATGTCACGTTAATGTTAAATCTATTTAAAATGTGGTGAGAATTTTTAAAGGGTCTGGCATCGCCAGACCCTTTAAATAAACTCTTCTATAAATTGACAAACTCTCTAAAACTTTGATGTTCCCTTTAATATTCTTCAATTGTATATTTTCCGGTAGGTGGATTGTCTTTAAAGAACTGCTCCACCTGTGAGTCTTTCTTACAGTGAATCGTCAAGCCTTCTAAGCCTTCCTCTGTGTCAAATATTCCTTTTTGCATATTTTCCACAGTTTCCGGGAAATATATATCCTTTATTTCACTGTCACCAAAAGCCCATGTTTCTATTTCATTTACACCTTCTTCAATTACTACCGTATCAATTTTAGAAAAAGAAAATGCTCCGCTTTCTATCTTTTTAACATTAGAAGGAATTGTAACTTTTTTCGTATTTAATCCTCTTTGATAGTCAGCGGACATGGCATTTTCGGCTATTGTATTTACTTCCTTCGGAATAGTAATTTCTGCTGCATTTCCAACATATGCTAAAAGATTTCCCTCTCCGTCAATTGCGAAACCATTATCGTCAACCATTCCTGATTTTTCATAATACCTGTTGGTTGAAAGATTAGCTTCTAACTGGTCTGCCGCACTATCCTCCCGGGAGAAATAATCAATCCTGTCATTGTCCTTATCTTCCGTGTAAAAATACTTCCGAAGCTCATATTCCGATACGTTATCTTTATCTATTACATCCTTAAACTGCTCTTTTTCATCAAAATAATTCATGTAAATAGCCTTATTTCCCAGTTTAAGCTTATGATTTTCTATGGTATAAGAACCTGAATCCATCTTATTTCCAGACAAATCCTTTTCTTCATATTTACCACCCTCAGTAAAAGAGACAACGGTTATTTCATCCAAATCAACCTTGTACCACTTGCCTGCAATACTTAGTTTGTCATAATCAACTACGTACTCATAATTGCTATTTTTAATATATCTAATAATCCCAAACATGCCAAAAATAACAAGAATTATTGCAACATCAATTATAAGAAGTCTTCCGGTAGTGATTTTTCTGCCACCTTTTGCAGCGGATGTTTTTGGCTTATCAGCAAGATTTGCTCCCTTAGCTGAACTTATCCTTTTAACGGGATTTAATCTTCTAATGCCAGACCTCTTCTTCACTCTTCCTCTAAAATGTATCTTAGTATGATTCTTTATCTTCCTAGTTGTCCGGATAGTTTTATTATTTATGAGTTTTATATTCTTTTTAATAACAATTTTACTTTTGCTCATTATATCTAAAACTTCTTTCTTAACCTTATTTATTATTTTGCATTAACTATTTTCCGGTTTTAACCTTTTTAGTCGCTGACCAGCTACCGGTTATTTTGTAGCCAAACTGATACCCCACTGCTCTTACTCTGATATAATACCTTGTATTTTTCTTTAGACCCTTTATGGTATATCTGTTGGTTTTTACGGTCTTGGTTTTAGCCTTCTTAAATTTGTTGTTAGTAGAATACTGCACCTGGTACTTTGTGGCATTATCCACTTTTCTGTATCTTATTGAAACCTTATATTTTTTAGACTTCTTTGATAATTTTTTAGCTTTGCTTACAGAAGATATCTTTGCTTTAGCAATTTTAAGTGCCGGCTTAGGTGTGGATTTCTTTCCATCTTTATTTAAATAAGATGCATATGCTAAATACTTTCCTTCTTTAAAATCAACCCCTAAATAAACCGTAGACTCAGAATACTTAAGGGCAATGGTGCCCTGAGACTTTAAGCCGTTGTTTTCCTCACGGGTGGTTGAATTTTCCTCTATTGTACGAGGTGCACTGACACTTGCTATATGAACAAGGGACGCTCCGGTAGCTTTTTTATTAATATTTCCAATATTTAAATTAGAATTATACTTCTGCTGGTCATATGCCCAGTGGGAATGTCCGCTAAACATAGTAACATTTGGATACTTATTTAAAAGTTTTCTAAATCTTACCTCATCAGAATTTCCAAATATATATGTCAAGTCATAAGTGTATCCCCCCGGATTTTTAAGGTTTCCCACAGCCTTTGTTGCATCTCCCTTTTCATCTGCAAAATATGTGTGGAAAAACAGGTAAACATTTTTATTGGCATATGTATTTAGATTTTTCTCCAGCCAGTTAAGCTGCTGCTCGCTTACAATAGAAATATTTTTTCTGTAAAATCCCCTTGTCTGACTGAAAAATATAAATATATCACCATTTTTTTCGTAAACAAAATCAACACCGTTAGAACTTATTGTACGGATATTTTTGTCAGAAGTCCTTTTAGTATTAACCTGCTTTGCAAAAGACTTAACATGTGCTTCCTGACTTCCGGTCCAGGAAACATCATGGTTTCCCATACATGTATAAACCGTCATGCCGGGATATTTATTTATGGCATTATTAAATTTTTTGTAGGAATCATCCTCACCCTGATTACTTAAGTCTCCTGTCATTCCTACAAAATCAATATTTCTGTCGTTTATAAATTTAAGGGCATTATTAAAAGCCGGTACTGAATCATCCTGTGAATAGTCATTATATCTGTTAAAGTGAACATCACTCATAAGACCAAAACTATAGGAAACCTTTCCCTCATTAAACTGTTTGCTTTCCGGTATGTCACACTTGTAAGGAGTTTTGGTTTCTTCTTTATAAACAAGAACTTCCTTTGCTCCCTCAGGTATAACTAAATATGGAGAGGTAATCCGATAACTGCCCTGATATTCACTGTTATTATTTACCTCGTCTGTAGTGATTGTGCCAAATTCCGTAAACTCAATGTTATCATATTTTAATTTGTTACCTTCTCCGTCGCCCCAGTATAAGTCGTATGAAGCTTTCTCATTGGTAACCAGCTTCACGGTGCCATATGCCGATGCTGCATTAAAGTTGGCAAAATTATATGTTACTCCCAAATCTATAGGAGCCGCACCGGTGACTGTGGCTAACGCTCCTAAAGGATATCTGGAAGAAAGCCCTAATACAAGTACTATAATAAGCACTAATGATACAAAGCGTGCTTTAAATGCTCTATTATTTGTCATCTGTTCATATTCCTCCCGCTAAATGTATTACTGGCAAAGCTTTGCCACTATCTGGTTTATAACTTTTCCGTCGGCTCTTCCTTTAAATGCCGGCATTACAGTTTTCATAATCTGACCTTTGTTCTTTGTAGCAATAACATCAGCGAATTTTTCAGTAAGTTCAGCTTCTACCTCTTCTGCACTCATAAGCTTTGGTGCATACTCATTAAACACATCGTATCTTGCCTGATACTCTTCAATTAAATCTGTTCTGTCGGCAGGGCAGCTGTCAATCTGTTCCTTAACTGTCTTTAATTCCTTTAAAATAACTTTATTTACCATTTCTTCAGGAATATCCTCCCTGCATCCTGCGTCAATCCCTGCTTTCTTTACCGCCTGAATCAATGCTGAAATTGATTCCTTTCTAGCTTTATCTCTAGCCTTCATGGCTGCAATCATATCTTTTTGTAATACTTTAATATCCATTACTTAATACCTCTCTTTCTCTATCTATTCTACATTTCAAAAATTCTATGGTCAACCCTGTATATGTCTTTTTTTAACATATATTCACAGAGACTTTTTATTTTCTTTTTCCTTTTTTTACGGCAGCTCTTTCCTTCTTTATCTGACGGGGTTTTATAAGGCATTTTTTATCAAAACCAATTAAATCTTCCCTGCCTGCAATATGAAGTGCTTCCTTTACCAGCTTGTAATTTTCAGGCTTACGATACTGCATCAATGCCCTTTGCATAGCCTTTTCGTGAGGATTTTTAGGCACATACACCGGCTCCATGGTTCTTGGATCAACTCCGGTGTAATACATTACCGTAGACATGGTAGATGGTGTCGGGTAAAAATCCTGAACCTGCTGGGGATTATAGCCTATATCCCTTAAATACTCAGCTAACTTTACTGCCTCCTTCATATCAGAACCCGGATGGGAACTCATAAGATAAGGCACAACAAACTGTTTTTTCCCTTCTTTTTCATTCATTTTATAATACTTGTCTATAAACTTCTCATAAACACAATGAGGCGGCTTTCCCATATAAGATAAAACCTTATCGGAAATATGCTCCGGTGCCACCTTAAGCTGCCCGCTTATATGGTATCTTACAAGGTCGTTGAAAAACCTGTCGTTCTTATCCTCCATAATATAATCAAACCTGATACCTGAACGGACAAAAACCTTCTTAATTTTGGGAAGTTCCCGAAGTTTTCTAAGTAATTTTAAATATTCACTGTGGTCGGTATCTAAATTTTTACACGGAGTCGGCCACAAACACTGCCTGTTTTTACAAACACCTGAAGTAAGCTGTTTCTTACATGATGGATGGTAAAAGTTGGCTGTAGGACCTCCCACATCATGAATATACCCTTTAAAATCAGGCATTTCCGTTATTTTCTTTGCTTCATTTATAATAGACTCATGACTTCTTGTCTGAATAATTCTTCCCTGATGAAATGTTAATGCGCAAAAACTACATGCCCCAAAGCATCCCCTACAACTTGTAATGGAAAATTTAATTTCCGAAATAGCAGGTATGCCTCCATCCTTTTCATATATAGGATGATATGTTCTCTCATATGGCAAATCATAAACATCATCCATTTCCATTTGGGTAAGTGGCTCCTGAGGTGGATTTTGCACCACATACACTCCGTTAGGGTATGGTTCCACTAATGTTTTTCCATTATAAGGGTCTGTATTTTCACTTTGTATCTTAAAGCTTTTGGCATAATTTAACTTATCCTCCTTCATCTCATCAAAAGAAGGAAGGATAATCGGGTCATATGCTAAAGACAAATCTCTTGTTTTAAAAACCGTTCCCGGTATATAGGTAATATCCTTAACATCCATTCCGCTATCCAATGCATCTGCAATTTGAACTATGGATTTTTCACCCATTCCATAACAAATAAGATTAGCCTGGGAATCTAACAAAATAGAATGTTTAAAGCTGTTACTCCAGTAATCATAATGTGCCATTCTTCTAAGGCTTGCCTCTATTCCTCCTATAATAACAGGCTTATTCTTATAAGTTCTGCGAATGAGATTTGAATATACAACTACTGCATGGTCAGGTCTTTTCCCTATAACTCCTCCCGGAGTGTAGGCATCTGTTTCCCTTCGTTTTTTTGAAACATAATAATGATTTACCATGGAATCCATGTTCCCACTCATTATTAAAAAACCAAGCCTTGGTTCTCCCAGAATATTTATGCTGTTGTCGTCCTTCCAGTCCGGCTGTGAAATAATCCCCACAGTGTATCCATGTGCCTGAAGAACCCTGCTGATTATGGCATGACCAAAGGATGGGTGATCCACGTAAGCGTCACCTATAATATATACAAAATCCAGCTGTTTAATTCCCTGCTTTTTCATATCTTTTTTTGAAATCGGTAAAAATGCCATAATCTTCTCCACTCCATAAATCTCTTATTTGTTACCTGACATCCTTATATCATAGTATATAAAATGATTGCTTTCAACGGATATTTTAATTAATTAAGGTATTCCCATAAAGGAAAAATAACTGCAAAAAATACTAATCAGGGAGTACAATTTGCAGTTAATATTCCATTAAAACACAATTAAATTATTTATTTAAGACTTGCTTCTGCTTCCTCTAAGCTTTTGTAACCCTGCATCTTAGCAGTGTTTTCAATAGTCATTTCTGCTAAGTTTTTATTGTTTTTATATAAATCCACAATAAAATCTGCATACATAAGCAGAAGCCTGTCTGAGTATGTCAAAAGCTCTCCCTTTAAGTAGGTTTCATAGCTGGCATTATACTCATAGTCAGCATCACTGGTAATATCCCTTGCATTAGCTGCAAGCTTCGGATAGCTTTTGGCAAAATCCTTCATCCATTCCACCTGAATTTGTGCAATCTGATTTACGATTTCCTTTGCTTTTTCAGATTTTGGTGGGAAATTATCCTTAATTTCCTCATATTCCTCAGGCACCGTACTTTCCATCATTCTGCCATACTTTTCAGTAATCATATTTATGCCTTTTTCCTTATTATCAAGCCACAAATCCCTAATTGTAATAAGCATGTCATCTGTCCATGTAAGGTACTGGCTTTTTCTCATTACATAAAACACCGGCCAGTTATCCTGACATTGTGCCCTGCCCCCTTTATTATTTACCTTGTCAAAAGCGTCAAATTCCAAATGAATAATATCGTTAATTACCTTTTCCCTGTCAAACTCTGCCTTGCTTACAATTTCCGGCACATAATCATTTAGAAAATCAGAATTTATATTATTAACAATTCTCTGATTCTTAAGCTCATTTATTATCATTTTGGCAACTTCTTCTATAATAACTGCCGCCTTATCTTCTTTATTATATGAGGTATTATCATAAGCATAATTATCCCATACCGCCTTCTGGCTGTTTAATACCGACAATTCTTCTAATAAATTCATAACCTGCGGCATAAGTTTATACTTCTTAATTCCTGCTGCCATCCACTTGTAATACGGAGAATACATGCCATTTAAAATATATATGCAGTGCATGGTACTTTTAATAAACTCCGATATACATATA
This sequence comes from Eubacterium segne, assembly GCF_014287775.1. Lineage (NCBI taxonomy): Bacteria > Bacillati > Bacillota > Clostridia > Eubacteriales > Eubacteriaceae > Eubacterium > Eubacterium segne. The sequence continues at coordinate 70,001 of NZ_JACOOZ010000001.1, forward strand.
TTGGCACTAACATAATCTTTCCTTGCCATTGAACGGCCATAATTACTTTGACCTGTCTGTGCCATTTTTGACACTTCTCTGGCTAACTTAATGATTCTTGCTTTCTCCGGCTGACTTCTGAAGTGATTTCGTATATCTGTAAAAATACCCTCATTATCTCTAAAAACCTCTCCGTTAGTCACTGTTGCTAACTTGTCATCATCAATATCTATCCACTGGGAAACCTTTTCGGGACTTTGTCTGTAACCTGTGTATTTTTCGTAAAAGTCTCCAATAAGGCATACTCCCAATCTGCCTTTAGCCATTTCAGTGTCCATTCGTCTGACACCCATATATTCTTTAGGCAACTTCTCATATTCTGCCTGAAGTTTTTCCCCTATAAGGTCGTAAGTGGACTTAGTTACCCACATGGAAAATCCCGGCCCGAAATCATGGTCTCTTGAATAAATATCATCAAATCCAAACCGTTCTGAACCTTCTCCCACAAATCCCACGGCAATTTTATCTTCATATTCCTTAAATTTTTCAGCAATCATAAGTGCTCCATATTCTTCATAAAAGCCCTTGGCAAGCTGCAACCCCGATATGTTTTTTTCCGTATTCCTGTTTAAATTTCCTTCTATGTTTTTAAGCTTATTTTCTACCTTTTCCAAATTATCTTTGGTAATTTTATAAGCTGTTCCTTTTCCCATGTTAATTTCTATTTCCCCTAAAGCTTCCCTGTATAAATTTTCTGCTTCATAGTACCGGTGCTTTTTACACATTGCCCCTGCCATGGCACATAATGCCCCGCTATAATGGAAGTTCTTAACTTCATCCCTGCGGTATATTTCCAAAGCCTTATTTAAATATTCAACAGCTTCATCCACCTTATCTAATTCCACTAAAGATGCCCCTAGATTAGAATAGGTGGTGGCAACCTCTATTTCTGCCCCCTGTATATTTTTAATAATAGAAAGAGCTTTTTTCAAATGTGCCACTGCTGTTTCATAATCTCCTATTTCCTGATATAAAAGGGCAATGTTGTTATGTAAACTTGCGAATCTGTAATCATTACTGTCAATGTTTCTTTCGTATATTCTAAAAGCCTCCATATAATACTGAAGTGCTTCTTTTAGCAATCCTGCTGCTCTGTGGGCATTGGCAATATTTTGAAGGGAAGTTGCATAATGGACACTTCCCTGTATTCCCATTTTCTGCATAACGTCAATGCATTGATGACATGCCTTAATGGATTTCTCATACTCACTAATATCCCTGAAAAATCCCATCATTTCATTTAGAATGGTAAACTGAGCAGAAAGGTCATTTTCCCTTACAGCCTCCTTGTAATTTTCCTCCAAAAAAACCGGAACTTCATTTATTTTTTTCTTTTCAAATAAATTATCTAAACTATTTAAAAACTTCTCAACATCCATAACTGCCTCCAAATCCTATATAACCTAACTATACACGTTTCTTTACGGCGGAAACTACTCCAAAAATAATAAACACAGCTAAATTTACCACCACTACGCTAGCTCCTGCCGGTATTGAAAATACATATGAACATATGAGTCCTATGGTAAAGTTTATAACTGCTAAAATTGCCGAACAGATAGTTACACTGATAAATGACTTAAATATTCTCATTGATGTAAGCGCCGGGAATATAATAAGACTTGATATTAACATGGCACCCATCATTTTTATTCCGATTACCACGGTAATTGCCGTGAAAATTGATATAAGGGTATTGTAGTTTCCCACTTTAACTCCCGTAGCCTTTGAAAAGTTCTCATCAAAGGTTACTGCAAAAATTTTGTGATAACAGAATATAAACATTACAATAACCACTGCTGATAAGCATACGCTAATTACCACATCATCCTTTGACATGGCAAGTATGCTTCCAAACATATAACTATATACATCTGTGCTAAGACCTGTTGTAAGTGAGGTTACAATTACACCTATGGCAAGTGCCGATGCCGATACCATGGCAATTGCCGCATCACTTCGCATTTTGCCGTTTTCCGCTAATCTAAGGAGCAAAAATGCTGCCACAATAACTACAGGAATGGCAAATTTAATAGGGGCGAATCCACAGGCTACCGCAATGGATAATGCTCCAAAGGATACATGAGATAACCCGTCACCTATCATGGAATATCTCTTTAAGACAAGGCTTACTCCTAAAAGTGCCGCACAAAGGGAAACTAATACGCCCCCAATGAAAGCCCTCTGTATAAATTCATATGAAAACATCTGACTAAGCATTTTCGCCACCTCCTAAAAACATGTTTGACACATTGGATTTCTTATATTCTTCCACTGTTCCGAAGAAGTCATTTTCCTGCTCTAAATGAAGAATATGGGTAGCATATGTCAGTGCGTTTTTTATGTCGTGGGTTACCATTACAATGGTAACTCCCTCCTTGTTTAATTCCTTGATTGTATCATAAAATTCCAATGCTGCCGCCGGGTCTAAACCGGTTACCGGCTCGTCTAAAATAAGGGCGCTGTCTGTGGCACATAATGCCCTTGCCAATAATACCCTTTGCTGCTGACCACCTGAAAGTTCCCTGTAGCAGTGCTTTTTTAAGTGTGCAATTCCTAATTTTTCCAAATTAACCATTGCCTCTTTTTTGTCCTCTTTGCTGTAGAAAGGACTTTTATGCCTTATGTTTAGCACTCCTGACAACACAACCTCCCACACACTTGCCGGAAAGTCCCTTTGTGCCTGGGTTTGCTGTGGAAGATATCCTATACCTTTTTTGCTTTTTTCCGCGTTAATACTTATCTTTCCCTGCAAAGGACTAATAAGCCCTAACAAAGTCTTAATAAGCGTACTTTTTCCTGTTCCGTTCTCTCCTACTATGCAAAGATAATCTCCCTGATTTATACTGAAATTTACATTTTTTGCAACTATTCTGTTTTCATATCCTAATGTTACATTTTTACATTCTATATTCATTTTTAACTCCCTGTGTCTACTTAACATTTAGTGCCTTTTTAAGAACATTGGCATTTTCCTTCATAAGGTTTACATAAGTTATGCCTTCCTTAAACTGTTTTTCCGTTATATTATGGCAGGAATTAAACTGATATTTTTTTACTCCTGTATCATCACATATAACGTCTGCCATTGCCTGACTGCTTAATTCCAAATAAAAAATTCCATGAACATCCTTTGCCTTAACCTTGTCTATTAAAAAAGCTACTGTTTTGGCACTAGGCTCCATTTCTCCGCTACAGCCATCAAATGCCGCATAATATTTAAGTCCATATTCCAGTGCAAAATATTTAAGAGGGAATTTATCAGCAAAAATAATTTCTTTCTTATGTGCTTTATTTGTAATACTTCTGATTTCCTTATCAACATTTTTTATCTCATTAATGTAGTCTTTAGAATTCTTATTAAATACATCCTTATATTCAGGCATTTTTTCCGACAGATTATGGCATATATTTTCCACCAGTTTTTGTGCCATAACAGGTGATGTCCATATATGCTCATCGATTTCGTGATGGTGTTCATCCTCATGCTCCGGATTTTCATCACCGTGGTCATGGTCATCTACTGCAAAAACCTTCTCCCGCTCTTCTTTCTCTGCTGCCACCTCTATTTCCGGTTTCACGCAATCTATCATTTTTATTACTGTCTGGCTTTTATTGTCAAGGGATTCTAATACAGTGCTGACCCATGTTTCCAACCCTCCGCCATTGTAAATAAAAACATCTGCATTGTTTATTTTCACCACATCAGCAGGTGTAGGTTCAAAGGAATGGTCATCCTGTCCCGGTGATACTAAAAGCTCCACCTCTATATTATCAATTCCCTTTGTAACTGCCCTTGCAAAATCATAATAAGGAAACAGCGTTGTCATAATCTTTATTTTGTTTTCTTTTTCATTATGAGGGATTTTATTACCGCATCCTACCGTTAAAACAGCCATTGCCATAACAATCATCCACACAGTTATTTTCTTAATCTTCATTTCATTCTCCCTTATTTTGAACATTTACTGCATTTTCCATAAAAAACCGTTCTTTTAGGATTAATACTGAAATGATGATCCACACTTACATGATTGTATAGCTCTGCTAAATGATGGCACTCCATCTTTTCTACCTGTCCACATTCCTCACATTCAATGTAGAATCCGTCCTCAGCCTCGTTTGCAATGTATCTGTAACATGCTCCCGTCTGCTTTTCCACATTAATTCGTGCCACAATTCCATCCTGTTCCATTTTCTCTAAATGGCGGTAAATAGTTGTAAGACCTACAGAATAGTTATTATTTTTAAGATATTTTTCAATTTCACTAACAGTAACATAACTGTCTTTATTTAATTCAAGGCATTCCCTTATAGCTGCCTGTTGCTTTGTTTTATATTTTCCTGCCACAATAGTACCTCTTTTCAAATTTGAAAATCATTTTCATTTTCACCCATTGTACTATTGCAGACAGGAATTGTCAAATAAACTTTATTCACTTAACAAATATTTTTCAATTGCTTCGCCACAGCCGTTATGGTCGCAGTCCCTTACCGTAACATCACATATTTTCTTAACATTATCATTAGCATTTCCCATGGCTACCGCAAGTCCTGCCTTGCTTAACACATCTAAGTCATTATCTGCATCCCCTACAGATATAACCTCACTTAAATCTATGCCTAAATAGTCACATAACTTAGCTAAACCGGTTCCTTTGGTAGTTCCTGCAGCTGAAATTTCAAGAGATGTTTTTTCCGCATTTACCATAACAAAGTTTTCTTTTTCCAGTTTTTTTCTTGTTTTTTCACGATCTTCCTGAAATGCATGATATAAATTAAGCTTTAATACATCTACCTTATTTTTTATGGAATACTCTGCAATATTATCTACAGGTGTTGCTACCTTTTCAAATAAAGACTTGTACGCCCCCATTCCATAATATTCCATATTCTCCATCTGACCTTTTTGAACTAATGATTTTTCTGATAAGATATGTGGTAAAACATCCACTCCTTCTATGGCATCAAATATTATATCCACCTGATTTTCAGGTATTTTGTTTATATAAATCTCTTTTTTCTCTTTTAAATCATATACTAAAGCTCCACTTATGCCGATAATATATCTCAGGTCTTTTATCTGTTCAATATATTCCTGTAATTCCGGTATGCATCTTCCTGTACATAAAACCACTTCCTTACCGGCATTAAATGCTTTGTTTATTGCCTCTAAAGTTGCCTTTGAAATTTTCTTTTGTGAATTTAACAAAGTTCCATCCATATCCAATGCAATCATTTTGTACATATTTTATTTCTCCTTTTGTCTTATTTCTTCTTATTATTTCTTATTGTAACAATTATTTTACAATATAAACACTAAATTTTCACGTTTTATGGTTATTATTTAACTTGTAAATAACTTATAGGGAATTTATAGGGAATTATTAGGGAAGTTATTTACTCATTGTTTTTAATTTTTTTATTTTTTTTATGAGACTATTTTTAGTCTCCTCTCCTTTTATTATGTATATTGTGAGAGAGGAATGTTAAGTTTTTTAGTTTTTCTCGCTTATCATTCCATTCCCCATTTTTAGGGAATTGAACGTATTGGTCGTGTTAATACGTTCAGACATATGGCAGGTCCCTCCTGTCATATGTTTTCATTAATGGTAACTTGGGTAGGCGCCACGCCTACCCATTTATCATTTTACGGAACTCTAAAAAATAAAAAGAGTGCAATGCAGGACTATCCCCCGCATTGCACCCTTTTTATTATATATTACTTTATTTTACCTTTTCATAAATACTGTCGGTAAGCTGCTTTATAACATTATCAACTTCCTGCTCAATTTCATTCATTGGTACCTTCTTCTGAATACTCTTATCTCTTGTAGATAATTCCACAACACTTTCCTTCAAGTTTCTTGGACTTACAACTACACGTACAGGAACACCTAAAAGGTCTGCATCTGCAAACATTGCTCCCGGTCTTGCCTTTCTGTCATCATAAATAACTTCAATTCCCTTATTCTGTAATGTATTGTATAAATTATCAGCAAATTCCTTACACTCAGCATCATCTGAACGTAAGCAGCAAAGATGTACCTGCCATGGAGCAATTGTAATAGGCCAGATTGGACCATAATCATCATGACGTACTTCACATATGGAAGCTGCCATACGTCCCACACCAATGCCGTAACATCCCATAATAGGGTACTGCTCTTCACCGTTTTCATCAGTATACTTAAATCCCATAGCCTTTGAATATTTAGTTCCCAGCTGGAATATATTTCCTACTTCAATACCTCTTGAAATTGTAATATGAGGCTTTCCGCACTGAGGACAAATGCCACCTTCCACAATCTTTGCAAGGTCAAAATATTTAGCATTAGGACAATCTCTTTCAACATTAAATCCTGTGTAATGGGTATCTACCTTGTTTGCTCCTGTTACAAGATAATCTATATCCTTAAGAGAATTATCAAAAAGAACCGTTACCTTTTCGTTAATACCTACAGGTCCGATAAATCCTGCTGTAAGGACGCTGTCGTCTTCAATAACTGCCGGATGAATTTCACATCCAAGAGCATTAGTCAGCTTTGTTTCATTAATATCTAAATCACCACGGATAAATGCTACAACATAGCTGTCATCGGCATTTCTCTGATATACAACTGCTTTTGCCGTATTCTCTGCAGGAATATGTAAGAACTCACAAAGTTCTTCTATTGTTCCTGTTCCCGGTGTTGCCACCTCTTTTAATTCCTCTTTAGCTATTGTATTTTCATTTTTAACAATGCTTGGAGCAGCCTCAACGTTGGCACTGTAGCCACACTCAGGACAAATAGCTATTGAATCCTCTCCTGCTGCTGTAAGAAGCATATACTCATGAGAAATGCTTCCACCCATCATACCTGAATCAGACTTAACTACTGCTACCTCAGGTATTCCACATCTTGCAAAGATACGATTGTATGCATCATAGCATCTCTGATAATACTGCTCTAAATCCTCCTGAGATGTATGGAATGAATAAGCATCTTTCATGGTAAACTCACGTACACGGATAAGTCCTGCACGAGGTCTTGCCTCATCACGGAATTTAGTCTGAATCTGGTAAATCATAAATGGATATTTAGCATAACTGTTAGCATATTCACGAACTAACTGAACTGATGCCTCCTCGTGAGTCATTCCCAATACCATCTTGCTTCCTGTTCTGTCTGTAAATCTTAATAATTCAGAACCAACACTTTCATATCTGCCTGACTCTTCCCAAAGACTTCCCGGAAGTGTTACAGGGAACAATACTTCCTGTCCGTCAATTTTATCCATTTCATCCCTGATAATATTCTCTATTTTCTGTGAAATTCTCTTCATTGGGGGGAACTGTGAGTAAATACCATTTGCTACATTCTTGATATATCCTCCTCTTACCATTAATGCATGGCTGTCAATAAGACAGTTTGCCGGTCTTTCTTTAAATCTGTCCCCAACAAGTTTTGATAATTTCATCTTTCTTTCTCCTATGATATTTATTTTTAGTATAACAACACTAACTAAATTATTTTAATACAGTTTATAAAAAAAATCTATACTCTTTCGGAACTTTCTTTTCGTTATGCCCTATATTTTTCAGCCTCCTTCATAGCAAAGATAAACTAACCTATAGTTCTGCTTAACACTTTTCACCACGTAAACCTCCATATGTCCCCTTATTACTATTCCCTGATTATCCTCTTTATTTTCAAATACCTTTACCGTATTGAAAAAGTCCTGACTCTTTATTATGTTCTTTTTCTTCAAATTCCACCAATCTATTTCTTCTACAGCCGCATCATAAATGCTATAACTGCTGTTTTTTGAATTTTGAATGAGTTTATCTGTTTTGACAAAATCAGTCTCACTTAACTGTATTTTTGCAAATATCCTGCATCCCTTATAACTCTTCCCATTAAACTCATATTTTTCTTCACAAGTCTTATAATTTACAACTTTTGCGTTTAAGGACAGTTTTAAATTGTATTTTGAATTAATAAGATTTATGGCATCTATGCTGTCAGAATTTAATGTTACTTTTTTTATATTACTCCACTTTCCTTTCACTTTTCCCTTTATTCCTCTTATTCTGAAATAATAATTTCTATTATTTTTTAATTTATATACTTTGCAACTTCTACGTTTTTTTACTGTTTTAATTATTGATTTTTTCATGTTCTTATTTGTAGAATATTGTATTTGATATTTATTAGTTTTGGCTATTTTTTTCCACCCTAACTTAATTGTATTCTTATTTACAATATTTACATACTGTATCTTTCCTTTTGATACTTTTTCTTTTGATTTTTGTGTTGCATAAACGAATTTTCCATTAAATCCCGTTACCAGCATTGTCATTACAAGAAGCCATATGGATACCTTTCTTAATGCTTTTCTGTTTACTCCGTGTTTCATAAATTTTTCCTCCCATTTAATTATTTTCATTTTATAAAATAAACGCACCAAACCTCTATTCTGACTTCAGAAGTTTGATGCGCTATGTTCTCTAATCATGTATTTTTCATCCGCCCTACATTTGATTTTAGTATATTATGTTATAAACTTTTTTTCAACATATTTTTCCATAATGTCATGTTCTTGTAATAATAAGAAAGCTGTTATATACATTTATTTCTCCATACCCCCATATAGGGCTTGGATATTCCACATCCCGCTCTCTTTTTGCACCTCTTATAAGATAATTTTTAATATAATTAGTTCTCATATAAGGCTCGTTTCCCTGAACATATCCCCACTGAAGCATTTGGGCGCAGCATCCTGCCGTAAGTGCTGCCCCAATGGATGTACCTGATTTTCCGGTAAAGCCTCCTGTGGTATTTGGTGCATATACACTAACAGCCGGTGCCACTATATCCGGCTTAATCCGGTTATCCCTTGTAAATCCCCGTCCTGAAGGAGGATATATTGAATTACTTTGATTATCAAAACCACCTACGGTAATTATATTCTGGGCACTTGAAGGCACTGTCAGGGTTCCTTCCGGTTCCGGCTTTAAGAAAAATATATTCTCCGTAAATTGATTGAGATTTCCCCAGATATTGTAAGCTCCGTTTAATATGTTATTTCCGTATACCCTTATAACCCATATGCCTTCCGAGGGATTGATAAACCTTAAAAAAACAAGTTCCTCTCCTGTCCCGGACTCCACTAATCTGTAATCTACTTCTACGGTAGTTCCGTCAAGAAGGAAATTAACAGTCTGACCATAATTTTTTCTTGCAGGTATTCTTGGAATGCTTTCTCCTAAAGGTGATATTAAAGATACGGAAAACACGTCAGGAGTATTTCCCCATAGTTCAAGAGCAAAGCCTTTGGTATCTGCACCTACCCTAAACTCCACATCCTCCGACATTCCATCTCCTAATCTTCCCTGATAATGAAGTCTTGCATTTGCCTCATTTCCACTACATACCACAACACAGTTTCCTATTATCTGCCCCATTTTCCCTAAAAGCTGGGCTAAAGGTGAACCTCCCGTTCTGCTTCCGTTTCCCGTTCCAACTCCCAAAACAATTACCAGAGGTCTGCTATACCTCATTCGTAAATCCATTAAATATGAAACTGCCAGCATAATATCGTTTTCCTGATAGGCATCCACCCCATCCTTTATAAAAAAATGGTCCCGTAAATATTGTTTTGCAGGTTTTAATTTCACCACGGCTATGGATGCGTCAGGTGCGCTTCCCACAAAATCCCTTTGTCTGTCATAGCCACCGCATGCCACTCCGGCCATTATTGTGCCATGACCATTTTCATCTCTGTGAGGTACTACACTATATGGGTTAGTGTCCCCTAAAGCCCTGTTTATATCTACTGCCGTATACAGGCTTCCATAATCAAAACCATCCGGAATATTTCCTGAACTGTCACTTTGATCCCATATTTCCAGTATCCTGGTTTGTCCTGTGGAATTTTTGAAAATACTGTTGGTGTAATCTATACCTGTGTCAATAAAACCAACAATTACATCTCTTCCTGTAAGTTCAAACCCTGTCTGATTTTGAAGCCTTATGGCTCCTGTGGCTGCTACTGCCGTGGTATCCATTAATCCGAATAATTTTGGAATGGAACTGTAAGAATAATTTCTAAGACCGATTTCCCTTATTCTGTCTAAACGCTCATAGGCACATACATACCGGTAATTTATCAGCTGCGGACAATACTCACTGTACTTCTGACGGATGATTTCCGGATTTTCAGCAATTTCCCAGATAAAATCCCCATACTCCTCTGATGTAATTATATCCTGACATTCAGGCATGGTTTCACCTGCTTTTTTTAACAGCCTATGTTAAAAAATTCAATATTATGATATAAGCATAAAAATTATAAATTGCCACTGTTTTTTCCACAAATAAGCAATTTATACTTTTTAACTGCCTGTGGAACATCCTGTAACCGCCGTTGCTGCAAGAGCCATGGCTACTAATAATGCTAATGCTTTCTTTCTCATATCAATCATCTCACTTTCTTTTTAATTTAAAATAAGTATAGATGACTAGCCTTAATTAAACTTAAAATTATTTGATATAAATTTAAATATATTTTAAGGGCAAATCTGTTTTATAACAAATCTGCCCTTAGTTTATATAGCATTCAATTTTGGTTTACATAATTTATTATATGCAATTCTGCCCTCTCATTCCTATAATTGGACCACCTGTTCCGTTAATGTATTCCTTAGTAATTTTTACAGTTCCAATGTGGTCATCCTTTGGAATCTCATACATAATATCTAACATAAATTCCTCAATAATTGCACGAAGGGCTCTTGCTCCGGTTTTCTTTTCAATGGCTTTTCCGGCAATTGTTTTAAGAGCATCCTCAGTAAATTCCAGTTTTACCTCGTCTAACTCTAAAAGCTTCTGATACTGCTTAATTATGGCATTTTTAGGATCAGTAAGTATTTTTACCAGCATCTCCTCTGTTAAGCCATCTAATGTAAATACAATAGGAAGTCTTCCTAAAAATTCTGGTATCATTCCAAACTTTCTTAAGTCATCTCCCGTAACATTTTTTATAATGTTTTTGTCATTATCGTATTTGTCTGACAAATCGCTCATAAAGCCAATTGCAGCCTGTTTATTTAATCTTTCCTTAATTATGTCCTCTAATCCCGGGAAAGCTCCGCCACATATAAAGAGAATATTCTTGGTATTAATTGTAGCTAAAGGAACCATTGCATTTTTGCTTGTTGCTCCCACAGGAACCTCAACTTCACTTCCTTCTAAAAGCTTAAGCATTCCCTGCTGAACTGATTCACCGCTTACATCCCTGCTTCTTGAGGTGTCTTTTTTTGCAATCTTGTCAATTTCGTCAATAAATACAATACCTGTTTCAGCTTTTTCCACATCATTATCTGCTGCTGCAAGTAATTTTGAAATTACACTTTCAATGTCATCTCCTATATAACCTGCTTCAGTTAAGGATGTAGCGTCTGTTATGGCAAGAGGAACATCCAATAATTTTGCCAGTGTTTTTACAAGGTATGTTTTACCACAGCCTGTAGGCCCAATCATCAGCATATTAGACTTTTCAATTTCTATTTCATCCATTGTATTTGTTGCCACACGCTTGTAATGATTATATACAGCCACTGACATTACCTTTTTGGCATATTCCTGTCCTATTACATAATCATCTAATTTTTCCTTTATAATATGTGGTGCCGGAATTTTATTTATATCAATAACCGGCTCTGTCTTTTCACCATCAGCTTTTTTCTTTTTGATCTTCTGCTTATGAGGTACATTTCGTATAAAATCCTCCGGATTCATCATATGTACCCCCGGCATGTTTAAAAGATTCTTTAATTCCTCTTCGCTGATATTTACATTCATACCAACGTTTTGAAAGTTGTTAAAGCTCTTTTGCAGACAATCTGTACACACGCATATCCCACCGGGCATATCTATCATTTTTCCTGCCTTACTTTCAGGTCTTCTGCATACGTAACAGATTTTTTCGTAATCATCTTCTTTATTATCTTTAGATGTTTCATTTGAATTAACATCTTTTAACTCTTCTTTTTCTAATTCGTCCTTGTTGTCACTCATACCTGCCTCCTGTTCTCTGATTTCTTTTGTCACAGTGGTAAGTTTATCACATATCACAAAAAACGTAAATAATCGGGTAAGACTGAACTTACCCGATTATAAGGAAATTTATTAATTAATGAAGAAATATTATAATCTATTTCTCATGATGGGGGCTAATTTTGTGTATTAGAAGCACCTACGTCACTGGCACTGGCAAGAGTTACTGTTACTGTTTTTTCCTTGTACTCTCTTCCATCTGCATAGGCAATCTTCACTTTAACCTTTTCTCCTGATTTGTAATATGCCATTATACTCTTTAATGTATCATAAGATGTAATCTGCTGGTCATCAAAGGCTGTTATAATATCTCCTGCCTGAATACCTGCCTTGTCTGCCGGACCATTCTTTACAGTCTCGTAAACATATACACCTGTTGGCATTCCATATGCCTCTGAAACATCTGATGTAACATCATATTTGCTGCTGATTCCTAACCAGCCCCGTTCATCTTCACTTACCTTTGTTCTGGTCTGCTTAGTCTCTAAGTTGTTGATAATATCCTTAACTGATGTAATAGGAATTGCAAATCCCATTCCTTCAACACTACTTGAAGTGCTAGAACCGTTAGAAGAATATTTAGCAACATTAATACCGATTACTTCACCTTTTGAGTTAAGTAATGCACCACCACTGTTACCACCATTTATGGCTGCATCTGTCTGAAGAAGTTTCATTTTCTTTTCTTCTATTGTAACTTCTCTGTCTTTTGCACTAATAATACCTGTCGTAACTGACTGTCCATATCCTAATGCATTACCAATGGCAATTACACCTTCACCTACTGTAACTGAATCTGAATCACCTAATGTAGCTTTCCTTATTGTATCTAATGTTTTGCTTGGAATATCTTTTAATTTAACTGCAACAACAGCCACATCTGCATTGGCATCTGTTCCTTTTGTATATCCGTCTACTGCTTCACTTGCTTCCATTCCGTCAAACTGAATTTTTAAGCTGTCAGCACCTTCAACTACATGGTTGTTAGTAACTATTAACAACTCTGTATCTGTCTGGTCAACAATAATTCCTGAACCGGCAGCTTCCTGCTCGTATGTCTGTTTTCTATTGTTACCGCCACCGAAATAATAATCATATATTGAATCATAACTGTTTGACTCAATTAATGTTTTGCTGGTAATGGCTACTACCGATGGCATTGTGTTATCTACAACTCCTGAAACATCTGTTACTGTAACTGCTCCTGATGAACTTGAGCCTGATGTGTTTGTGTTAGTAGAACCAATATCATTGTATGTTTCACCTTCTTTGGTTTCGCCCTGTGATAATATACTGTCAATGGTAGATTTTCCATTTTTACTGTTACTGTTTGCTACTGCAAATATTCCCATTATACAGGAAACACCTACAAGAACTGTAACAGCCGCCACTGCAATTACAACCGGTAGCTTATTTTTTTTCTTTTTGTTACCATTGTTTCCATTATTCTGATAATTTCCATTGTAGTTACCATTGTTATAATTACTGTTATAGTTGTTACTGTAATTGTTATTATAATTGTTGTAACTGTTCTGAGAATTGTCTCCCTGAGAATAATAGGATTTGTCTCCCTGGGAATAATAGGTATTCTCATATTCTTTGTTTTCTGAGTTTTCTGTGTTACCTGTGTCATTTACCTGCTGTTCATTTTGTGTCTGATTCTCCTCCGGATTTGTGTCAAATCCATTTGTATTTTCATTGTCTAACATGATTCCTACTCCTTTCGACAAATTCTTTTTGATTTATTTTATAACTAGAGTTTACCGTTTAGTTGTGATTATTCTGTGTTTTAACTGTTAAAAACCTAAGAATTAAAATGCCGGCACACCTTTTAAGTATGTCGGCACTTTATCCTATTTAATAGAAATCACTTTGTCCTTTGTCATCGTAATCATAATCTGTATTATCAACTGTTGCCGTGGTTTCTTCATTAGAGGTAGTCTTTCCTGATTCAATTGGATTGTAACCATCTGAACCGGATGTAACTCCTGTGTAACCTGCTACATAATTTTCAACTGCCACTACATTATCGGTAGGCTGATAGTTTTCTTCACCATATAAGAACTTGTGAAGTTCCGATACATTGTTCGACAAACCTCTTGCAACTACATAGCTTGTACCATCATAGGTTCCTGTAGTAAGCTGTGACGGAAATCCCTGACTTCCATTTAATTTAAAATCAAATATAACAGGTATCAGATTTACTATCTCATCAAAGGTAAAACTGGTTGAAATTATTCTGTCTCCTGCCTTATCGTCATTCATTACTGTCTGCACCATAGACTGGAGTTCCGTAATTCCTGCACTTTTTGCCTTTTCAACTAATTTCATCATAACTGAACGTTGTCTTGCAGCACGTCCAAAATCATCTGACACTCTATCCCCTGTATCCGGATCATAAAATGTCGCTTTTCTTATTCTACAGTATGTTGTAGCCTGTAATCCGTTAAGCTTTATATTTTTGCCGCTTTTCTTTACCGGGGTAGCATATTTACCCATGGCATTTGCTGTTCCCAGTAAATGGAAATTAAGCTGTGACAACTCATCATCTGTTAAATTGACTGTTATTCCGCCTAACTTGTCTATGATTTCTGCAACTCCTGCGAAATTAACCGTAACGTAATCCTGAATGTCCAAGTCTAAATTCTTATTTAAAGTATTTATTGCTGCTTCAGGTCCTCCTGCTGCATATGCTGAATTAACCTTAAAATACTTGTTCAGGTTTCCATCTGCATCATATATTCCCAACATGGTGTCTCTGTAAATTGATACCATTTTCACTTCACCTGTTGTGTTATGAATATTTACTACCAAAATGGAATCACTGTTAGAAGCCTCCACTTCACCCTCTCTTGAATCTACACCAAATAAAACGAAGGTGGTGTATTCCTGAGAATAGTTGTACTTAAGTTCATTGGTCTTTAACTTAGTATTATCAAAGTTTGAGTCAAAAACACTGTGTACATATGCTTCACTTCCAAACCAGGAAATAATTTTCTGACCTATAGGTGTTGTTGCCATTCCCTTTATAATTTCAGCCTTCACATTAGGTACAAATAGAATTACCATTGCCGCAATAAGTATTATTCCAAAAATCACCTCAAAAGTTGTAACAATTCTCTTCCATATTTTAATTGTTTTCAACTGTTTTTCCGGTGTTTTATTTTTATTAGAACTCATGGTCATCTCCCATCATATTTTACTTATTTGTATCCATTAGGATTTTTCTGCTGCCAGTTCCATGAATCTTCACACATTTCCTTAATTCCGTTTTTAGCAACCCATCCTAATTCTTCTTTTGCCAATGTAGGATCAGCATAACATTCAGCAATATCTCCTGCTCTTCTGTCTGTAATTACATATGGAATTTCTTTTCCAACAGCTTTACTTACATTATTAATAACATCAAGTACGCTGTATCCGATTCCTGTGCCAAGGTTGTAAACCTTTACTCCCGGATTTTCTTCTACCTTCTTTATTGCCTTAACATGACCTTCTGCTAAGTCTACAACGTGAATGTAATCTCTTACACCTGTTCCATCCGGCGTCGGATAATCGTTACCAAATACATTTACATGTGGAAGCTGTCCAATGGCAACCTTCATAACATATGGCATAAGGTTGTTTGGAATACCATTAGGATCTTCCCCCATTAATCCGCTCTTATGAGCTCCAATCGGATTAAAGTAACGAAGTAAAATAACATTCCATTCTTTATCTGCAAACTGAATGTCTGTTAAAATCTGCTCTAACATTGACTTTGTCCATCCATAAGGGTTAGTACACTGTCCCTTAGGGAACTTTTCAGTAATTGGAACTGATTCAGGATCTCCATATACTGTAGCTGAAGAACTGAAAATAATGTTTTTAACATTGTGCTGTCTCATTACATCGCACATTTCCAATGTTCCTGATATATTGTTTTTATAATATTCTAAAGGTTTCTGAACTGATTCTCCAACAGCCTTAAGTCCTGCAAAGTGAATTACTGAAAAAATATCATTTTCTTCAAACACCTTTGCCATAGCTTCTCTGTCAGCTATATCATTTTCATAAAACTTTACTTTCTTTCCTGTTATCTGTTCAACCCTGTTCAATGCTTCTTTTGATGAATTGCTAAGGTTATCTACAACTACTACGTCATAGCCTGAATTTAATAACTCAACACATGTATGACTTCCAATATAACCTGCTCCACCTGTTACTAAAATAGTGCTCATTTTTTTCCTCCTGCATAATACTTAATGTCTTATGACATTATTTCTTTTTGGAAATTTTCACCCTGACCCTTACATCATTAACTAATGTAGCGCCATCAGGCAAGGTAACTGAAACATTTACGGTTTCTGTTCCTTCTTTATAATTATTTAAATTAATACTTGCGCCAATGTCATTTAAAGTGATTTTCTTAATAACATCATCTTTTCCCTGAAGTTCAACGTTAATGTTTTTACTTACAAATGCCATTTCATAGGAATTGTTTAATCCGTCTATGGCTATTTTGTCTGTATTAATGGTAAACTTCTTAGACACAAGTTTATTAATTTTAATAACAACGCTTATTACATCCGTTTCTCCCTGACCTATATCTGTGCCTTCCGGAAGATATTTTCTTATATTTATCTTCTCCACAGTGTCAGTAGTCTTCCCGGATATATTAATAGTATCACTTATAACCAGTTTTTCAACTGTGTCTAGAACCTCTTTTTTCCCTATCAGGGTAATATTTTCCGGTGATACCGTTACTTTTCCTACATGATATCCTGTCTCAGGAGTTCCAACTGAAGGTGTTTCTATTGGAACCTGCTTTTCATTAAGAATGGTAACTGAAACACTTACTCTCTTAGATGAAAGCTTTATTTTATCAGACTTTAATATATTATCATACTTGTCATATACATATAATCTGCTTTTTGTTGTAAAGTCCTCATTTTCTCCGTCAATATCACATCTTGCTACAACACGGTCAATCTTGTCCAGTAATGACTCCGGTGCCTTCACAGTAACCATATTCTTTGAAAGAGTATAGCCACCTGCAACATATCCTTCTTCAGGACTTCCATTGTACTCAACAGATACACTGTAGTTCTGCTTTTTAACCTGCTCTATGCTGACTTCCAGCGTCTGTTTTGACTGCTTCTCAATTGTAATTTTTCTTCCTATATAGTTTTGAACTGCTGATACCTGAACAGGTATTGCATTAACCTTTGATAACTCCTTAAGGGAAGCTGTTGCCGTAAAGTCTTCTGCTGATAACTTACTTACAACTGAACGTTTTCCGGATACTGTAATGTTTACGGTAGCATTCTTGTCGGAATCATATACCATATTCATATCAGTAATTACTTCCTCATGAGTTACGTTAATAGGAATGTTATATATTATCACTGTCTTTTCAGGATCACTTATGTTTACAATCATAAGCCAGATTAATGCAGCAATAACAACCGCAATAACCTTTATACCTACGTTGTTTGTAAGGGATGCCTTAATTTTCATCATGGCTTTTTTCATTGCGGTTCCTTCCTTTCCATATTTTTTTCTTTGTTTTAACTTCATCCTTCGCCTGGGCTTTTGTAAGTTCATTCTTCAAAATAGCCGCATCTGCATATCGGATAAGTTTCCCGTCTTTTGCTATGGAAATACTTCCCGTTTCCTCTGATACAATTATTATAATACTGTCTGTAAGCTCACTTAAACCAAGACCTGCTCTATGTCTTGTGCCTAATTCCTTACTAAGAGATGTACTGTCTGACAACGGTATATAACATGTTGCCGCAACAATTTCATCTCCTTCTATTATAACTGCACCGTCATGAAGAGGAGTATTTTTTTCAAATATATTAATAAGAAGCTGACTGGTAATTTTGGCATCAAGCCTGATTCCCGTTTCAATGTACTGTCCTAAGTCATGTTCCTGAGTAATTACCATTAATGCTCCTGTCTTCGCCTTTGCCATTTCAAGGGTAGCCCTTGTTATTTCTTCCACTGACTTATCGCTAAAACGTTCATTTTCCAAAGTATTTCCCAATTTAAATACATTAAACAAAACGTTCTTTTTTCCTAATTCCTCAAGGGCTCTTCTAAGCTCAGGCTGGAAAATAATAACCAAAGCGATAATTCCGGCACTTAACGTCTTATCTATAATCCATAAAAGAGTAGTCAGGTGAAAAACCGATGCCACGACCATGAATAATACAAGCACAAGTATTCCTCTAAGTAAAATCCATGCTCTGCTTTTTTTGAACCATAATATAATGTAGTAAATCAAAACTGCAATAACAATTATTTCCACGATATCGCTGGCATAAATGTCAGGTATTGTCAAATATTTGTCTACAAAATTCTGAATATAACTTAATACTGCACTCATCACCCTGTACTCCTTTCTCTATATTTCAATAATCAACTGTTATCTTCTCTTTGGCTGAACCTTTCTCTTTCTTTGAGCGTTAATACGCTTAACATTCATCTCCGGAGCTGTTACGTTTATTTTTGGAACAGCTTTTACATAATAATAATACTCATCATCCTCAAACTGGGTATGTTCTGTCCTTGAATAATCCACTGAAAACAGGAAGAACTGCAATATAAATGCAAGGAGTATGGATATTATCGTCCCTATAATAATCCAAAATATTGAACTTTTTGTGTTCAACATAATACTTCCCACCAAAGTAATTACAAAGTCTACTATGGCTCCTGTAATAATTGCCACCGCCCAGGCATTGTTAATTGTTGCCCTTCTTATTATATACACCACCATTATGGTAATGGCTGATGCAATAACTGCCAACATCATTGCTTTATTATTACTCATCATATTAATAATGGCATTTATGCTAGCTGATCCTATAGTACCATCCGATGAATTAGTTATAACTGTAGCATTATTGCTGATTACATCTATCATATAGTATAATACCGTTCCAAATGCTACCGATACAATAGATACCGGAGAACATATAAGTCCCACTGCTATAGGAACCACAAATGGTATTTTAAGGAAATATGCTAAAGGTATTAACACCAGTAATGCTCCCTGTTTTGGGGTAAATCTGAAAAAGAACAGGAACATTATAAGCATTACAATAAACACCAAGGCTCCCAATTCCAAAGACATGGAAAATATATTTACCGCAATATCTGCTGCCAGTACCAGCACCAGCATACCCCATGTTAAAAATGCTGAAACTACGGATATTATAATTATAACCGGCCACATGTTAATAATATTCATATAACCTATGTTGCTTTTTATAACCATCAATGAAACAAGAACTGCCAGGAATTTTACAATTGGTCTCATAACAACTTCATGTTCTGCATAAAAGTTCTTTAATTTTTCCTTTAATTCAATTAAACCTGTCATTATTCTTCCTCATCTCCTTCTTCTTCCAATTCATCTATAATGGCATCATATTCTAATTCCTGTATTCTATGTAAGGTCTTCAAATCACCATTATATTCTTTAAGGTTCTTTCTGATTTTTCTGAATTTATGTGAAAAAAATGCATAACTAAAAATCATATATACAACTACGGTAATTATATAAAGCAAAACAATAACCACCACAAATACCGTAAAACTTCCTGTTGTAGTCATACTGGCAAAAACCCTGTCAGATTTATACATAAACCACAAAATCAGACAAAGCAGATATCCTACTGTAGCGCAAATAAAAGAACTTAACATTTTTAAAAGCATATAATCACTTTTGAAATACTTGCCTGTGCTGATTTCTTTTTTTTGATTTTTCTGCTCATATAATGACAGTTTTGTCATTAGTATAATCTTTTCATTATTAAGCATATAAATCTCCTAATCATCTAAAAAAGATAGTGGGCATAGAACCCCATAATTATTATGTATTTTATCATAACCTATACATACGTGCAAGCACGGACTCCATTTTCCTCCTTTATACTTTTTCCTGTGACTTCACAGAAAAACTCCCAAAAAACATTTCAGTCTGCTTTTTTAGTAAACCAAAATATTTTTCAGGAGTGTATATAATACTATTTTTCATTATCTGTTTTCTTTTTTATACCTTTTAGCCCCAGACCTGTAAATACTTTTGAAATGATTTCCATTTCCATCATATGTAACTATATCTACACGCATTCTGTATAATCCGGATTTTTTTAGTTTGAATTTCTTATTTGCATAAGCAATATTACTTTTTTTAACTTCACAATATTTTCTGTATTTTTTCCATTTTCCATGACTTTTTCTTAGTATGACAATTCTTATTTTGGTCTTTTTAGTAGTTGCATAGTCATTTTCCGAAAAAACAACAGCTGTTACATTTCCCCTTTTGCTAATACTAAAATCGGTATTTAGTAAAATGTTGCTGATGCTATTTTTTCCATTTATACTTACGGTATTTGATACATTGGCATCTATCATTTCCTGTCGCTTATTTTCTATTTTAAACTTTATATATTTTTTAAGCTCTTTCTTCCTATATAAACACGTAATTTCTATTCTATATTCGCCGCTATCTAAATAATTCCCTTCAATATTATAAACGTCGTTAATCAAAATGCTGTCAAATTCTCTTTTTCCCGGTTTCACTTTAATATTTCTATGGGTTTTAGTGGAATCTTTTGCCGCAAGTTCTTTCCACTTATTGTTGTCTTTTTTCTGAATGTCAACCTTTTTTACAACAATGGATTGGTTTGAAGCATTTCTTATGGCATAAACCGGCTCTTTTATTTTTTCATCTATTTTTATATTTTTCAGCTGCACATACACTTTAGCCTTATTTTCTCCTGCATATGCCGGGGTGACTAATAATATAGAAGTAACTACAATTACTGCCATTGCTAAAAACAATTTATTTGTTATTCCTGCATTTTTTCCCATTTACCGGTCCTCCAGATTTTCTATTATATTAATTGCAGTTTCCTCATTTGCATCACTGCCCTGTATGTTTACTATATGATAGTAAGCGTTGTCTGTAAAGTATGCAGTAATTCTATTTTCTTCATATATAAATGTTACTTCTTTTGCTCCTACTACCTTTTCCTTTGTTCCACCCTTTGCAATTTTTAAATTAGCGCCGGTGCTTATCGGACTTTCGGTGTAAGTTATGGTTCCATTATCTGATGTAAAACTTTGAACAAATAATTCTTCCGAATTATAATTATCCCTTAGTGCATAGCCCTTTGGAGCATTTTTTATTTGATATTTAATTCCGTCAGATGCAGTGTTTGAATTATCTGATGGTCGGGTTTGATTTTCACTTTTATTTTCAAAACTTATATTTATCATGTCTGTGGTATTATCCACAATTTTGTTCCACAAATTAACGTTAAAGGCATTAATGGCAAAAACATTTACTACAATAAAGCATAGAATAACTGCTGCTATGGAAGTTGCGTATCTTACACATACCTCTGCCCACCGTTTTCCATTAAACTTCTTTTCCGCTTTAATGAGATGAGACATTTTTCTCTCAAATCTTCCTGAAAAATTGTGTGCTTCCACTATGTCCGGCATTTTCTGCATAAATGTTTCATTGTACATAAATAATGCTTCTTTTAAAGCATCCTGATTTAATTTTTTTGTACTATTTCCATTAGACACCACTATAAATCCTCCTCTAAAATTTCAGAAAGCTTCTTTCTTCCGCACATTAACTGCTGTCTTACATTAGTTTCAGTTAATCCGGTTATTTCAGCAATTTCTTTTCCTGAATACCCCAACACATATTTTAAGGTAAGCAGAGATGAAAATTTATATGGAAGCTGCTCTATGGCATTTTTTACTTCATTAACAAGATTTTCGCTGTTGTGCTTTTTTATGTTTGTTAAATCCACATCAAAATCTTCATCTCTTTTTTTCTTTTTATCGTATATTTTCATGGCTTCACGTTTTGTTATAATTGCTACAAAATTTTTTGTTTCCGTAGAAGCAATATCTTTAACCTTGTCCATATTTTTGGCTATTCTAAAGAAAGCCTCCTGAACTGCATCTTCTGAATCTCTATCCTGATGCAATACCTGATAAGCTATGTAATACATTAAGTTCCTGTATCTGTAATACAGTTCTTCAAATCTGTTTTTTTCTTCCTGTTTGTCTATTAGTGATAAATATAGCGCTACCATCTTATCCTCCAAAGCATCTTAGCTTCTGTATTAGTAATCTGCGAATTTTTGAAAATGTTATATAGATTTTTGAAATTTATATGGAGATTATATCATAGATGGAGGGTAGGGGGGGAGGATGGATTGTGCAGAAAGATTATTACGGAATATTATTGATGCAGCGATAATCTGTATGTGAATGATTAATTGTGCAGGGGAATTCCAAATAGAATGGTGCCTTCGGGTGGGGAATTGTGCTTCCTAATCCGTGAATTTACTTATTTTACATGATTTTTTTTGTTATATTTTCAATTTTAATGTACCTACGTTCTCTGGAGCTTCTCTCAAGCCTGTGAATCTGCTTTTTTTACATGAATTATTTGATATATTTTCAATTTCAATGCACCTACGTTCTCTGGAGCTTCTCTCAAGCCTGTGAATCTGCTTTTTTTACATGAATTATTTGATCTATCTTCAATTTCAATGTACCTACGTCCTCTGGAGCATCTTTAGATTTGTATGGAGTTTAATATTTCTTTGTTAAGAGTCAAAAATACCCGGATATGAATTATAAATCCATTTTCCGGGTATTTCGCCGAATAGCTATTCCCATCTAACAATAATATTTCAACGTAAATCATTACAACAAATATTTCCATATAAAATAGATCATTACAACAAATATTTCCACATAAAATAAATCATTGCAACAAATGTTTCCATATAAAATAAATCACTACAACAAATGTTTCCACATAATTTACATCATAAAAAGTGTCCCTATATATTACATCATAAACTCTTCCTATGCTTTTCTCCTGTCTAACTTCTTAGACAAAAGCATTCCTACCCACTGCATTATTTGTACCAGCAATACAAGTATAACAATTGTTACAAGCATTATGTCTGTCTGGTATCTGTAGTATCCGTATCTTATGGCAATGTCACCTAAGCCACCGCCTCCTACTACACCTGCCATTGCGGAATATCCCAGAATTGTGCCAAGGGCTATGGTGACTCCCACCAAAAGGGATGTTCTCGCCTCTGCCAAAAGAACTTTCCATATTATAGTGAAAGTTCCGGCACCCATACTCTGGGCTGCTTCAATCACTCCACCGTTTACTTCCTTGAGAGAAGATTCCACCATTCTGGCAATAAAAGGTGCTGCTGCTATTACCAAAGGTACAACAGTAGCTGTGGAGCCATATGTTTTTCCCACAATGGCTCTTGTTATAGGAATAACTAAAATTAATAAAATAAGAAACGGAATACTTCTTAATATATTCACAATTATATCTAATATCTTATATATAAAAGCATTTGGCTTTATGCCGTCTTTGTCAGTAACTGCTAATATGACACCTAAAGGAAGTCCTAATACATATCCGAAAAAAGTGGATGCCAGTGTCATATATAAAGTATCTCTCACGCCTTCTAAAAGCATTGTTATTGTTGCGTTATCCCACATATTCATCCAACTCCTTCTGACTTAAATTAACACCTCCACCAATTAACACAAGTTTTTTTGCTATATTGGTTTTAGGATTTTCAAATAATTCCTTTACTGTTTCAATTTCCACTGCTTCTCCATTTTCCATTACTGCAACGTTGTTGCAAATATCCTTTACCACACTCATGGAATGAGTAATTATAACTATGGTAATGTTTCTTTCCCTGTTGATTTTCTTTAATAAATCCAAAATAGATTTTGTAGTCTGAGGGTCTAAGGCACTTGTTGCCTCGTCGCAAAGAAGTATTTCCGGGTTGTTAGAAAGCACTCTTGCTATGGCAACTCTCTGCTGCTGTCCACCTGACAACTGTGCAGGATATGCCTTTGCCTTATCCTCCAATCCCACTGTTTTCAGCAGTTCGTACGCCCTTTTCCTTGCCTCACTTTTCTTAACTCCGGCTATTTCCATTGGAAAACAGACATTGTCTAAAACATTTCTCTGCATAAGTAAATTAAAATGCTGAAAAATCATGCCGATATTTTGTCTTGCCTTTCTCAACTCCTTGTTAGGAAGCTTTGTCAAATCTTTTCCATCTACGAGAACTCTTCCTGAAGTTGGTCTTTCAAGGAGATTCAGGCATCTTACTAATGTACTTTTTCCTGCTCCGGATAATCCGATTATTCCAAAGATATCTCCCTTTTCCACTTCAAAGCTTACATTTTTTACAGCCTCAACATTTCCGCTTTTTGCATTAAATGTCTTATTTAAATTTTCTACCTTTATTATTGGTGTCATAATTTTCTCCTAATTTAAGCACCTAAAGGGAGCCTCGGCTCCCTTGGTTAATATTGTATTTTTTATTCAAAAGGAACAACGGCTCCGTTAAATTTTTCATTAATAAACTTCTTTATTTCATCTGATTTAAGAACTGAAATAAGTGCCTTAATTCCTTCATTATTTTCATTGCCTTCCTTTACCGCAATTACATTTACATATGTTTTTGCAGCTTCTGAATCAGACTTTTCATATGCAATTGAATCTTTTTCAACTGAATATCCTGCTTCAAGGGCATAATTTCCATTTAATACTACAAATGCCACTTCATCTTTTACTCTTGATACCTGAGCAGCCTCTAATTCCTGAATTTTAATGTTCTTGGGATTTTCTGCAATATCCTTAACTGTTGCCTCTAATCCGGCACCATCTTTTAACTTAATAATTCCATTATCCTGTAATAGCAATAATGCTCTTGCCTCATTTGTTGTATCATTTGGAACTGCTATTGTGTCCCCTTCCTTTAATTCGTCAAGCTTCTTTTCTGTTCCCGGATAAATTCCAAATGGTTCGTAGTGGATTCCTCCGGCATTAACAAGATGTGTTCCTTTTTCTTTGTTAAAGTTTTCTAAGTAAGGTATGTGCTGGAAATAGTTTGCATCAAATTCACCACTTTCAACAACATTGTTTGGCTGAACATAATCATCAAATACCTTAATTTCCAAATCCCAGCCCTGCTTCTTAAGCAATGTTTTTGCTTCTTCTAAAATAATTGCATGAGGTGTAGCTGATGCTGCCACTTTTATGGTTTTGCCCGCTGCTTCCTTTGTTTCTGACTCCTTATCAGATGAACCGCAGGCTGTTAATGTTCCAATTGCTAATACTAATGCTAATAATAAATATGTTATTTTTTTCATAATGAATACCTCTTTCTTTCTTAAAATTAATCTATGTAAAATAGTACCTGTGTACTAATTGCTTTCCATGTAACTTTCCCCAATTGTTATTCCGGCATTTTTAAGCCCCTTAAACATGAAAAATGGGAAGCACTCACCGAATGCTTCCCAGATATTACTCATATATTTATTTGCTTAAGGTCTAAAAATCCGACGCACACAAACAAGGCAT
Source organism: Eubacterium segne (assembly GCF_014287775.1). NCBI lineage: Bacteria > Bacillati > Bacillota > Clostridia > Eubacteriales > Eubacteriaceae > Eubacterium > Eubacterium segne. Next base: position 95,585 of record NZ_JACOOZ010000001.1, read on the forward strand.
GACGTAATATCTGCGAAAGCAGCACATCATACAGCACATGTATGTATCTTTTACAAGTCTTACTATTGTATGCATCTTTTTTCCTCCTTATGTTTATCGTAATTCCTATATATTTAATAGGTTTTGTTTCATGTGTGGTATCTTATCATCTATTTCCTACGGTGTCAATAGAAAATTTATATTTTTTGAAATTAAATATAATACATCTGGTCATCAGTAGCATTATATTCTAAATAATCCTTTTCTAAATCAGCCAACGTAATATTAAGAAGTACATTGTCTAGCTGATCATTGATTATGTCAATAACTGACTCCTTAATTATTCTGTCAGCAACCCTTTCCTCTTCTTCATTTCCTGTAACATCATCCTCAATTCTATATGTTCCATCTAATGCCTCAATAATTTCTCCCACTGCTATTTTTTCGGCAGGCTTGTTTAACAGATAACCTCCCTGAGCCCCCTTAATGCTTTTTACTATTCCGTATCTTCTAAGTCCGGCAAATACCTGCTCTAAATACTGTGGTGATATATCATTACGCTCAGCAATACTGCTTAAAGACACATGACCACTTTTTGAATTAATTGACAGGTCTATTAATGCAGTAATACCATATCTGCTTTTTTTTGATAGTTTCATAATTTAGTTCCTCTTTTTATACAATTCCTATATGTTTAATAGGTTATAAATATTTTATTACTGATTCATATTTTTGTCAACTAATTTATTAAAAGAAAAAGTTATCCCAACCCTTAGGTCGAAATAACTTTTTACTGTCCTATTGCTATTTATTACTTACATTCCTGTCAAATCTTTTATGACTTCGCCTGCTATTATTAGCCCCACTACAGATGGAACAAAAGCATTACTTCCCGGCACCTGTCTTCTCTGGGTGCACTTTCTGGCAGTTTCCGGAGGACATATGCAATTGCTTTTACAGCTTATTGCCATATCCTCTATAGGTGTCATGGCTTTTTCCTTTGAATACACCACTTTTAACTTTTTAATGCCACGTTTTTTTAATTCTCTTCTCATTACCTTAGCTAAAGGGCATACTGATGTTTTGTAAATATCTGCCACCTCAAAGGCTGTAGGGTCCATTTTGTTTCCTGCACCCATGGAGCTTATTATAGGCACATTGCAGGTATTTGCCTGCATTACAAGCTGTATTTTTCCTGTTACCGTATCTATGGCGTCCACCACATAATCATAAGATGAAAAATCAAATTGTTCCGCTGTATCCGGCATATAAAATGTCTTATATATATTTACCTTTGCATCAGGATTTATGTCCAATATTCTATCCCTTGCAACATCTACCTTATACTTACCTACAGTGCTTCTTGTAGCAATTATCTGTCTGTTGATATTAGTAAGACACACCTTATCATCATCAATTAAATCAAGTGTTCCCACTCCGCTTCTGGCTAATGCCTCAACTGTATATCCACCTACACCACCTATTCCAAACACTGCTACTCTGGCATTCTTAAGGTACTCCATTTTCTCTTTTCCTAATAATAATTCTGTCCTTGAAAACTGGTTTAACATTTATTCCTCCATGGCCTTAATTATATCCTGCTCATATGAACGCACGGTAAGTTCATATCCGTGGCATACCACTTCATTATACCCTCAACTGTAAGTGCATACTAAATGTGAAATGGTTCCTTATTGTATTTTTTCAACAACTCCAATGCATCTTTCCTTGAAATATGTTCTCTCATTTCAGTTCTCCCTATCCTATTTGACTAATAGGATTTTACTCCTATGTGTCATCAATTGTCAACAGAAACTATTTTAGCCTGCAATAATCCTGCAATAATCGAAAATAATGAATTTAACCACCTTTTCAAAGCTTGACTGCATTCATCTTAATAAGCTTTCGTCGCACAAAAAAGAGACTGTTTCCACCGTTTATTACGGTTTTAACAGTCTCCATATTTGGATCATTTAAGTATTTTATTTTTATAAATTACCACTTCAAATCAATAACAAGGGCATCTGCGCTGTCATACTGAAGTAATGTACTTTGATCATTTACATCGTCGTAACAGAAACCATATGCCAATCCTACTACTGAATTTTCATGGAAGAATCCTGCATAATAGTTATTTATTGAATTCTTGTAATATTTATTTGGCTTATACCAATTAGAAGGCTCTGTTGCCACACCTCTGTTAAAGGCTGCACAAAGCTGTGCTTCAATGGCTAATTCTACTGAATTACCCCTGGCAAATGCACCTTTTCCTTCTAACACATCCTGAGTTGATGGCTTATCTACCACATAAACAGTGCTGTCACCATCTCTTCTAAACTGAATCTGATTTCCTACAACACGTCCTCTAAAGGAACCTGCCTCGCTACTAAATACTAAATCTTCATTTGTGTACTTAGCCCAGAATTCATTAATATATCCGTCGAAGTAATTAGCATATGCCTGACCTGAATTTAATGCTGCCTTACATGGTGCCATAATACGTTTGTCATTTACACAATACTTATATGCTTCCGGTGCATTCTGTAAGAACTTAGCAAATATTCCATCTCTTGTACCAATATCACCAACTACCTTATCATATGTTTCATACTGTGTATGACCAATAAGTCTTGTAATCATTGGGAAGCTGAAATAATCAACTCTTGTTGTATTACCCCAATAATACTTACCATCAATTGTAAATTCAGCAAATTCAAATAATGTATTAGCATTAGGATCTGATGCATTATTTAAATCCGGACCTGCAAAACCAATAGTTCCATCAGAAGCCTGATTGAAAGTGATGTAAATAGGCTTTTCATAGCTTAAATACATTCTTCCTGACTTAATAGATGGTACATATACATGGTCTGCTTCTTCTAATGTATAGCATACATCTGCAACCATTCTGTCCCCTACCTTAACGTTGTTCATTCCCATATTAGCAGGGATAAGATTTCCGTTTTTATCCATATAGCAAAGCTGATGTGCAGCATTATATCCTAATAAACACCAATATATCTCACTGTTTGAATACTTGCCATTAGTCTTATTGTTAAGCTGCATTAAAATTTTATCATCCCTAAGTGATAAATCACTTCTAAGCTGTGGTTTTAATTCCGGTGGACATGTTTCCGGCTCGGTCTCCTTTTCACCAATTCCCTTAACTGCAATTGTCATTTCAAGTCTCTTAGATTCTCTTGTTCCTACTACTGTAGTAATTGCTACCGTATGGGTTCCTTCAAAATAAACCGGCATTGTTATTGACTGTGCCTTAACACCTGTACGCCTGCGTTCACCATCAACATAAACATTGTAGCAGTTTACGTTTCCCTGTCCCCAAACCACATTAACAGCACCATCGTATGGAGAACTTACTACCATTCCAAATGGCATTGCTATTGAATCATCTGTTGTAAAACCTATTGAAGATGTTTCCTGCTGAGTAGGCGCCTGAGTCGGTGCTACTGTCGGAGCCTGGGTTGGTGCTACCGTAACAGGTTCTGAACTACCACCAACTGTAACAGTTGCTGTCACTCTTTCAGATTCACTGCTTCCTACTACTGTGGCTACTGCCACTGTATATGTACCCTGCGCGTATCCCTGATAATCATATGATGCACACGATACTTCTTTTGAAACTAATACTCCATTAATATATACATTATATAAATCTATGTCACCACGTCCCCAAACTATATTTATGGTTCCGTTAGAAGGTGAACTTGCCACTAATCCAAATGGCATTGCTATTGACTTATCAGTTGTATAATCACCTGTAGCCGGCTTAGTTGTCGTTGCTTCAGTAGCCTTAACTGTAGTTTCCTCTGCTGTACCTGGTTTAACTATAGTTGAAGAACCTTTGAAATCCTTCTTAACATATGAAGAATCTACAAATGACAAAATATTGTTATACAGATAGTCATGCTTTGCTGCATTTCCCATTAACTGATTCTGATATAAAACATCAGCTATCTGATAAACGGATTTTGATACAATCTCTCCATATGCATAAGTTCCATCTTTTAACTTTGCATATGGTCTTACGCTAATCTGATTTTTAAAGAAATCAACATTCTTAACAAATTCCATTGTCATTACATATGTTTGTGCACTTTTCATTTCACTATAGCATATGTTATTCTTTCCTTCTGCTGTAGCTGAATGCGAGTATACTGTGTTATTTGTGCTTCCTACCACCATATCACTTTCACTCACATATTTTGTAAGTCCGTACACAAGACCTACCTCTTCCACTTTGTCTGAAGGGTCAGAAACAGAATACAATGTTCTAAACGCCTCCATGGATGTGTTAATCTGGTAGCCGTTAATTTCCAAACCAACACTGTCATCTGCTTTTACATTGGCAGAAAATCCCACAACCTGCCCAATCATAAAAACAAACATGATTGCCGACAAAACATACTTTCCCATTTTTGAAAATAGTTGCTTTTTCATAAAACTTCTCCTTTATAAATTATTGTATAATCCCTCCTATAATTTTGGATAAATTATAACGCTCATGTAAAGAAACAATTCTTTACATCTTACATTCAGTTTCTCTAATTGAATTGTTTTTATCAAGGTATAATATTTACAAAAACGGGTTCATTTTTTACTTATAGCTAATATTTTTTATGTTTTATCACTTTTTTTGTGCATTATTTACAATTACATAATATAAATTCTATTTTTTCAAATAAATCTTTTCCTTGGGTAAAAAGCTTACTGCGGTCTCTGCCATTTCTTCAGGAGTTTCCTGCATACCCTTTTGTACCCAATTTTCCAAAACTGATATACAACCAAAAATAATATAGTACCTGTAATATTCAAATTGTTTTAACGATTTATCCTGAAATTCGTCTTTCCATCTCAGCATATATTTTTCATGTAAGTTATTTCCTATTTTTTCCTGACCACTAATGTTGTTTATGGGAAAACTTAGCAATTTGCCCTTTTGTGGGTTATTATAAAAATAATTAAACAGTCTGTTGAAAAAACCGTAGGCATCTCCTCCTTCTGTTTCTAAAACAATTTCTTCCACATCATAGGTGATTTCATTTTGAAGAGTTTCTAACATTTCCACAGGACTTTTATAATACTGATAAAATGTTGCTCTTGTAATATCCGCCTTTTTTGCCAATTCACTGACCGTTATATTTTCAACACTTTTTTCTTTCAGAATAGAAATAAGAGCATCTACAATTAACTTTTTAGTTCTTATAATTCGTCTGTCTTTTTTTCCTTCCATAAATTACCTCACAACAACCTATGTTATAAAAAATTTTTCCCCCTTTGTCAACTTTACAATCTTAAAACAACTCATCAATTACATTTTTTACAGTGCTAATATCCTTCTGAATGTATGCTTTCGCCCCACAAAATAAAAGTGCATTTTCAATATCACCCTTTGCTGCTGCGATAAGTCTCTCAGTAATACAATAATCAATTTCTTTAGGATTACAATTTTTCAAGCATCTAAGACATTTTGATGGTGGAAATTTTTCACCCTTTATAACTTTCTCCATAAATGAATTCATTATCGCCCTTCCCGGCATTCCCACAGGACTTTTGACTATAGTAATATCTTCCTTATTTGAACTGACATATGCGTTTTTATAACGTATATCCCCATCACATTCTACCGTAGTAACAAATTTTGAAGCTACTTGTATTCCGTCCATTTCTAAATCAAAAGCATGTTGTACATCATCTTTGCTCTCAATCCCCCCAGCTAAAATTAATGGTATATGTTCTCCATATAAATTTTCATATTCCATGACTACTCTTTTAATTTTTTTAACTTCATCGTCAAAATTTAAGTTGCTATTGTATTTTATAATTTCATCTTTTGAAAATCCCAGATGTCCTCCCGCCTTTGGTCCTTCTATGACAATAAAGTCAGCCGTTCTTCCATAATATTTGTGCCAATATTTTAAAATAACTTTTACTGCCTTTTCTCCCGACACAATCGGGGCAATTTTCACATTACTTTCCCCTATATATTCCGGTAATTTAACCGGCAGTCCGGCTCCCGAAATAATGACATCGGCTCCCGCCTTTACCGCTTCCATGACCTGCTCCTTATAATGGTTAAGTGCCACCATTATATTAAATCCTATTATTCCACCATGAGCTATTTCTCTTGCTTTTTTCATTTCGCTGTTTATTGCCCTTAAATTTGCCTGCAAAGTATTACTATAAAAATCCGGTTCTCTGTATCCTATCTGTGCTGTGGAAATAACACCTATTCCACCGCATTTTGCCACTGTTCCTGCCAGAGACGAAAGAGATATTCCCACCCCCATTCCTCCCTGTATTAATGGAATCCTTGCTGTTAAATCTCCTATTTTTAATGTTTTTACTTTCATTGTTACTCCTACATTCTTCTAAATCTGTCATATCTTTTTTCCACAAGTTCTAAGGCATTTAATGACTCATATCTGCTAAAGAATCCCTGTATTTCTTCATCTATATTTTTTATGGTTTCTTCCATATTTTCAACAGAATAGTGCTCCGGTTCGTCAATTATTTTTTCTATTATATTTAATTGTAATAAATCAAAAGACGTAAGTTTCATTAGTCCTGCAACTTCTTCCGGCTTCTTCGTTCCCCTAAACAATATACTTGCGTATCCCTCAGGGGATAAAATAGAATATACCGAATTTTTCAGCATCCACACCTCATCTGCCACAGCCAGCGCCAATGCACCTCCACTTCCCCCTTCTCCAATTACAATGGACAAAACAGGCACCTTTAAGTCTGACATTTCAAAAAGATTATTAGCTATTGCCTCGCCCTGCCCCCGCATTTCCGCTTCCACACCACAAAAAGCCCCTGCCGTGTCCACAAAGCAAATTATTGGTCTTTTAAATTTTTCTGCCTGTTTCATAAGTCGTATGGATTTTCTATATCCTTCCGGATTTGCCATTCCAAAGTTATGCTTTAAGCTATCCTTTGTATTATGCCCCTTTGTATTGGCAATTACTGTTACCGGCTTTCCATGAAAATATCCTATTCCACCTACAATTGCCCTGTCATCTCCAAAATATCTGTCACCGTGAAATTCCATAAAATCATCAATTAACCCATTTATATAATCTAAACCTGTAGGTCTCATCTTATCCCTTGCCTTAACAACTCTTTCCCATGGAGTAAGCTTGTCCCTGACTACATTATCTGTTTTTGTTTGGCTTACATAATTTGCATTTTTGTCACTTTCATAATGCATCTTTATAATATAAGAAAGGGTATTTTTTAACTTATCTCTCTCAACAATTGCGTCAATAAATCCATGTTCTAATAAAAACTCTGAGCTTTGAAAACCTTTTGGAAGTTTCTGACCGATAGTCTGCTCTATTACTCTTTGGCCTGCAAATCCAATAAGAGCGTTAGGTTCTGCTAAAATAATATCTCCCAGCATGGCAAAGCTTGCAGTAACACCTCCTGTTGTAGGATCTGTCAGTAAAGAAATATACAGATTTCCACTGTTTCTATATTTTTTTAATGCTGCCGAGGTCTTTGCCATTTGCATAAGAGAAACTATTCCCTCCTGCATTCTGGCACCACCTGAACAGGCAACTATTATTAGGGGAAGATTTTCCCTTTGGGCTTTTTCTATTGTTTTCGTAATTTTTTCCCCTACTATGCTTCCCATACTTGCCATCATAAAACGTCCGTCCATAATTGCTATGGCTGCCGGACTCCCCTTTACCGAAATTTTCCCTGTTATAACAGCCTCGTCAGTTTTAGTTTTTTCCCTTGTGTCAGTCCATTTTTTCATATAGGCTGCATCTTTTAAAGGATTTACAAAATCACTATTGCAAAACCATTCTTCAAAAGACTTTTTATCGGCTATAATTTTCAATCGGTTTCTTGCATTTAATCTAAAATATCCACCACACTTAGGGCATACATAACTATTTCTTTTTACATCATCAGCCAATACCGGTGATTTACAGCTTTTACATTTTACATATAATCCCTTTGGCACATCCGCCTTACTTTCTCTTATTTTTATGTCCGATTTTTTTATAAGATTTTTTATTATCATTTTTGTTTCCTATTTCTACCTATATAATATCAGGGCAAATTTCTTTGCCCCCTTCATCAACCTTTATTCCAATTAAAATGTTCAAGAAAATTTATATCAAAATTTCCTGAAATATAATCTTTGTTATTAATAATGTCATATGCATAGTCAATATTAGTGTGAACCCCCTCAATTACCACTTCCCCTAATGCACTTTTCATTTTCTTTATTGCCTCATTCCTGTCTTTTCCATGCACAATAAGTTTTGCCAACATTGAGTCATAGTATGGCGGAACTGTATATCCTGAAAATGCTGCTGAATCTGTTCTTATTCCGTTTCCTCCCGGAAAATGAAGAGCAACTATGGTGCCGGGACTTGGCATAAAATTTTTTTCAGGAATTTCTGCATTTATTCTGCATTCTATGGCATGTCCCGTTAATTTTATATCATTTTGTTTTAACTTAAGTTTCTCTCCCTGGGCAATCAATATTTGTTCCTTTACTATATCAATTCCGGTAATGCTTTCAGTTATTGGATGTTCTACCTGAATCCTTGTATTCATTTCCATAAAATAATATTTTCCGGTTTTATCCAACAAAAATTCTACTGTTCCGGCATTTTTATATCCCGCTGCCTTAGCTGCTCTTACTGCCATTTTTCCCATTTCTTTTCTTTGATTTTCACTTAAAACAACAGATGGTGCTTCCTCAAGTATCTTTTGATGGTGACGTTGTATGGAACAGTCTCTTTCCCCTAAATGAATGACATTGCCATAATTATCTGCAAGAATCTGAAACTCTATATGTCTTGGATTTTCTATAAACTTTTCCATATACATGGTATCATCCCCAAAGGATGCCATGCTTTCCTTACAGGCAGCCAAGAATCCCGATTTTAATTCATCCTTATTATAAGCAACTCTTATGCCTTTTCCTCCCCCTCCTGATGCCGCTTTTACTATTACAGGATAACCTGTTTTTTCTGCTTCCTGTAATGCATGATTTAAATCCTTTATCTCATTATTAGTCCCCGGTACTACAGGAATTTTAGCATTAATCATAGTTTGCCTTGCAGCAACCTTATTTCCCATTTTTTCAATTACAGTGTAATCAGGGCCAATATATGTTATATTGCATTGTTTACATAACTTTGCGAACTGGGGATTTTCAGATAAAAATCCAAATCCCGGATGTATGGCATCTGCCCCATGAGTAACCGCAGCACTAATAATACTTTCCATATTAAGATAACTGTCTTCAGAGGATGCTCCTCCAATACACACTGCTTCATCTGCCAACTGTGTATGTAGTGCTTCTTTATCTGCAACTGAGTAAACAGCCACCGTTTCTATTTCCATTTCACGACAGACTCTTATGATTCTTACTGCTATTTCTCCCCTATTAGCAATCAGCATTTTTTTAATCAATTTAAATCACCTCTAAAATCTACCCAACCATAAAGGTTAGTTCTCCTTTTGCCACTATTTCTCCGTCAACTGTTGCCACGGCACTTCCAATTCCTATGGGACCCTTAGAAGATATTATTTTAGTTTCTAATCTAAGCTTATCTCCCGGTTTTACCATTTTCTTAAATCGGAATTTATTTATCCCACCAAAAAACGCCGTTTTCCCCTTAAATTCCTTTTTACTTAAAATTGCCACTGCCCCTACCTGGGCTAATGCTTCAACTATAAGAACTCCCGGCATAACCGGCTGATTAGGGAAATGTCCCTTAAAGAAATCTTCTCTAAAGGTCACACACTTATATCCTACTGCAAATTCTCCCGGCTTAAAGTCCTCAATATAATCTATCAGTAAGAAAGGGTGCCTATGGGGGATTATTTCTTCAATTTCCTTTATTCCTAACATATTTTCACTCCTCTATAATAAACAATGACTGGGCGTACTCCACTGCCTCACCGTTTTTTACACAGATTTTCTTAAGTGTTCCGCTACAATCAGCCTCAATTTCATTCATTAATTTCATTGCCTCAACTATAGCCACTATCTGTCCTTTTTCTATCTTGTCCCCCACACTTACAAAGGGTTCCTCATTTTCCCCCGGTGCTAAATATACAGTTCCTACCAGTGGGGAAATTATCTCTTTTTCATTTATATTTTCTTCTTTATTGTCCCTGTTAATATCTGCTATGTCAGTTTTTGTAATATTCTTTTCAGTAGAAATATTTTCTGAAACATTATTTCCACCGGAGTTTTTTGATATGTAAACTCTTGTATTATTTTCCTCATATTCAAATGTATCAATGTCTGCCTGCGACACTTCTCTTATAAGATTTTTAATATCATCTATTCCCATTTTCTAATCCTCAATAAATTTTTTAATAATTAAACTGGCATTGTGTCCTCCAAAGCCAAGGGAGTTAGTCATTGCCACATTTACCTCTGTGTACTCACCCTTTCCTGCCATATAATTCAAATCACACTCTTCATCAGGATTTTTAAGTCCCACTGTCTGATGAATGTAATTATCCTCTATGCTTTTAACGCAGGTAATAAATTCAACACCTCCTGCTGCCCCCAACAAATGACCTATCATAGACTTGGTAGAATTGATTTTCACATTATATGCAGCATCCTTTAATGCTAATTTAATTGCCCTTGTTTCAAATAAATCGTTATGATGAGTGCTTGTTCCATGTGCATTTATATAATCAATCTCTTCAGGCTTTACTCCTGCCTCTTTCATTGCAAAAATCATTGCCATTGCAGCGCCACTTCCATCTTCTGCCGGAGATGTAACATGATATGCATCACAGGTTGCACCATATCCCACTATTTCACAAAGGATTTTGGCTCCTCTTTCTTTTGCATGTTGTAATTCCTCTACAACCACCACTCCTGCTCCCTCTCCCATAACAAAACCACTTCTGTTTTTATCAAAGGGAATGGATGCCTTTGTTTTGTCTGTTTCTTTGGTAAGAGCCGTAAGTTTATTAAAACCTGCCAATCCAAGAGGTGTAATGGAACTTTCAGTACCACCGGCTATCATTACATCTGTCTCACCACATTGAATGCTTCGGTATGCCTCCCCAATCGAGTGGGTTCCTGTGGCACAAGCCGTTACAACATTAATACACTTTCCCTTTGCTCCTAAATCAATTGCAACATTTCCTGCTGCCATGTTAGATATCATCATTGGCACAAGCATAGGTTTTACCCTGTCATTTCCCTTAGTCATAAGTTTTTGGGCTTCTTCTTCCATATCACCTAGTCCTCCGATTCCGGAACCGATACTTACCCCTACTCTATAAGGGTCTTCTTCCGACATATTTAATTGTGCCTGATTTACAGCCTGATTTGCTGCACAAACAGCATATTGAGAAAAGGCAGACATTCTTTTTGCCTTTTTAAAGTCCATATGCTCTTTTGCCACAAAATTCTTAACTTCCCCTGCTAATTTAACCTCATATCGGGATGTATCAAATTTAGTAATATTGTCAATTCCAATTATGCCTTCTTTAATATTCTCCCAAAATTCCTCTACTGTATTTCCTATGGGGGTAATTGCCCCTAATCCTGTTACAACAACTCTTCTCATTTCTGCCTCCCATATTACATAATCATTCCACCGTCAAGATTTATAACCTGACCTGTTATATAACTACTTTTATCTGATGCTAAAAAAGCTGCCAATTCTGCCACATCCTGTGGCGTTCCAAATCTTTTAAGGGGAATTTGGGATAAAATATTTTCCTTTACCTTATCTCTTAATACATCTGTCATTTCTGTCATAATAAATCCCGGTGCAATGGCATTAACATTTATGTTTCTTTTGGCAAGTTCCTTTGCAACTGATTTGGTAAGTCCTATAATTCCCGCCTTTGAAGCTGCATAATTAGCCTGTCCCGGATTTCCTGCCACTCCTGATATGGAAGATATATTTATAATTTTTCCATATCTGTTTTTAATCATTGATTTAGACACAAATTTAATACAGTTGAAAGTTCCTTTAAGATTAGTATTAATTACACTGTCAAAATCCTCTTCACTCATGGAAAGTATGAGGCCATCTTTATTTATTCCGGCATTATTTACAAGAATATCTATTTTTCCAAACCTTTCTACGATATCTCCAATAAATTTCTCACATTCCTTAAAGGATGCCACATTGCATTTTACAGCCTCAGCATTTCCACCTTTGTCCTTTATCTCCCTTACCACCTGTGCGGCCTTTTCCTCTGAGCCATTGTAATTTACAATTACATAAGCTTCTTCTGCCAGTTTCACAGCTATTTCTTTTCCTATTCCTCTTGATCCACCGGTTACAACAGCTATTTTTTTATTATCCATTTCTTCTTTTCCTTTTGATATTCCTATCTTAAATCATCTAATTTTTTTAAATCTTCAACTGTGGAAATATTAATGTGTCTGACTGTTTTATCTATCTTTCTAATAAAACCTCCAATTGTCCTTCCAGGACCAATTTCCACAAAAGTATCCACACCATTTTCAATCATACATCTTACACTTTGTTCCCACTTGACCGGGGAATATACCTGCTGTTTTAATAATTCCTTAGTGTACTTTATATCGTCCACATATTCTCCGGTTACATTGGAAACATATGGAATGCTAAGGTTGTTAAAAGTTACCTTTTCCAAGTCCCTGCCTAATTTTTCTCCTGCTTCTTTCAAATATGGAGAGTGAAATGGCCCTCTTACCTTTAACTTTACGCATCTTGCTCCTAATTTTTTTAAATCCGGAACAGAACTTTCTATGGCTTCCACACTTCCTGTTATTACAATTTGTCCCGGGCAGTTATAATTAGCCACTGATACGCCATCTTTTTCTCTTAAGACATTATCAATATCTTCTTTATTAAGTCCAAGAACTGCTGTCATGCCTCCAAAGCCCTCTGGCACGGCATTATTCATATATATGCCTCTTTTCCTTACCAGACTTATTGCCTCTTTCTCATTCATTCCCCCTGCTACACATATAGCCCCATACTCTCCAAGACTTAACCCTGCAGTAACATCCGGGAAAATTTCCCTTTTAATAACTTCTCCTGTTATTGCCAGATAGGTTGTAACTAATGCTGCCTGAGTATACTCTGTATTGTTTATTAAATCATTTTCCTCAAAGCATACCTTTTTTATGTCAAAATCAAGAATACTTTCTGCCTCATTGTATATTTGTTCAGCTTCTTTGCTTTCCTTATAAAAATCAGCTCCCATGCCGGGGTTCTGCACTCCCTGTCCCGGGTAAACAAACGCCATTTTACTCATAATTTTCTCCTAACATTTCTAGCAATTTACAGCCCTTTTCCACAGTGTCCTTTATGATATCTTCACAGCTTTTTTTCTCTTTAACAAGACCTGCTATCTGACCTGCCATTAAGCTTCCCTTTACTGCATCTCCTTCTACCACAGCCCTTCTAAGGCCCCCAAGGGTTAGCATTTCCAGTTCATTAAATTCTGCACCTTCTGCCTCTTTTTTTATGTATTCATTTGACATTTGATTTCTTAAGACCCTTACAGGATGTCCCGTAGTTCTTCCTGTTACCTTTGAATCAATATCTTTTGCCCTAATTATTTTGTTCTTATAATTTTCATGAACATTGGCTTCAATGGATGCCACAAAAACTGTTCCCATTTGAACGCCTTTAGCTCCAAGGATTATGGCTGCCATAAATCCTCTTTCATCTGCTATGCCTCCTGCTGCTATTACAGGTATGTTGACAGCATCTGCCACCTGTGGTACAAGACACATGGTTGTTATTTCCCCTATGTGTCCTCCTGCTTCACAGCCTTCGGCTACAACTGCATCAGCACCACATCTTTCCATCATTTTAGCCATTGCCACGCTGGCAACTACAGGAATTACCTTAATTCCACTGCTTTTCCACTGTTCCATGTACTTAGCCGGATTTCCTGCACCGGTAGTAACTACAGGCACCTTTTCCTCAATAATTACTTTTGCTATTTCATCTGCCTCAGGGTTCATTAACATAATATTTACACCAAAGGGCTTATCTGTTCTTTTTTTAACTTCTCTTATTTGCTCTCTGACCCAAACAGCCGGTGCACCGCCGGAACCTATAATTCCAAGCCCTCCGGCATTTGAAACGGCGGCAGCTAAATTAAAATCTGCCACCCATGCCATTCCACCCTGAATAATAGGATATTTAATTCCAAGTAATTTTGTAATTTCAGTAGTCATTTTCCACTCTTCCTTACTTGTTTTCATTAATGTAATTTACAATATCTTCTACTGTCTTAATTTTTTCCAGATTTTCTACAGGGATCTTTATGTCAAATTCATCCTCAAGTGCCATAACCATTTCAAATAAATCAAGGGAATCTGCATTTAAATCCTTTTCAAATGATGCATTAGGGGTTACTGCTTCCTCATCCACTCCTAACTGCTCAACAATTATTTCTCTGATTCTTTCAAACATTTCTTTTCTCCTAACAAAAAATTTATTTACAATCCGGATTTACCGGTAATTGCCTCTTTTAAAATTCTAAATAAGTTGCCCCATAAGATAAGCCGGCGCCAAATCCTGCCATTATAATTTTGTCTCCTGCCTTTATTTCATCTAAACCATTTAACTTATCTAGAAGCATTGGTATACAGGCTGAGGAAACATTGCCGTAATCCTCAATATTTAAAGGAATTTTTTCCAACGGAATTTTTGACCTTTTTGCTATGCCTTCTATTATTCTGCTATTTGCCTGATGCAAAAGATACTTATCAATTTCATCTTTATCCATATGGATTTTTTCAAGAAGCGCCTCTATACATTCCGGAACTTTTTTTACGGCGAACTTAAATATTTCACCGCCATCCATGTTTATGTATGTTTTTTGAATATCCTGAAAGGCTATATCAAATTGCCCTTGATGATTTTTTCCCAAATTAGTTTTCCTTAATGCAAAGGGATTTTCCATTGTAAGGGCATCTCCATTTTTTCCATTAGAAAACATTACTGTTTCAAACATGGCATTTTCATCCTTTTTTATCACTACAGCTCCTGCTCCATCACCAAATAATATGCATGTTTTCCTGTCACTCCAGTCTGTAATTTTTGACAAGCTCTCCGCCCCGATTATCAAAGCGGTGTTTATTAATCCTGTATTTATAAATGTCTGGGAAATATTATATGCCGTTATAAATCCCGTACATGCAACATTTATGTCAAAGCAAAATGCATTTTTTGCATTTATCGCTTTTTGAACAAAACATGCCGTTGAAGGCAAAACAAGATTTGAAGAAACAGAGGATACAATAATCAAATCAATTTCATCAGGTAAAAGTCCACTGTTTTCCAATGCTTTTTCTGCAGCCTTAACTGCCATATCGGCTGTGGTTTCTTTATCACCTGATATATGTCTTGATTTCACACCTGTTCTTTCCCTTATCCATGTATCATCAGTGTCAAGATATTGTGCCAAATCCTTATTAGTTACTATTTCCTTTGGTACATAAGACCCGGTTCCAATTATTTTTCCAAACATTTTCTTCTCCTTGTCACAAATTAGTTGCTAGTATATCCGCACAAACCATCATCGTCAATACTTTAAAATGATGATTTACAAAGGGAAAAAATGTTGTTTAATATCATACATTTTCAAGGATTTTTGTATAATAATCCGGTAATTTATGTTTTTTAAGGCGGACTTTTTGAGGATGGAGTTATCTGATATTTTGCTTATCAAACCGGAACAACCCTTAATCTGTATCATCAAAAACTTTGATTACACAAAAAAAATCCATCTAAAGCACATAGATTTTATCTATATGCCTTAGACAGATTTTTTTCTATTAAAATATATATTATTACTATAATTTGTGTATTTTCAAAAAAACTAATTTATTTCACTATATACTTTCTCAATTTCATCATTAAACTGATTACTAAGTTCTTCATAATTGTAATCTTTCCTGTTCTCTGCCTCCTTTAATATTCCCTTATACTTATCTAATACAGGTGTTAATTTTTTAATTCTATACTCTGCATCCGGAATCTTATCCTTTGGCATTGAACCTTCCGACATCTCTCTTTCCATATCAGATATTGCAACTTCTATTGTTGAAATTCTTGCATTCAACTCTTCCTTATAATCAAATAGACCATATTCAATTTGCTTATTTCCTAATTCCTCTATAGTTTTATTATATTCTTTCGCGTCTTCATCACTAAGTCCCTTTTGGTCCAATATGTCTTGTGCCTTATTCTTCAGTGATTCAATCTCCTGTTTTTGTTCCTTTACTGTTATGGGCTTTTTATAGCCTTTTCTTATGTTTCCTTCTGCATTATTGTAAGTAAAAAACAATAACGAAGATACCAAACATACGCCTACCATACTAACTACTACTTTTTTCATAATATACCTCCTACCACTTTTCAATTATTTCTTCTTTCCCATATTATAATACACAACATACGAATAATTTGTTGTACTTATATAATCATGTAACATAATTCCTAACATATTACTAGTATGTTGAGCCATTAACAGTGTATCAAACCCTTTTGAACTCTTACCTTTATCATAACTAACCTGGGAGCGCTTAATTTCATTAGAAGAATAACCATACTGCACCACATCGCCGGGTTCAATCATTTTATAAATAAGTGATGCATATGCATTTTTCTGTTTATCATTTAAACTAGATATCTCTTTTCCTGCACATACAACGCGTTTAGACCAATATTTTTTAAAATATGTAGCATTTTCCCACGTTGCTGAATGTGGTCTCCAATATCTCACATCTTCATATGATGGTAACTTACTCGACCTTCTTTTACCACCTTGTTCAATACATTGAGACGCAAAATTCGTACAATCTAAATTTGATTTATAATACCCGGCTGTATTATAACCTTTTGCCCACATCTTAGCATAATATGCAGCACTTGACTTACTATAATTCTTATCTATCGTCGCTGCACCTACCGTATGCAAACTAACCAACATCAAGCAATTCACTACCTAAAATAATTTTACCGTTTTTCTCATATAAATTTACCTCGTTCATCATATTGTAATCACATTTATATTGTATCATTTTATTTTTTTGCTGTCAATATGTTTTCAGTTAATCGCCATTAATAATCACCTTAATAATCACCTAATAGACTTCTCCTATTTAACCATAAAGTCTATAACTTCCTTAACATCCTTTTCATCATCTATTGGCAACATTGATAACTCTGAAATATTCATATACTCTTCTTTGTCTATGTTATAATTTACAATCATATTCGTATATACATTTGTCCAATTAGATTCATCCCCTTCAATTTGAGGAGTCACCTCAAATTCAATTTTATCTCCTTTATGAATCCTGATTGGTAAATCAGATAAATTTCCAATCTGATTGTCATTAACATACACTTTTGTTTTATCTATATTAATCATTCCATTAGTACTCAGGGATTTAATTGTAATATCAGTAGTTGCCTTATATCCGTATGACAAAACCGTGTCAGTTCCACAAAAAGCTGTTGGATTTTTGTCAGATTGCAAATCTTTAGTATTATTATCTTCATCGTCTATAAAAGTATAACTGAGAGGTTCTTTAAATTTTATCTCCTCATCTTTACCATTGATGCATAACATAACACCATCAACATTAATAATATCATCTTTTTTCTTTTTACCAATATCCACTGTAACTATGTACGAGCAAAGGGAATAATCTCTGTATGCAAAAGTTTTAGCAAAATCTTCTACACTTATTTTCCCATCATAGTTTACTTCGTCTAATCCATCTCCACTCAATCCATTTACCTTTATTGCGGGTGTTTCACCACTATATATAAAATCAATACATATCCTTATTTCATTGCTACTACAAAAAACCATTTGGTTAGCCATTGTTGTATTATAAACCACGCTTACGCTACTCTCTTTTGAACAAGACGTTAACAAAAAGCAGCTTAACACCGCCAATAACATAATTTTTTTATATACATCTTTACCTCCTGCACCATTCTCGTCATGTATTTCCTATTTTACACTAATTATTCAGTTTAATTTTTTCCTGTTTTGTAAAATCTTTTTTATTCTAATAAATGCATTTTTGTTTGTCAAATATTTTTAACAATAATTTCCATATAAATATTTTTAATCTGCCATAGCCATCCCTGCTATTATATTCACACAAAAAATCCCCCTAAAGCACCTAGATTTAATCTACACGCTTTAGAAGGATTATTTCCTGTCATTAAATTATTTACACATTATATTGTTCACAAAGTCTTTTTATTTCCTCTTTAACATCATCCACCACATACTGTGGTGAAACAATGGTTGCCCCATCTCCTAATGCCATTATCCAATGAATAAACTGTTTACTTACTACCACATTAACATTTACATTAAAATGTTCATCTCCATCAGGCACTATAATTATGTCTTTGCCAAATCTGTCGATTATTACACCTGCTAATGCATTTTCGCAGTGGATTTTTACCCGTTCTTCCTTACCACTGTACATTCCAAAAACTTTTCTGGCATACACAGCCATATCGAATTCACTGAAGCACTCTTTTCCTTCACGTTTATCCTCAGTAATTTCTATATGCAACATTTTATCCACTCTGAAATGCTTAATTATTTTTTCAGTATCATCATATGCCACAAGGTAATAGTTTTCATCATCCCAGGATAATGCCCAAGGGCTTACCCTGTAATACTCGCCATTATGCCTTAATTCCATTTTCTTTTTAATATTCCACTGAAAATACTGAAATCTAATCTGCCTGTTTCCTGCAATCGCCGTATGTATATTGTCAACGTTATAATAAATACTCTCATTCATAGTCTTAACCCGCTTTGTCACATACACCTGACGTTGAAGCTTAGATGCCTCATATTTACTGGCAAGACCTTCTATTTTCTTAATGAGTTCATTGGACTTCTTTGTTGTAAGAAACTTTGCCGACTGAACAGAATCCACTAATAGTTTCAACTCCGCCAATTCAAACTGACGGTTTGCCACATTATAATAATAGGTTCTGTCCCTTTGTACTCCAACAATGTCCACTCCGTATTGTCTAAGACTCTCTAAATCATTATAAATGCTTTTTCTTTCTGCCGTAATGCCATAATCCTTTAATTTTAAAAGAATATCCGACATACTTATAGAATGAGTTTCATCTGTATTTTCCATTAGAATCTTAAACAAATACATTAGTTTAAGCTTCTGATTAGACCCCTTTGCCATATTCTACCTCCCGATTAAATCTGGTTATAGAATATCATGCATTGGTTATTATTTCCACTGTTTTTTAGTTTGCAAGTACAACATCCGGTACTTTCCTTTTTATCTGCTGTGTAATAATTCTTCTATTTCTTCCTTTGTTGGCATTACACACAATGCTCCTTTTCTTGTGGTAATTATAGAAGCTGCCGCATTTGCAAAATTAAGCATTTCCCGAAGGTTATGGGTGTCTAAATTATCAAGGCCTTTATTTAAAATATAATGAAGTATGCAGCCTGTAAAAGTGTCACCGGCTCCGGTAGTTTCAATGGTATCTTTTGTTAAAAACGGATTTGCTTCCACTACCATACCGTTATAATACGCTCTGCTGCCTTCTTTTCCCATAGACACTAATATAAGATCTATGTCATATTTTTCCCTGATTTTCTGTACACCATCAGAATAATCTTCCTCTCCGGTAAGCCATTGTATCTCATTATCAGATATTTTTAGAATATTACAATATTCTAAGCCTTTTTTAACCTGAGTGCGGGCATTTTCCATGTTATCCCATAAAGGCTCCCTTATATTAGGGTCAAAGGAGATTATACATCCGCTTTTTTTTGCCACCTCTAATGCCTTGATGGTTGCCTCTCTTACACCCTGATGAGTCATGGATAAAGTGCCAAAGTGAAATATCTTAGAATTTTCTATTAATTCTGAATTAACTTCATCTGCCCTAAGCATCATATCCGCTCCCGGATTTCTGTAAAATGAAAAGCTTCTGTCTCCATCTTCTGCCGTATGTACAAAAGCTAATGTAGTATTAACTTCCTTATCCGTTACAAGATTTTCTATATTAATATTCAGTCCTGAAACTCTTTCTTTAAGCATTTCTCCAAATATATCGTCCCCTACTTTTCCTATAAAGGCTGTTGAATGCCCCAGGTTAGTAAGCATTGACAATACGTTACATGGTGCTCCTCCAGGATTTGCTTCTAACAACGGGTTTCCCTGATTACTTATTCCATTTTCAGTAAAATCTATAAGCAGTTCACCCATTGCGGTAACATCAATTTTACTCATATCAAATCCTCCTTATATTGTCTCCATCTATTTAATGGTTTCTTTTAACTCCCACATCTTTATTTCCCTAATATTAAGACATCCCTCATCAGTCACAATATAGTTGCCTGTCTGACTGCTGTCTGCAAAAACATTGCAGCTACAGTTGGTTTTATAGTCATCCGTATACACTTCAATAGAACTTTTATCCACAAAAGCCCTTATTTTCATGTTCTTTTTGTCCTTTAAAATCAACGGTCCTCGGGCAATGCCTTCACTCCAGTTATCAGAATTGTTTCTGTCAAAATATAGCATCTGATGTTTTAAATCGAAAGTTACTTTTGTTTTGTTGTTTTCATTGCATCTTAAAAGCAATGAAAATTTATCTGCTGTGGTACTTTCCAAATCAATATCCATTTCCATTTCAAAGCAGTCACTTTCTATACAATTAAACTGTTCCTCCTTAGTTACAGATATCTCTTTAATACACTTTTCTTCTTTTCGTATATTTTCAATTTCCTTTATTGGAACAAACTTAAGGGTATTATCCGGACACAAAACCACCTCTCTTGGTAAGTCAAAGAATCCGCACCAGCCTTCCTTAAAGCTTGGACCCCAATCTTTCCACCATGGCATCCAGTCCCAGGCATTTGCCCAGCCTACAATAATTCTTCTGCCTTTACTGTCTAAAAATGACTGAGGAGCATAATAGTCAAATCCATAGTCAATCTGACCTACATTGGTATATGTAAATTTTCCCGTGTCATAATTCATGTCTCCTACTAAGTACACTGATGTTCTCTCATTTATTCCCATAGGCGAAAACATAAGTACGTGTTTATCTCCTATTTCATAAAAGTCGGGACATTCCCACATATAACCGAACTCTCCTCTGCTCTCTGCAAGAACATTGAAAAACTCCCAGTTTTTTAAATCCTTAGACCGATATAACAGGGCACTTGCCAAATTATTTTTCTTAGAACCACAAACTAAATAGAAGTAATCACCATGTTTCCAAACCTTAGGATCTCTAAAATTACTTTCATCATAGCCTTCCGGCGGGTGTGGAATAATAGGATTATTTTCATATTTTTCAAAATGAACACCATCCTCGCTGTATGCAAGACACTGTGACTGGATAAATCCGTCTCCATAGTTTGTTGTTCCTGTATATACAAGGTATAGCTTTCCATCATGTTCAATGGCACTTCCTGAAAAGCATCCACCTTCCTTATGATTGTCATATGGTTCGCTTGGAGCCAATGCCACCGGGAGATACTCCCAGTGTAGCATATCGTCGCTAATGGCGTGTCCCCAGTGCATTGCTCCCCAATACGCATCATAAGGATTGTATTGATAGAAAAAGTGATATTTATTCTTATAATATATCAGACCATTTGGATCATTAATCCAGCCCTGTTGTGCCATAAAATGATAGTTTTGTCTCATTTTACCTTCAGACACTTTATCTTTTGTTTTCTCAATTTCTTCCTGAGCCTTTTTTATATTCTCATTTAACAATTCCTGTGACATGATATATTTTCCTCCTAATCAATATGTATTGCCCCCTCCCTTCGGTCGGCGACATTTCGTCGGAAACATTTTTATAAATGAACTTCGTTCATTTGGTTTCCTCCTGTATGATTATTTGTCGTATTCGTCTCTTAGTTTCTTTGCAAATTCAGTATTAAGTTTTGACTCACGTCTTGCCTTTGCTTCCTTAATTCTAAACTGCTCATCTCTTGCCGGCTTGTATACTTCCCAACGTTTTTCGTAGCTTTCTATAGCTGCCTTCATTTCCTCGGTAAGTTCAGGCTTTTCTAACTTTCTTTCAGGAAGTACCGGTACTACAGGAAGTCTGTCTTCCACCGGTGGCATTTCCATTTTCATTGTTGTTGGAAGTACCTGATACCAGTAAGCTGTTGAACTCCAGTCATCTGAAAGATGGTTTGCATGTCCATGCTCAATAGTAACTTTAAGACTATTTTCAAATCTTACAGGGTCAGTAATATGGAATCTGTAAGATACCTGGAATCCGTCAGTATCTCCTTCATGAACTATTGTTCCAAAGAACGGATATGCATTTCTCTGCATTCCCCATGCATGGTTAAAGTAATCTTCCGTTCCGGTTCCGTTAAGGCTAGGGTATTCTTCTCCATCTATAAAGAACATATCATTTCCTTCACCCCACCAGCTTCCCTGGAAGTGTTTTACCGTAAGGTTGCATCCTACATAATGTCCTTTTCCTTTTACATCTAACAAAACGTAGTTGTTTTCACCTTTATAATTTGTAACATTGTTTACTTCCGGTGAGTTTACCTGTAACTCAGGTCCCCAGCCTTTGCAAGGGTTCTCTCTATGCCAGCATGCATGGAAGTAAGCTGTTTCCTCATCAAGAGGTTCCTTATACATTTCATAATCAATATTAAAATAAAGAATAAACGGTAATTCATTTTCGTTTATAATTTCAATTTTTGCCTTTTTGTTAAATGGCATTGGGAAGTAACATGATACTGAGCAAGGTGCTCCATATCTTCCTGCCTCTTCCGGTTTTAATGATACATTAAAAGGTAATGATGAGAAATTGCCAGGATAGCAGTTTCCTATACAGAAGAAGTCTCCAAAAGGTACATATACACTTGGATTTTCCTGATCATCCCATGTCATTTTAATTAATACTTTTCTATAGTAATATGGATCATAATCATCCCATATTACGCCAAGAGGTGGTGCAATTTCCATTACCGGTGCTGCTGATGCATTTAAAACCGGATCAAGTATACTAGGTGCCTTTACTCTTCTACATGAAGATGTCATCCATATATGTGTAATACATCCGGGACCTTCTACTTCCCCTAATGTAATTGATTCACCTGCAGGTATTTCCCAATAATCCTGATTTTTTCCTCTCTGATCCCAACTTGCAAGTCTTCCGTTTCTTGCCTTCTTTACTGATGTTAAATCTTTAAATAATCCTGATACGCTGCTCATTTTTTTCTCCTCTCTTTAACCTTTTACTGCGCCTGCCGTCATACCTTCTACGATGTTCTTCTGGAATAATCCATAGAATATTAATTCAGGTACGATTATCATAATACTTGAAGCTATAATTCCGCCGTAATCTACTGTGTATGTACCTTTAAAGAATGATGCTCCCATGGATAACGTATAATCTGATGCATCTCTTAAGATAACCGATGCAAACGGATACTCATTCCAGATATAAAGAACATTAAATATTACAACAGTGGCTATTACCGGCTTTGTCATTGGTAAAATTACTTTAATAATTAACTGCCTCAAATTACATCCGTCCATTACTGCTGCCTCATCAATTTCACTTGGAAGGGATTTTAAATAACCAACTAAAAGTAAGGTATTAAAGGATATTGATGTAGCTATGTATGGAAGAACCAATCCTACCTTTCCGCTTAATCCAAAAAATACATTTATTTTATATACCGGGAAAAGCAATATAAATGGAGATATTGCCAATCCTAAAATCAGATAACTGTAAACTGCCTTTCTGATTTTCTCATTCATCTGCATTCTTGCTAAAACAAATGCACTTAAAAAGGTAATTACTAATTCTACTACGATTGATATGATACATACAAAGAATGTGTTACCATACAATCTTGGGTAATCAAGCACCTCCAGGGCATGCTTGAAATTTTCTAAGTTAAAACTCTTTGGTAATGCCAGGGGATTTGACATAATATCTGAGTTAGTTTTAAAGGATAGCAAAACCATCCATATAAAAGGAAACACAATTATAAGTGTGATTAATGCCATAACAATGTACATTGCGATTTTTTTCTTTTTATTAATCATATCTTTATGCCTCCTTGTCTCTTTCTCTCATTAAAAACTGGAATACAAACATTATTATAAGAGAAATAATAAATGTTATTGTTGCCAGAGACATTCCATATCCATATTCACCATTTCCAAAAGTTGTTGAATAGCTGTATGTAACTAATGTTTCTGACATATGGTTCGGACCACCGCCTGTAGTCTGCTGTACAATTTCAAATATTTTAAATATTCCTGTTATAAGTAATACGGCAACTGTTGATATGGTAGATTTCATCATAGGTATTGTTACATATCTAAGCTGCTGCCATGAAGAAGCACCGTCAATCTTAACTGCTTCTATTACATCGCCTGGAATCATTCTAAGTCCTGTTATATATATTGTGGTAAGATATCCCAGCTGCTGCCAGAAATATATAAATCCGATACAATAAGGGGTGAGTTTATTTCCCCCAATCCATGTCTGTTTAAGTCCCGGTAATCCAATGGCATCTAAAATACCATTTATTAAACCAACATGAGGATCTAATATATAAACCCATATAATACCAACTATAATAGGTGCTATAATTGCCGGAGAAAATATCAATGCCTTAGATGTGTCAACAAACTTTAAGTGATTATTTAAAAGCAATGCCACAAAAAATGCTCCCACCAGCAACAGCACAAATGCCACACCAAATATAATCATTGTATTTTTAAATGAAATCCATAATGTATCATCCTGCAAAAGTCTTTTATAATTTGTTAGCCCGTTAAACGTTGCTTTTCCTATTCCGGAATATTTTGTGAAACTATATCCTATAGCCATTATTATCGGTGCAATAATATACACTGTATAAATTATTAATGTAGGCAACAGCAGTCCTATTAAATATCTCTTTTTACTCAACCAAGACACGTCTTTGCCTCCTTTCTCCCAACATTCTCCTTCCTCGCCCACATTCCGTTGTGAAATGTGGGGAAGAGGAGAATCTAATTATAATAATATTAAAGAATTTTAATAGTTCATTTTCTCATCAATTTTTGCAAGGGCATCCTTTGGTTCATAGTTACCTGTAATTACACCAAAAATTGAATCATATAACTGACTCTGAACAGATGATGAAAGCATCAAATCCGGCTGTTTTGCAGGGCTTGCCCATCCTTCATTGATTGATTTCACTACCTCATTTAATGTATGCTGTGCATCTGCCACTTCAATTCCTGTATAGTTTGTTGCAGGGAATACAGAGCCTTCATATGACATCTTTGCTGCTTCTTCGCCATAGTAATATTCAAGGAACTTATAAACCGCTTCTTTCTTTCCACTATCATCTGCTACCTTTGAGCTTACACAAATAGGATTTGATGGTACTTTCATAGCTGCCTTTTGTTCGTAGCTGCTGTCTGAGAATGTAGGTCCCCACCAGAAGCCAACTTTGTCGCCCATCTTTTCATCTAACTCTGCACTATCCCATGCACCTGAATTGAATAAAAGTGCCTTGCCTGACTCAAATGTATTCTTTGCATCAAAGTATTCCTGGGTTGCCATGTTCTTTGCAAATGCTCCTGCCTTTGCAAGACTCTGTAACTTTTCAAAACATTTAAGTAAATCGTCATTGTTAAATTTCTTCTTGCCATCAAGAATATCATTAATGTAATCTGAGTATCCGTAACGGTCTAACATTGCAAGATAACCCCAGATTGCATATGAGCTGTTTTTATTTCCCTGAGCAATTGCTGTAATTCCTTTGTCATTACATTTCTTTACAATATCAAGTAATTCGTCAAAAGTTGTTCCGTTCTTAATTTCAACTCCTAACTTTTTTGCAACTTCTTTATTGTAGAAGAAGCCTTCAACATTACACTGATATGGAAGTCCGTACTGGATTCCATCCTTAAATGCTTCCTTAACACTTGCATCAAGAGCTGAATCTGTACTAGTGTATTCTTTTAAAAAGTCTGATAAATCAAGTAAATACCCACCCTCATTATATTCAGAGGTCTGTGATGCATCCAACCAGAATATTTCAGGTAATTTTCCACTTGAAGCTTCAAGCTTCAGATTCTTTAAATGTGCTTCCGTGTCTGCTGCTTCAAATTCAACTTTGTACTTTCCTGAATACTTTTTGTTAAATTCCTGAACAATTTTGTATGTAACTGTCTCCTGTGTTTTTGGATCAGCAACATGTATTCCAAACTTAATTGTTACCTCTCCGTTTCCTTTAGCGCTGTCATCTGACTTAGATGAACTTCCACAGCCAACCATCATTGCTGCTACCATGGTTACTGCCATTACTAATGCTATAATTTTCTTCATTTTCTTTCCTCCTTTAGCATTTATTAATTTGCGGAACCCTTTTCTTGACCCTTTTCCACATTTTTACAGTGTGTTATTTGTTTTTGTGATTTTTGTATGTGGAACGGGTTCCATTTGATAGCTTTATTATATATTTTTACTTATGTTTTGTCAATATCATTTTTAACCTTTGTGCATATTGCTATATATTCTCTCTTTTAATTGGTTATTAAGTATATATTTTTCATTGTTCAAACGTTTTCATTGTTATTTTTTTAACATTGAAATATATCAAAAAATAAAAAAAATAAACTTTATACCGGCGATTTTATTAATCGCCAACATAGAGTTTATTTTTTTACCTGTTATTTATATATTAATTTGTAAATTATACTCTGGTACTGTCTCCTCTTATAAGTACAGTTTCTAAGTATATATTTTTTTCCGTAGCAGCATTTCCATCTATGGCTCTTGTAATTATTCTTGTTGCCTCTTTCGCCAGTCTTTCAATAGGCTGCTTAATCTTCGTAAGGGAAGGATGTGCCATATCTGTTACATATGTTCCGTCATATGCAATAATTTTTAAATCTTCAGGAATTTTTCTGCCTTTGCTTAACGCATACTTCTCAAACAGCATGGCAACAAGGTCCGTTCCAAACATTCCATCTGCATCCGGATACATATCGTATACTTCTTTTACTACCTGAGCGAAATATTCCGTATCAAATTTGTTCCACTCCATTTCATAAGTGTACACTTGAATTCCTGCTTTCTTTAATTCCCGCTGAAAGTATTCATGTCTCTCCAATGCCGGAGACTGAACTTTCTTAGCTCCCTGGAGTTGAACTACCTTTTTGCATCCACATCTTATAAACTCCCTTGCTGCCATAATTCCACCATGTCTGTGATCCACTGACACTATGGGAATCCTGTCGTCAATATATCGATCTAATGCAACAATAGGCATATCGTTTATAAGATATTCATCCACATTTAATGAATGAACACCGGTTATAATACCATCTACAACACATTTCTTAAGCATCTGCAAATACTCTGTTTCATATTCGCTATTCTTAGCTGTGCTGCACACCATAGTTTTATATCCCTTTTCATGCAATGCACTTTCTACCTGATTCACAAACTCCGAAAAAAAAGGATGTTCCAAAGCAGGCACCAAAACTGCAATTATACCACTTTTGTTTCTAAACAAATTTCTTGCCAATTCATTTGGCATATAATCCAGCTCCTTCATTGCTTTTTCAATTTTATCTTTTGTTTCCTCAGAAACATAACCACTGTTGTTAATAACTCTCGATACGGTAGCAACTCCTACTCCCGCTCTTCGTGCCACATCCTTAATTCCAGGCATCTTTTTCCCTCTTATTCTCCAAATTTCACTGATACTGACTCAAACATTTTAATATATGAATTGCCCTTTACATAAACATATTCATTATTATCAAGCTGTGCCTTTTTGTATCCTGCGTCTAACAATTCCTGATAATTACTTATTGTTGAAAATACTATATTATCCTTTGTTAAATTCTCCGGCTGTTTTGCATATATGGTGTATTCGTTTAAAATCAGTTGATATGCGTAAGTGTTTCTCTGTACTCCACTTCTTTCATAGTAATCCACTACATAAATATCTTTTGGTACATCGTAACCTTTCTCCTCTAGCGTTCTGACCACACCTGTTCCTGCATCGCTAACTTTTTTAACATTAGTACAGTAATTATTATCCCAAACTGTTGCACCATAAATATATTCGTAACCAAATAACAGCGTAAGAATAACTAGTGGAATCATAATTTTTTTCTTGTAATAGCTAATTAAAAATATTACCAGCAATACGACAGTAATAACTGTCGCCATTAAGTAATATCTGGTTCTCATAGGCACTTTGCCGCCTATGTCATAACCGCTAAATGCATTGTACACTTCTGAAGCCACTCTTGATCTTCCCATTTTAGGTAAAATAAAGCATACCCATACTGTCTGGAATGACAAAAGAAGTATTGCAAATCCCACAAGATATTTTCTAATACTTTCTCTTTTCTCATATATCATAGCAATGCCTGTCATAAATACCGGTCCTAAAAACGGTCCCACATATCGTACATAAGTAAGAGCCTTAAATCCGTAAGGATTTCCACCATCCAGTGCCGGTACCACACGCTTTAACCATGTAAAACACTGGGCAAACATTACAGCTCCAATACACATAATAAATAATGCTGAAATTACAAGACAAAATGGTTCTGCATTAAAGTTTCCTTCTTCATCCTTCACTGCCAATGCTTTTTTTGTAACTATAAGCTGTGCTATTGTATCCTTATATCTGAAAATAAGCATTATAAGTATAAGGGCAAAAATGCCTCCTGAAAATACCAATACAGTATTAATCTGCCCGAAAATTGTAGAACCTACTGCATTCCACGTTTTTGGATTTGCCAACTTCTGTGGTGTTATATCCATTTTTGCCTTTGTATTTCTCAAAAACTTTCCTTCCTGCCAATTCCAGATAGTTTTTTTAACCATGGTATTAAACTTACCTGCCGCAAAATAAAACACTCCAAGGGAAATTATTCCTGATATTGGTTCTACAAGCCACTTTCTGTAGAATATAAGATAACATACAACAACAATACAGAAAGCAATAAGAATAACCTTTGTTCTGGCATGGGTTGTAAGCAAATATGTAATTAAAAACATAATGCCAACCGTGTATATGATTTTTTTCTTTTTATTGTTACCATATTCAATTAGCTTGCAGGCAAACAAGGTTATAATCCATACACAGCCAATAACTATATGTTCATTAAACACTTCCATTGCTCTTGTTACTACCATAAATGAACATGCAATGGAGCCTATAAATAAATAAGCTCTTTTATCAACCTTAAGGTATTTCTTCATAATATAGTAGCTTATTGGTGCGCTGATACTTTGTAAAATTGCACACACGCTAAGGATTGTTCCATAAATTACTGTTACGTTATTTGTCAAATAAAATAGTGGTGCAAATAGTATTGTAAAACCGCCACCGTAATAATATTTTGCAAATGTAGTTAATGCTGTCCAGTCTTTTCCACCAAAATATGCACCTGTTGACAATGTTCCTAACTCGTCCATAGGTGTTCTCATTGGAGAACTAAAAAGCGCAATACAAATAAGACGCGGAATAAGTGCAATTAAAAATACCCACAGCAAATCATATTTTTTTGCCTTCATTTTAATTTCTGTCTCCTTCTTCATATAACTTTATTGACTTTCTGACTCTAAACGGGAATAACAGCTGGCTTCTTATTACCACTGAATGATGCTTTTTCTTGGAATTTAAAGCATTTTCAAGCCATGCCATTGATTTCTTTCTTTCATTGTTTAATATTTCATTAACCTTAGTGTAATCTAATTCCATTTCGTTGTCAAAAGTTCCCAATTCATTAGGATCCCACACAAATCTGTCCATTAAATCAAATTCTTCCATTAAAGAAATAAAGCGGTCTGCTCCTCTTCCCGGATTTGAAATAGCATAAAAAGGCTTTTCAAATAAAATTGAAATACAAGTTCCATGGAAAGAATCAGTAACAACCATATCACTATGTTTAAAATAGAATAACCAGTCATCTACTTCCACATCAGATACTACATATTGGTCTAAATCCATTTTTTCCCTATTAGTTTCAAACAAATGTGGCCATCCGTCCAACATAACTACCAAATCTTTGTTATATTTTTTTGCAAGCCTTAATAATGCTTCCCTCTTTTCAGGGGTAGGATCAAGTATATAAGCTGCAATGTAGTTTGACTTTACTTTTCTGTCTGATTCATTAGCTATGTCTCCTAAGCAGTTGCTTTCACATAAAAGCACCGGGTCTAAAACGTGTTCTGCACGGATTCCCAAAAGTTTTTCGCACATATTTACGTTGACCTTTTCCCTTACGGAAACATAATTCATCCTTCTTAAGCATTTTACCGCTTTCCACATATATTCCTTTGGAGCCTTAAATCTGTCAGTACCAAAGGATGTGGCATAGGATATTTTTTTATTCTTACGATTTACAAAATCCAGAAAATAGCTGTGTCCGAATATTTTAGTAACATTGTATTTCCACAACTGATCAGCTCCTAAAACAAAGGCATCACATACATCATTCAACTTTCCTATTTCATCCACATGATAAGCAGGACTTATATCGTAATGTGCCCTGGCAAATCTTAATGAATGTCTGTCTTCCATTGACGCCTCTTCAAAATGATCTAAATATGGTCTGTGAATCATTAAAACTGACTTTCCCATATTTTTAATTGCATAATATAATGAATAATAAGTCGCGATGCTTCCATAATTGCATCCAAACCATACTCCAAGTATTCCCACATCATACTTTTTCTTCATTCTGCGCTCCATTCTTTATCACAAATTACTTTAAATTAATTACTTTTTTATCTTTCTTAAAACTACCTTCAGACGCCACTTAACTCCTGCCTCAATTCTGTATAAGCTCCACTTGCCTTCATAGCTTAGTTTTTTCTTTAATTTATTAATAATCTGCTTTTTTTGTTCACCATCAGATTCAGGGATTTTTATGTTATCAGGCAAAAGCTTTCTAACATTAATCTTCTTTGCACCCTTTGCCACATTAGCCTTACCCCATATTACATATTCTTCATTAGTAAACACGAAGTTTCTGCATCTTCCCTGAACACCCAGTGCCTCGTCATCATTTTTTATTTCCACATAAGCCGGAAAATGTTCCCTTACAAATTCATATACCTGGTACTTAAGAGGACTTATTTCCTCATTTCGTCTGTCCCATACTAACAGCACTGAGAAATTTCCCATGCTTATTAATTTATATTCTTCCAATGCCCTGTATGCATCATCCATATTTTGTGGTTTTAATGCAAAGTAAGCATAGTCAAAAGTATCCTGTTCACAGCATTCTAAGCATTTAGTAAATGAGGCATACTTTGCCATGGACATAAATCTGTCCCTTAAAGGCTCTGCATGAAAAGGTTTATCAAGAGGCTGTCCTCTTCTTAAAACAAAATCAAGAGGAACCGTCTCAAATAACTTAAGCTTTGATTTTATTCCTAATAGCACTTCCATTCCCTTATCATTATTGGCAATTATAAGAGAGGTTCCCTTGTCATCATTAAAATCCGGGTTATATTTAAAAACTCCCCAGAAATCTCCAAGAGTAATATCTCCCTGCCTTGGAAGGGTTGCATAATTACAGGTCTGACAATGAGGTCTCACAGTAAAGGCTCTTGTAAAAGCACGGTAAAACTTATCTTCCGCCTTTATTTTTCTGTATTCACTTCCATCTTCATACTTAACTGTCATTCCTGTGGAATTAATTTCCCACTTGTAAATGTCTTTATCTCTAAATCCTACGTATTTGACCTTTTTATCTTTATGAACATCATCCATATATTTCTTAAAGCTTCCCGGTGTAGGCCCACCGTGGCATAAAAGGTCAATAGTTATAAGTTTGTCGTATTTTTTTCCAAGAAATCTTTTAAATCCGGCTATCTGGCATCCGCATCCTGCGTACAATGCACTTCTTCCTTCATCTAAGGCTTTCTTAACTTCCTTAAAAGTGTCTTTTGTAATACTTTGTATATATTTAGAGCTTCGTAGTTTTTCCAGACCTTCTTTTGTGTCAACTACAATATGGGAAATATTGAAATCATCATCAAAAGCTGCTCCGCAAACTACTCCTCCCTCATCTATAATTTGTTCTGCAATAATGGTAAAAATACCACCTGAAGAACTTTTCTTTCTTATTTCGTCATTTCCAAATCCCGCAAAGCATTTAGGCTCTTTGAAATTATCTGAATAAGGATGTAATCCCGGACAGGTTCTTGAACACTTGCCACACTGAATACACTTGTTAAAGTCTATTTTAGGATAAATTGCTCCCTCATCATCAAATTCCATTGTTATGGCATCTACAGGGCATACCCCATAGCATGCTCCACATCCGCAGCATTCTTTTTTAAGCACCTTTTTAACTGTTTTATCTGTATCCTTCGGCTTTTGAAGTGCCTCTTTAAGCCATGTCATCGAACGGTGTTTTTCCATGGAAATAATCTTATTGTGTTTGTTTCTATCGTATGTTTCTAACAAGTCACATCTCTTTGTAATTTCACCGGGACCGGTAAAATATCTCTCTTTTATGTCTAACATTTCAGAAAGTGAATTAAATCTTGCGGCACCACGGTTTTCATTGTTTATAATCACAAAAGGTGTTCCAAATATTGCCGCAAAGCTTGCCCCATGACAGGAATCAGTAACTACGCATTTAGCATTTTTAATGTAATAAAGCCAGTCCTGGGTAGTTATGTCCGAAACAGTATTTGGAAGATTTAAAGCCTTCTTAAATCTTTCAAATTTGTTTGGATTTCCATCTAATATATTAATAAGCTTCAGATTTTTCTTTTCTGAAATTTTTAAAAGACTTTCCCTGATTTCATCTGTAGGATTTAAAATATAAGCCAGCATGTAATCTTCCTGTATGTCAAGATTGCTTTCCTTTACTAGCTCATTGTAGTCATTTTCATCTAATAAAAAAACAGGGTCTAACACCTGGGTTCCTTTTATTCCAAACTCATCCTTTAAAACCCTTACACCGCTTTCTTCCCTGACAGATATGGCATCAAACTTCTGAAGTTCCCTGGTAACTCCTGCCACCTTTTCTAAAGGCGTAAAGGAAACTTCGTGTCCAAAAGATGATGCGTAGGCAATTCTTTTTTTGTCAGAATTTGCAAAATCAAGATAGTAATTGAGTCCATAGCTTTTTGCAATGGTGAAATTCCACACCTGGTCGCATCCTAACATAAAAGTGTCACAGTAATTGTTTAGCACTTTCATGTCCTCTACAGGAAGGGATGGAGCAAAATTCTTATAATGTGTCTTTGCAAAAACTCTTGCATGAGATGTATCATCTAATTCAAATTCAAAGCCCTTTGTTTCCACTGCCTGTTTATCCAACATTAAAACTGAATAGCCAAGTCTTGACAAAACAGTATTAAGGGCATAATAGGTCATGACGCTACCGTAGTTAGCGCCATACCACATGCCCATTATTCCAATATCAAATTTTTGTGTTCCCAGTATATCAAATACTTTCTGTTCACTTTCCGTCATGAAACCACCTGTTAATCTATTCCAAGATATTTTTTCCAGAAGTCTTCGCTTACAAGTTCCTTGTATCTTTCCCTATAGCTCTTTGCCGCTGCATCATACTTTTCGTCTATAAGCTTCATTGCCTGCTTCATTACTTTTCTGCCACGGAAGAATTCTTTTCTGTCCCTTGCTATATAAATTGCGTTCTGGTAATTGTCTGTAACAATATATTCCCCAATTCTGAATAATTTATAAACGCTTCCATAAGGTGCGTTAACGGTAACCTTATCCTTTTTAACCGGGAAGAAATATCCGTTAAGGGTTATTTTGTGGAGCAATCTTGAAATAAACGGAAGCTTGTAATCTCCCTGCTCGCCACTTACTAATTCTTCCTCTGTAAGTCCCTTATATCCGATATAATCTTCAATCTTTTTAGCCTTATAGTTCATTCCTATAAGTTCCTTGTGAAGCTTCTCACTGTCTGTTTCTAACAACCAGTCAATTCCCTTACAGAAATCCTCTGCCGCCCTGTAGTTATATTCAATATACTTGTAACGGTATCTTGAAATATTAACCCATATTGCACGCTTAACCGCTTTCTTAAAATCTTCCTTTGTGTAATCAGGGCACTGAATTGCATTAATAATAGCCTCATTTCTAATGTCATAATAATCTAGCATTCCAGGCATTTTTCCTGCAAAAGCTTCATGCCAGATACAAATTCCGTTAATAAGAATAAATCTGCCACGTCCTACTCTTAAACCATACTCAATATCATCTCTGTGAATAAATATTGGTAACGGAAGATTGTTATCATCAATTTCTGAAAGTGGTATACAGCAGTACCACCATCCTGTATATTCAATAGGCTTGTCTTCAATTTCTGATTCAAGCACCATATCTAATTGTCTAATATCCAAATCATTCTTTAATGCCTTTATTTTACCTTTATTCCACTGTGCTCCTGCTTCAAACTGAAGATATGGAACATTAAGAACCAAAAGTTTTCCTCCGATTGTATGTCCGAAGTATTCAGGCTTTAAATATGATAATAAAATATAATTTAATTCTATTGCAGCTGAACTGATAGTTGCATCATCATCCATTAAAAGTACATGGGTAAATCCCATTTCCTTCTGGCGTTTCTTTGTTTCAATAATACCTCTTGTGAAACCACCAACTCCACCAAGGTTTGCGTTCTTGCTTACTGTTATAAATTCATTTGAATCTACAATTCCGTCAAGGGATGATGCATTATCTGAAATGTGAATCCACAGATTTCTGTATAAAGGTGAATCCTCATTTTCCAAAATATCATGGAAAATAATTCCCATATTTCTCTTAACGTACTTTTCACGCTTAAATGTACATATATCTATGGCAAGCTTTACTGTCTGTGTAGGCTCCATGTCTACTGTGTCATATGAACCGCCATATATTGTAACTTCACTATCCTTTGCTTCGATTTCAGCATAATAAATTCCTTCATCAGCCAGTTTACCAAAATCAAACACTGATTTCTGTCTTGTTTCATTGTTTACATCAAAGGACTTAATTTCATTAACTTTAATGTCATTACCTTCTTTTTGTGCATGCATTAATTTAACAGTGGCACTTCCTTCCATGTCAAGTAATAATGAAATAGTATCAATTACTGTGTACTTTGCCCATTTTCCAACAGAAAAACTGTTTGAGTAAGTATCAAGTGAAACCTTTCCTCCTTTATGGATTTTTATGCCGCTTTCTTCGTTTCCGAAAAACTCAGCATTTTCCATTCTGCAGTAAATCGATGCAGTCTCTAAATCATAGCTTTCCTTGTTTTTCATTAACTCTTCATCTGCGCATATAATTTCTTTATATGCAATGTCCTGTAAAATTAATTTCTGTATTCTCATCTTTTCTTCTCTCTTATTCACTTTCTATATTTTTATAGGTTATGTTATTAACCTTTACTAACTTTTTTGTTTAATATAATAACAAAATCTTGCCAGCGGATATGCCTTGTATCCTGTTTTTCTAAGTATCCTTACAGCCGAATTAATATTTGACTGATAGATTGCAGGATAATTGCTCTTTATTTTTTCATCAATAACTTTCATATCCTTAGAAACCTTTTTTGAAAATGGAAAACTTAAATATATTTTCATTCTGCTGGCCACTAATCTTGCAATTACATTTTCAATGTATTTTTTCTTTGAATCTGCAATGTTTAGTTCTACATTTTCATCGTAGAACTTAAGTAGTGCCTTAAGCACCCTGTCAAAATTAGTGGAATTGCGTTTCATTTTTTCCACATTCATGCTTTGGTTTGGCAACCCTATTCTGTACTGATATACAAAATCCGGAATAAACTTTACCGTGTTTATATATGGTATTGGATAAACAACAAATTCCATATCAACATAAAAGCAGTTTTCATCGATTTTCCTTATTTGTCTGAGAATATCCATCTTAACAGTATATCCGTGCATTTTGAGGAAAATTTCATGGGGCAGCTTTTCAAAATTATATTCCCTGTTGTAAACCACACCATCAAAAGGCTTTTGAAATTCCACTGTCTTCTTTCCTGTGTCATTGTCTACCCAGTAATAATTGGAGTAAACCAAATCGCAATCATCTTTTTTAAGTGTTGCTATAAGGTTAATCATAGATTTTGTATCCACCCAGTCATCACTGTCTACCACTTTAAAATATTTTCCTGTGGCATTTGCTATTCCTGTATTTATGGTTGAACCGTGGCCACCATTTTCCTTATTTATTAATTTAAAAGTATCCGGATATTTCTCTGTATATTCCTTAGCAATGATAGGAGATGAATCTGTAGAACCATCGTTTACTATTAAAATCTCCATATCATCTATTATTTCCGGTATTATAAAAGAATCCAGACACTGTTTTAAATATTTTTCCACATTGTATGTTGGAATTGTTACTGACAATATCTTTGACATTTTATCTTCCCTTCACAATTCTTGCAAGTAATCTTGGCAAAACCGTTATGGCATGTCCCGCTTTATAAGAAAAAGAATCATACACTTCCTGCACTCTGCCTTCAAGCTCTCTCTTTTCT
Organism: Eubacterium segne; assembly: GCF_014287775.1. Taxonomy (NCBI): domain Bacteria; kingdom Bacillati; phylum Bacillota; class Clostridia; order Eubacteriales; family Eubacteriaceae; genus Eubacterium; species Eubacterium segne. Next base: position 132,144 of record NZ_JACOOZ010000001.1, read on the forward strand.
TCTTCCTTTACCCTTAATTGTTCATCCCTGTCTTTTATCTGATTTTTCAGGTCTTCAATTTCACCTTTTAAATTATCAATCCAGTTAACATGATTTTTTATGTCTTCTTTTATTTGCATAATAATAGGATTATATACCTTATATATGTCCTTATTATTTTCATCTAACATATTAACATCTATATAATTCATGGTTTTAAGCATCTCTTCAAAAACATCACAGGCATATTCCTCAAAGAAAATACTGTCTCCTAACAACTGTCTGTACTCATCATTTAATCTTCGTATTGTCAGGTTATGAAGCTTTTTCAATCCATATTTCGATGATATCTGAAGATTATCACTTATTCCCTTTAATAAATCACAAACCTTTTGTCTGTTCCATTTTATTTCAGTATGACCATATCTGTAACAATATGCCGGCTTATCTACTCCGTAAAAACGCCTTGCCGCTATCATTGCCTCCACAAAAAACGGCGGGTCCTGATATCTCACATATTTTTTAAAGCTAATATGATTTTCCGTCAAAAGACTTTTTTCAAATATAAATCTCTGATATCCGAAATCAAACTGATAATCAGTATATTCAATAACACCGTCTTTTTCAAAATGATAGCCAAAATATCTGTCAGGGAATTTTTCATTATAAATTCCATCGTGATAGTCCATAAAACTTCCACCTGCAATGCTGACATTATTTTTCTCAGCTCCCACATAAAGCGTTTCCAATATTTCCTTATCAGGATACCAGTCATCAGGATCCATGAAAATAACATATTTTCCGGATGCTTCTTCTATTCCCAGATTTCTGGCACAAGAAACCCCCTGATTATTCTGTTTTATAACTCTGATTCTGGAATCTCTGTTACAATATAGCTTTAAAACTTCCTCTGAGCCATCTGTAGAGCCGTCATCAATACACAATATTTCTATTTCCCTTAAAGTTTGAGACACTATACTGTCTAAACACTGGGGAAGATATTCTTCCATATTGTATATTGGAATTATTACAGAAATTTTTATCATTTACTTAATCCTTCCCTTTAATTATTTCCCATACTTTTTAAACCCATTGTAGGTATACGCACAAAAATAGAATGCGGTCTTTATTAATCCGTATCCTAAATATCTGTAACATCCTATCTGCATCTTTGCTGACTTAAATTTGTTTCGGGACTTTCCATTTTCACTTAATCTGCTACACAAAAACGGAACATCTATTCCATATACACGATTATATTTCCTTAAAATCTCCATCCACATAATGTAATCTTCATGGAGTTCATCGTGACACATATAAAATTCCTCTGCCAGTTTCTTTTTCATTACAACTGACGAACACGGTATATAATTTGTCCTAAGCATCATTTTATATGTTATTTTTTCAGGGATAGGAATTACCTTTCCTGTTGTACTGCCATCAGCATTCATTAATTCTCTTCCGGTGGCTGTAAAAGATAAATTATTTTCTTTCATAAAAGCAATTTGCTTTTTTAACTTGCCTTCCTTCCACCAGTCATCTGCATCTAAAAATGCAATGTATTCACCTTTTGCTTTTTTAATACCAAGGTTTCTTGCCTCAGCCACACCCATGGACCTGCCGCTAGTTAACAACCTTACGGAAACACCGTTATTAAGATTGTTTTCTCTAGTGGAAATCCTGCATGCCATATCTAAAACTATATTTTTTGTGGCATCGGTAGAATTATCATCTATAACTAATATTTCAATTGAAAAATCCCCCTCCTGTGTGCAAACGGAGTCTAGAGCCTTTTCAATATATTTCTCTTCATTGTATGCTGGCATAATAACCGAAATCATTGTCATTTTTTTATTTTCTGCCATTTTTCTTTCCTATATTTAATACGAATAATTCTTTTCCTATCTCTTATACCATATTTACACTATGATAACAAGTAAATTTGCATAATAAACCTCTTTAATTATACTGTCTATTGGCAAAAAAGTCATCATAAATTTTATCCGTTGCAAATACCACAATGTTATTGCGTCAAATGCCTCATTGATTTATAATCTTAACTAGTTATATTTTTACATATAAGACTGTAATGCCTTTATTTTTTGCAGTCAAAAGGAGATTTTCTATGAAAAAAGATTACTTAATGGGTAACGGTGCCATTGCCCTTGGGGCACTTGCCGCAGGAATAAATCTTGTGTCAGGCTACCCCGGCACACCGTCATCTGAAATACTTGAAACAGTAAGTAAATATAAGCAGGGAGATGTACACGTAGAATGGTCTGTCAATGAAAAGGCAGCCTTAGAACTGGCGGCTTCTGCTTCCTATGCCGGAGCCCGTACTTTAGTTACCATGAAGCAGGTGGGACTAAATGTTGCCTCTGACCCCCTTATGTCTCTTGCATATGTTGGTGTAAAAGGTGGTATGGTTATAGTTTCTGCTGATGATCCAGGTCCAATTTCTTCCCAGACAGAACAGGACACAAGAATGTTTGCATCATTTTGCCGCATTCCTGTTTTTGATCCTTCCTCACCGGAAGAAGCATTTTCAATGATTCAGGATGCCTTTGACTATTCCGAAAAGTATAAAACACCTGTACTTTTCCGCCCTACTACCCGTGTATGTCACGCATATGCGTCTATAGACATTCCTGAAACAACAACGCCTAAATTGTATGATGGCTTTGTAAAAGATTCAAAACGTTGGGTTATTTTTCCAAAGCTTTCATTTATGAATCACGCCATGATTGAAAAAAGAAATCCTCTTATTGGTGACGATTTTTCTACATATTCCAAAAATATTGTTACAGGCAGTGGAAAGAAGGCTGTTTTTACAGGTGGTATAAGTTATGCTTATGCTAAAGAATATCTACAGGATTATCCTGAAGTTAAGCTTTGTAAAATTTCCACTCCTTATCCATTTCCTGAAAAGTTTGTTTTATCATGCCTTGAAGGAGTAGATGAGGTTATATGCCTTGAAGAGCTTAGTCCTTTCATTGAAGCTGAGGTGACTAAATTAATTGGTAAGCACAGGCTTAATATAAAGGTATATGGTAAGGAAAGTGGTTATGTTAAAACCAGTGGAGAAAATTCAGCAGATTATGTGGCTAAGGTTTTAAGTGATTTTCTTAAAATTCCTTCACAGGAAGCAGGAATTTATTTAGGTGATATGCCTGATTTACCTGTCCGTCCTCCTGTTTTATGTGCAGGATGCCCCCACCGTGCCTCATTTTATGCGGTGAAAAAGGCAATGGAAGGTAAGAATGCTTATTTTTGTGGTGATATAGGATGTTATACCTTAGGAAATGCAATGCCTCTTGACATGGTAGACACCTGTCTTTGTATGGGTGCAGGAATTACAATGGCTCAGGGTTTTCACTGGGTAGATAAGGAAGGTACCTGTTTTGCCTTTGTTGGAGATTCCACGTTTTTTGCCTCCGGCATGACCGGTATTGTTAATGCTGTATACAATGAAGCTGACATGATTCTTTGCGTTCTTGACAATTCAACCACAGCCATGACAGGACATCAGCCTCACCCCGGAACCGGAAAAAACATGATGGGTGATATTGTTGATAAGATAAGTATTGAACATATATTAGAAGGCATGGGAGTTAAGAAGATTGTTACGGTTAATCCTCTTGATTTAAATAAATCAGTTGAGGTTATTAAGGACTGTGCCTCTCTTCCGGGTGTAAAAGCCATTATTTTTAAATCACCATGCATTGCACTGTTTAAGCCTGAAAAGAAGCTTTGTATATCCGATAAATGTATTCAGTGTAAGAAATGTATTCGGGAAATCGGTTGTCCTGCAATAAGTACGGTAAAGGGAAAGGTTACCATTAACGAAGATCTTTGTACCGGTTGTGGCTTATGTAGTCAGGTATGCCCGGTAAATGCTATTGGAGGTGATTTAGATGAATAAAGATATTTTATTATGTGGTGTAGGCGGTCAGGGAACTGTTCTTGCCTCAAAGCTTATTGCCTCAGCTGCAATGCATTTGGGAAACACCGCCCACTCTGCCGAAACCATTGGTATGGCTCAGCGTGGTGGTTCAGTTACAAGTCATATCAGAATCGGTAACAGAGCATTTTCGCCTCTTATTCCTTTAGGAAAGGCAGATATTATTTTAGCTTTCGAGCCTTCAGAAGCCGTTAGAAATCTTTGTTACTTAAAGCAGGACGGAATTGTTATTGTAAATAGCGTTCCCGTTAAACCTACTACAGAGTCATTAAATGATTCAACTTACGACGGTGTGGAAATGATAGAATATTTAAATAAAAAATGTAAATGCGTTGTGGTTGACGCTGATGAATTATGTAAACCGTTTGGTAGCTCAAAATTTTTCAATGTAGCTATCTTAGGGGTTGCAGTTGGAACTAATGCCACGGGGCTTAATGCTGATACTATTATGTATGAGATTGAACACAGGGTACCGGAACGTTTTGTAGAAACAAATAAAGCGGCTTTTCTTGCCGGCATAAAGATTGGAGAAAAATATGGAATTAACTAATATTCAATTGGAGCAGGTTGATGCTCAAATTAAACGTCTTTTAAATACAGACAGTTATTATGGAAATATTTATCGGAAAAAGGGAATTGACGGTGTTACTTCTCAGGAAGACTTTGAGAAACTTCCTTTTTCAAGTAAGGATGACTTAAGAAATGCTTATCCTTTAGGCATTCAGGCTGTGCCTGATGAAGATGTTGTAAGAATCCATTCTTCTTCAGGTACTACGGGAAAACCAGTTATTATTCCCTATACAGCCAAAGATGTGGATGATTGGGCAATAATGTTTGCAAGATGCTACGAAACTGCCGGTATCACAAAAAAAGACCGTATTCAGATTACTCCGGGATATGGACTTTGGACAGCAGGTATTGGTTTTCAGGCCGGTTGCGAAAAGCTTGGTGCCATGGCTGTTCCTTTGGGCCCGGGAAATACTGAAAAGCAGTTACAAATGATGATAGATTTGCAGTCAACTGTTATTACCGCCACTTCATCTTATGCCCTTCTTTTAGCCGAAGAAATCAACAGACGTGGTCTTAAGGATAAAATCAACTTAAAAAAAGGTGTATTCGGTTCTGAACGTTGGAGTGACAAAATGAGGGAAACCATTCGTGAAAGCCTTGGTATTGAACTATATGATATTTATGGTCTTACGGAAATTTACGGACCGGGTATTGGTATTACCTGTAAAAACGAATGTGGAATCCATTACTGGGATGATTATGTTTACATAGAAATCATTGACCCAGTTACCGGAAAGCCCGTTCCTGATGGAGAAGAAGGGGAAATTGTTATTACAACCTTGGTTAAAGAAGGAGCTCCTCTTATTCGTTTCCGTACCCATGATATTTCAAGGATTATTCCCGGAACATGTGCCTGCGGAAGTAAATATCCAAGACTTGACATTATTAAAGGTCGAAGTGATGATATGTTTAAGGTTCACGGTGTTAATATGTTTCCTAGCCAGATTGAAGACTTACTTTCAAATGTTGATGGAGTTTCATCTGAATATAATGTTACAATTGCTCATGACGATTCTAAAAATAAAGATATCATGATTGTAACTGTTGAAGCGGAAGGACGTGTTGATTTTGAAAAAACCGGAGCTACCATTAGAGAATTGTTTAAATCCAGAATTGGTGTGACTCCCAAAATCACAGTTGTTCCTGCGGGAACTCTTCCAAGAAGCGAAAAGAAAACAAAACGTGTTATTGATTACAGATATAATAACTAAATATTTATTGAATATAAAAGGGGCTGCGAATTGCAGCCCCTTTTACATCTATTCAGCTTTTTGCTGATAATTATTTAAAATCCTAATAAACACAATAAGTCCTACCATCAATGCTATTGCTATTGGAAGTACAATCCATGGATTCTGAACAAAACCTGCCAAAATAAATGATAGGAAAGATACTGCTGCTGCAACTATTGCATATGGAAGCTGTGTAGATACATGATTTACATGTTCACATTGTGCCCCTGCTGATGCCATAATAGTGGTATCCGAAATTGGTGAACAGTGGTCACCACATACAGCTCCTGCCATACATGCTGAAATAGCTAAAATCATGAGTTCATAATTGTCCTTCTGGAAAACAGCCACAACAATAGGTATTAATATGCTAAAGGTTCCCCAGGATGTTCCTGTTGCAAAAGCAAGGAAACATGCAACAAGGAAAATAATTGCCGGCAAGAAATTTACGAAATCTCCTGCTACTGACTTCATGGAATTAGCCACGAAGTCACTTGCTCCAAGGGAATCTGTCATAGCCTTAAGTGTCCATGCCATAATAAGTATCAAAATAGCAGGTACCATTGCCCTAAATCCCTCAACAAGACAATCCATACATTCCTTAAACGGTAACACCCTTCTAATTACGTATAACAATATGGTAATTACCAATCCAAAGAAACTTCCCAATGACAAACCTACTGATGCACTACTGTTGGAAAATGCCTCAATAAATCCTACTCCACTGAAGAATCCACCTGTATATATCATTCCAATAACACAACATACAACAAGACATATAATTGGAATTAACAGGTCTTTAACCTTACCTTTTTTCTCAGCACCATAATCCTCTGATGAATCAATTTCCTTTCCTGTTGTAAATAAATCACCATTTTTTGCATTTTTTTCATGCTTTGCCATTGGTCCGAATTCAACTTTAAGTAAAACCATTGAAACCATCATAACAATTGTAAGAATTGCATAATAGTTATAAGGAATTGCTTTTACAAATAACGAAAGACCATCTTCTCCCTCTACGCATCCGCTAACTGCTGCTGCCCATGAAGAAATTGGTGCAATTATACACACCGGTGCAGCTGTTGCATCAATTATGTACGCAAGCTTCGCACGGGAAATATTATGTTTATCCGTAACAGGTCTCATAACACTTCCTACTGTAAGGCAGTTAAAATAGTCATCAATAAAAATCAAAACTCCCAATAAAATTGTTGCTAACTGAGCTCCCACTCTTGTTTTAATATGCTCTCCTGCCCATTTACCAAAAGCTGCCGAGCCACCTGCTTTGTTCATAAGTGCAACTATAGTTCCAAGGATTACAAGGAATATTAAAATTCCCACATGGTCACCGTCTGATAACACACTTACGAATCCACCTTTAAAAGCATGCATAACAACCGTTTCAGGATTTGTTCCATACAAAATTGCCCCTACTAAAATCCCTATAAAAAGTGAACTATACACTTCTTTTGTAATTAATGCCAATGCAATAGCTACCACCGGTGGCAAAAGTGCCCAAGCCGTAGCATATAATGACGGAACGTAATCTGCATCGTCCCCTGCCACAACTACCGTTGCACATATAAGTGTCATTAGTGCCACCAATGACATAAATACGGAAATCTTTTTAAGTTTCCATTTCTTCTGTGATTTTCCCATAATTTCCTCCTGTGGTATGTCAAATACGACTACCAAATATATTTGCACCTTCTATTGTAAGATACAAATATATTTTTCGCAATTAAAAATTAAAATATTTGTTACATTTCCGTCAGCTTTAATATTGTATACTCCAACTGCTTCTAAATTAATTGAAATAAAGGTCATCGCCACAATAACAATTAATCCAATTAATTTATTATCTAATTTCTGTTTGCTACTTCCTATGTAATTGCTCATATCTTCTCCTCTCATTCTACGCTACATAAGTTAATACCAAATTTAACCTGTTTTTTATGATACAATATTTTTTGAATTTTGGTGAAGCCATTAGGTAATGATTAAAACCGGCTTTGCACTAAATATAAGTAAAACCGCAGTTTCCTGTAAAAATACACTTAATGTACTTGCACATAGAACTACGGTTTTTATAATTTTAATTTATTCTATTTTATTTTAACTTTTTTAACTTTTGACCATTTCTTTGCTCCTACTGCCATTACCCTTACATAAAGCTTTTTCTTTCCCTTAAGCTTTCTGCTCTTTATTACCACGGTAACTTTCTTCACGGTCTTTTTAAGCAAAACTTTCTTAAATTTCTTATTAGAGGCAATCTGAACTTTATACTTCTTTGCCCCTTTAACCTTCTTAAATTTAAGACTTAACTTAGCAGCTTTTTTCTTCTTAACCGCCTTAGTTATCTTAGTCTTTGCCAATGCTTTCTTCAGCGAATTAGGTTTTTTATTGCCATTATTAGTAGGCACTTCCACTGCATTCTTTGTTGTAGGATTTTCCACTGCCGGCTTTGTTGTAGGATTTTCCACTGCCGGCTTTGTTGTAGGATTTTCAGGAGTCTTTATTCCTAATTTGTAATCACCGTACAGGTGGTCATGGGCTCCATCAGTAGTAACTCCCTTATTCTTGTCCGGTTTCTCATCTTCTGTGTCTCTTAATATTTTCTGATATACCCTTACATAATCTACCTTCATAAGCCCTGATGTAAAACTATCATCAGGAACGTAACCGCTGTCAAAAGTTCCTCCTGCAGCCAGATTTAAAATCAGATAAAATCTCTGGTCAAAAGGTGCATAGGCATTTCCTCTGTCTGAGCCTGAATACCATTCCCCGTATGTGCATTTAAAATAGCACTTACCGTCACAGTATATCTTTATTATTTCTGCATCCCACACAACGCTGTATACATGCCAGTCTGCAATTCCTGTTTTTTTCTTTCCATCCTGCACCATATTAAATACATCTGATGTGTTTATATTGTTAGGCCACTGTGCGCCATAGTGAAGAGTACCAAAAACCATATCCGGTGTTCTTCCACGTCCCTCAAATACATCTATTTCTCCTGAAAGAGGCCATGAGCCATATCTTGAGTCATTTGGAAGCATCCACATTGCCGGCCATACACCTGTTCCTGTAGGCATTTTTGCCCTGAAATCCACTCTTCCGTATTTAACGGAAAATTTATTTTGAGTTGTAATTTTTCCTGATGAATATTTTGCAGTTGCCTTCTTTGTGGAATCATTTTTCTGTGAAAATTCCTTTGACTGCTTTTTCATAATAATATTCAAATTGCCATCTGAAACAGATACATTATCTTTTGTATAATACTCTAACTCCTGATTTCCCCATCCGGCAGTGTTAATATCATTTTCATCTAACAGAAAACCTTCCTGATAGTTCCACTTAGTTGTGTCAAGTTTATTTCCCGTAAACTCATCATTCCAAATCATTTTCCAGCCTGATGGTGTATAAGGATTTGAACTGTCTTCTACTGTTATATCTGCCATGTCTGATGGAAGCTTATCTTTATATGATGAATTTCCTTTTATTGTATATGTTACGGAATTTCCACTCATATCTCCGCCTTTCTTTCCATCTTTTGGGTAGCTTATTCTAATCTCTGTATCCCTCTTAACAGGCTGGAACCATAATCCATATATGTTATCAACAAAATATCCCCATTGCTGGCTTATGGAACTGTTATTAAATCCATTTCCCTGATAAACCCATCCGCTTGTGGCTACATCCGTAAGAGGAATCCATACATTATTTACCTTAACTTCATATTTAAACAGTTCCAAATCCTTTTTAATTGCACTGGTTCCTCCAATTTTAGGAAGTGGTATTCCTACAGATGCTGTTTCTACGGAACCTGCATCATAAGATGTTTTTCCATCGTAAGATGTAAGATTATAATTACTTCTTGCAGGCTCAGTATATGTAACATTTACGTCCTGATAAATACTGCTGTTACCTACTTTTTGGAAACGAAGGGTAAATGACCAGCCTATATTTTTAAACCAGTAACCTCCGTCACCCTCTGAATAATAACCAAAATTCTGATCCCATAAAAATCCTGATGAAGCATTGCTTAAAAATTTAACAAATCCCTTTCCATCATGATTATCTACCAAAATGTTAATATCATCCTGAACCTGTTCATATTTAATGTTTTTATCACCATTAAAAGTCCAAAGTCCCCAATGGGTTGCTGAACCTCCTGTTGAATCAGCTGTTATATTTGCCTCTGTTGTTGTAATACTTGTAAGCTTAAGCTTATCAAGTTTGTTTAATACAAGGTTATAAATTAAGTCAACATCATTTGTTTTTCCATGAAATTTAAGTTCAGTGGTTTCAGTTAATTTCATCCAGCATACCCAGCCACCCCAGCTTTGGTACTCCCATGCCCAGGTGTCATTCCATTTGAAATACTCAACATCTTCTATTTTTTTCCACTGTCCCTTTGTACCTTCCTGCTGTCTTACATATACCTGCAAATCCTTTTCCACGTCGGCAATTGACAGTTCGCTGCTTTCCTTGCCGTTAAATTTAGGCATAACAAATCCGTAACTTGCCTCTCCTACTGCCGAATGGGTAATCGTAGGGCCATTTTCTCCCGGATAATAGCTCATGGATGTAATTGCGGTAGTTGCTCCTAACACTTCTCCCGGCTGATTCCATCCGGGAACATTTGCCATTCCTAAAGTCAGCGCACAGGTTAATGCAACTGCCATAATTTTTTTTAAAAGCTTACTGAAATGTTTTTTCTTCCTTTCCATAATTTCCTCCTTTTCTTCCGCTCCTTGACTTTAATGTCATTTACAATACCCATTATACCAGTATCATTTTTTTATTACTATGTTTCATTTTTTATTTTAGGCGCAAAAAAAAAAGTTCCCTGACTATAGCTTATTTGCCATAATCAGAGAACTGCTTTACTTACTTATTTATTTAGGTCTTACTACAATACTTCCCCAGTTGTAATCTACCGGTTTGTATTCAGGGTCAACCACCTTTAATATGTTATTGTACAAATATTCGTGAGCTCTGTTGGTGCTCATCTTGCAATTATCATACAATAATTTTGATACTCTATATATTGAAAAATATGAAACACTACTGTATACATAACTTCCATCTGAAAGTTTTGCATATCCTCTTATTCGGTATTCCTGAGTATATGCCGCCTTGGTGCTTCCATTATCCTTCATTGTCATTACATAGTTGGTTGCCGTATCTGATGCAGAGAACTTTTTGTTAATAATACCTTTTTCCGTAGACTTAAAAGCCGCAACATATTTACTGGTGCTTCCAACTACCATATCTTTATTTTTAACTTCTCCGTTGTCTACAGCATAAATATTACCATACTCTACTACTTTCCTGCCATCGATTTCAGGTTCTACAGAGGAAACCGTTCTTAAGCCCCAGTTAGTCTGACTTATCTGGAATCCCTCAATATTTATCTTATCTGAAATAACAACATCTTCCTTTCCCTCAACACTTTTTACATCAAAGGCAATATTGTCAACATTTGCCACATGTTTATGTGAGCCATCATTCTTAAATACAATATATACATCATGAAGACCACTTATGGATTTTTCAAGCTGCTGACTTACAGTAGTATATGTACTCCAATTATCTCCTGTAACCGGAAGATTAATAGTTGCTACAGGTTCTCCTACCTTGCTGTCTATATACACCTGTGCATATCCGCCTGCATCACTCTTTTGTCCCGAATAGTTAAAGCTTACCTGAGATGCCAAACCGTTAAAGTACACACTGTCATATCTTACCCATGTATTATTTTTCACTCCACCAATGTTTTTGCCATCATTAACTATATGGTCGGACTTTGCATCAAACTCTTCTGCTTCTACTTTGCTTGCATCATGTATTTTAATTGTCTTCTTCTCAATGTCCACAATTCTACCCAATGACTGATAAGCTTTTAGAATTTCATCATCTGATGCTTCTCCATTATCATACACACTGCATGCCTCTTTTAAATTATTTTCAAGACGTTTTGCAATAGGCAGATATTCACCTGTGGTGTCTATTGATTTTGCTACATCAATGGCATTTTTTAAATCACTCTTTAATATTCCGTTATCCTTATATCCCAGCATCTCAACTTCTGACAAATAAGCATCTGTTCCTGTAAGAACAACTTTATATCTTGAGTATTTGCCCACTTTGTCTGCACTTATTCCAAATGGTCTTGTATACTTGCCCCAAACATTAAAGAACAAGCTGCCACTGTCATGGTAGTCTCCCAGTAAAACCCAGTTACCATCTTCATTATCGCCATACACCTGTGCCCTATCCGGTGTTCTTCCTGATTTTGATGATGTCAGAGTCAACATTCTTACAGCTTTTTTATCGGTAAACTTAAACATAAGTGTAGTTGTATTATCAACCTTTGTCTCTGTATCTGAATTATCATCAAATAAGTTATCCAATGTAGTCACTCCTGTACTTGAAGACTTATCGGCATCCTTTGAATAGTCCGTATATACTTGTGGCTTATTGTCACCTGTAGTTATGGATGTAAGGCTATCCTGTTCAAGTCCGCGCTCTTTATTAGATGTTGAGGACATATTAAATTCAATTGTTCCACCTTTAATTAAATCCTCGTATTTTATAAATGTTTTATCATACTTTTCTCCATTAACGTACATACTGTCTACATACACATTTTCCCTACTATTGTTATTTGCCTTAATTACCAGTTTTTTATTTCCTTCCAAATTAACAGTTACTTCTTCAAACTGTGGTGAACCGATAGCAAATTCATCATTTCCCATTGACAATGGATAAAAGCCGATGGAAGACAATACATACCATGCTGACATTTCACCATTATCTTCATCACCAATATAACCCTGCCCAAAGGTACTTCCTGCATAACATCTTGCAAGAATGTCTCTTACATACTTCTGTGTCTCCCACGGACGGGATGAGTACAGATACATATATGGAATATGATGGGCCGGCTGATTGCTGTGTCCATACTGACCCAGTTTTACTTCTCTTGCTTCCCTCTGTTCATGAATACCGCCAACACCATCCATGGCGCCATATCCAATATATCCTCCATCAGTTGTAAAGATTGTATCAAGCTTGTCTGCCAACTGGTCGCGACCGCCATATAAGTTTGCAAGTCCAAGTCCATCCTGTGGTACAGAAACTGCCATGTTAAATGCATTGGTTTCTGTATAATCTGCCCCCCACCAGAATGGATTAAATCCCGTATTATTGTCACTGTTTCCTAAATTCAAAGAACCGTCAGCTTTTCTTCCTCTCAACCATTTTGACGTGGCATCAAAACCAGAATTGTCAAATAAGAGGGAATAGTTCTTTGCTCTGTTTAGATAGTAGTAATATTCAGACATATAGTTTGCTTTCTTTGTTGCATCGTTCGTCTGACTTGCCAATTTCTTTGCCATCTGAGCAATTCCGTAATCGTTAATATATCCTTCCATGGACCATGAGAAATTTTCATTTTCATCAGCAGGTACATATCCGATAAAGTTCGAAATATTTAATTTCTTTCTTCCTCCATTTGTAAGGTTATCGGATACAGTAGCTGCATTTCTCAATGCGGACTTGTATGCATTTTCATAATCAAATGATATGCCCTTCACCATTGCATCGGCAAAAATAGCATCACTGCTTGTTCCCACCATACTGTTGGTTCCACCCGGTGCAATCCATCTTGGAACCCATCCTTGATCTTTATAATGCTGTACCAAACCGTTTAACAACTCTGTTGCTTTGGACGGTGTAAACAGTCCATACCCTGACCATGCAGTACGATATGTATCCCAGAAACCATTATTAATATAAATCTTTCCCTCCACAGGAGCTGCATTATCATCTTTGTAAGGGCTCTTGTATTTCCAAACCGGATTACTGTTTGACCCTGTATTTTCTGACATAAGATTTGGATAACAATACATACGGTAAATACAAGAATAAAGTGTAACTAACTGTTCATAATTTGCGCCTTTAACATCTGTGATAATTCCAAGCTGATTATCCCATTTAGACTGTGCCTTGTTATAAACCGTTTCAAAACTGTCTCCCCCAATTTCAAGCTTCAAATTCTTCTTTGCCTGATCATAGCTGATGTATGATGTGGCAAGTTTCATTGTAACTGTATTGGAATTAAAGGATGCAATACTTTTCCTGTCATTTATTTTAGTTCCCTTAGGAGTCTCACTAAATTCTCCGTAAATGTACATACGCTTCGAACCATTCCCTGTATGGTCAGAATATGTTTTAAATGTATTTCCACTATATTCGGTCCTACTTCCACCATTGGCACAATCAAAGATAACACTCTTGTTTGCCGTGTTATTATAAGTAAACCGTACCACTGCACCATGAGATGTCGGTGTCAGCTCTATCTGTGAATTTGCTGCATCGCCTCCATTGCCATCAAAAGAAACTTTATAATAATGCGCTTTTGCTACCTCATTATCATGACTAAAGTTTGCTTTTAACGTTCCCAATCCATAATCGTCATTTGTATTATAATCTTTGCTGGTATTTACCATAAATTGCCAGGTTCCTCTATCACCAACCCATATAGACGGTTCATGGCTTATTCTCATACAACGAAATTCATCTGTTTTCTGATATTCATAAGCCGAATTACTGCTTGCGTTGGTTGCAGGAATCCAAAAGTTGAATCCGTTTGGCACTGTTACTGCCGGAATTGTCAACCCTCTGGAGAAGTTTCCTGTATTGTTCGTTCCTCTTAGAATATTTACATAATCTGATAAATGAGAATATACCGGATAATCCTGATTATATATTTCAATGTCATCAAAATATGTCTGGAATTTTGCTAAAGCCCCCGCATTATGAGCTTTCATATCGTACACAACCAAAATCTTTTCAATGACTTTTCCCCTTGCCACATCACCAATTTTGCTGTAAATTTCATTCCACTGTTGTGCCACCAGTGTACGACTATCTCCCTGAGACTGTGCATCCACCTTATTTCCATTTTGATCAATTGCACCTAACTCACTTAAATAAGTTCCATCCTTAAACTTTAAATCCACAGCCATATGCATCTGTGTATATTCATAGTCATATTCGTCTCCATTAGACATGGAAGGAAAAATTACATATCTTAAATTTGTATTATCACTTACTGTAAGATTCAAGTTGTCATAAATAACATTATAAGAATATGCATGACCAGTTCCTACATGAGCTCCCTTGCATACAAGAGAGTGGCTTCCTGTCCAACCCACATTGGATTTTTGATTCCATGCATCGCTCGGTCCGGAAGTAATCTCACTATTCATTTTGCTAATAGAAGCACCAACTTCCTGACACTTGCCTGTTGCAAGAATAAACTCTGAAAATTGTGTCATGGAACCACCATTTTTATTTGCTGTAATCCGCAATCTATACTGGCTATATGCTGTGCTGTTATCCAATTCAAAATAATTTTGTTTATATCTGCCATTAAACACCTGATTTGTTTTATTGTCGATGGTTACCCAGCTTTCATTATCCGAATTTCTACCCTGAAGACTCCAATTCTTAGGGTCTCTTCCGGAAGCATCATTCGCAGAAGTTATCGCATACGATTTTATAACCTGTTGACTCTTTAGTTTTACAATAACTTCCGACGGCTTTGCCTCAGTTAAATATTTTGTTCCAGAGTCTCCGTCAAACAAATTTTTCAAAACTTCATTATCATTTTTCGCGGCACTTCCCGAGTAACTCTCGATTTCACCGGATAAATTTCCATTTATCTGATACCTTAGTTCATTTGTCGCAATATTGGCGGTGCCCTTCTTATCATCTACTGTAGAAGTTTTAAATCCATCTGCTGATTCAAAGGATGTAGACCACAAAACGTCCTTATTATAATCCGAATCAATCACTTTTGCTTCTACTGATGTCTCTCTGTATGACATGCCTACCGGAAAAGTCATACTCAAAACTAAGGCAAATGAAACAACTTTTTTCAAATGCTTTTTCATCATATTTCCTCCTCCCTTTCCTTTTACATTTACCAGGCGTTTGCGAAACGCCAAAATCACTGGCATTGCATATGCCACTATCCTTTTCATATAGTTCTCCTTTCTAGGCGTTTGCGAAACGCCAAAAGCCGCATAAATACGGCATTTTTTTGTTGCTAAAATCAAAAATCTCCTCACGGTTTGTGATATAATAGAGTTGACTAAAAACCATAAATCACGCCCGAAAGGAGACATTACTATGATACCACAAAAACAACTCACTTTGGCAGATATTTTTGAAGATTGTAAAGAAATTTATGATTCTGACAAACCTCAGTTTCTTACTCTGCTTGAAAATCACATTGACCTTGATAAACATATCAGAAGCTTAAAATCTTCCATAGCCTAGGACTTACCATAAAATGCCATATCACTTATGCCGTATAATCATTAAAATACATTTTAATTTTACTTAAATTGTTGTTTTCAATAAATACTTTCTAAAATTCAGATACTAATAACAAAAAAAGGCTACTGCATTTCTTCTTTAATGCAATAGCCTATACTTATAATTGCTTTTTATTCCTTTCCATCCCAACAGAAAGTACATAATTTACTTTTATCAATTCCTACTGAATCAAGCATATCATCTAATCTGTTAAATCTAAGAGATGTAAAATTCAATTCTTTTCTGATTTCTTCAACCATGTTTTCGTATTTCTCAGATTCAGGATCAGCGTACTCCTGCAATACTTCTTCCGTTACCTTTCCATTTTCTAATCTTTCTATTACACGCCTTGTAATTAAGTCCATATCAGAACGGGAACGGGAAAAGTTAAGGTATTTACATCCATATAATAATGGAGGACATGCCGGTCTTATGTGTACCTCCTTAGCACCACTCTGATATAAAAACTCCGTTGTTTCCCTTAGCTGTGTTCCACGTACTATTGAATCATCTATTAGCAAAAGACTCTTATCTTTAATTAAATCCTCTACTGCCAAAAGTTTCATTTTAGCTATCATATCCCTCTTGCTTTGCATTGTAGGCATAAAAGAACGGGGCCATGTAGGTGTATACTTAATAAACGGTCTTGAAAAAGGTATTCCTGATTCATTGGCATACCCTACAGCATGGGCTATTCCTGAATCCGGAACTCCTGCAACAATATCAGGGTGAACATTATCACGCTTTGCCATTTTTTCGCCACAGTTATAACGCATTTTTTCAACACTGATTCCTTCATATGAACTTGCCGGATATCCATAATAAACCCATAAAAATGTACATATCTTCATGTCATTATCAGGCTTATATAATGTAACACAATTCTTTGGAGTCATAACAATAATTTCTCCCGGTGTTAATTCCTTATAATCTGAATATCCAAGATTCTTATAAGAAAAGTTTTCAAAAGCAGCACAAAAAGCATCTTCTTTTCTTCCTATGGCAATAGGTGTACGTCCCATTTTATCCCTTGCAGCATATATACCTGCCTCATTCATTAAAAGAAGTGACAGGGAACCGTCAATTTTTTCTAAGGCATAATTAATTCCATCAATTAAATTATCTTTCTGGTCAATAAGTGTGGCTACAAGTTCTGTGGCATTAATGTCCCCTCCGCTCATTTCCTGAAAATGAGTATGCCCGTTTTTAAATAAATCCTTTATAAGTTCGTCAACATTGTTAATCTTGCTAACTGTTGTAAGAGCATAAGTTCCATGAATAGAACGTATTATTAATGGCTGTGACTCATAATCAGAAATACAACCTATTCCATATGTACCCTTCATTTTCTGTACATCTTTATCAAACTTTGTTCTAAAAGGAGAATTTTCTATATTATGAATTGCACGGTCAAATCCGTCTTCTCCTAATACAGCCATTCCTCCACGCCTTGTTCCTAAATGTGAATGGTAATCAATACCATAAAATAAATCAAATACGCAATCTTCTTTAGATGCTACACCAAAAAAACCACCCATTTTTTCTCTCCTCAAATATGTATTTTTACAAAATCTCCTCTATATCTTACCTTGTTTTGCCACTAATTTCAATGAATATCCGTTTTTTGATAAAAAAGCTGCTGCCAAAACGTACATAACCCGCCTTAGCAACAGCTTCCTTTTTAATAATCCCTATTATTTATTGTACCTTATAAAAGTGTTTGTTTTATTTACATTCCTTTTAACTAAAGATTTAAGTTTCTTTATTTTTGAACCCTTTACGTATCCGATTACCCCATTACTAAATACCACCTGATAGTAACCATTAATTTTCTGACTGTTAAGTACAAGTCTTGTATTTCTTGAAACAATACCTAACTTTCTTCCGGTTCCTCTGGCATTTGAATAAATTGCCGTTTTGCATGAAACTCTTGCAGTTCTAAATAATGTTACATTCGGTGTACTACTTACCTTCTTCTTTGTGATTTTTTTAGAAGGTGTAGCAATACCGTACTTAAATCCACTATCAAGACTTACACTGTTTACTGCAACATATCCTGTTCCAAGTGCATTAGTACCGTACTTTATCTTATAATAATTTCCAACCTTGTTTACTACCAACACTCTCGTTCCCTTTGGAGCCTCAGTATTAAACCCTGTTCCTACTCCCGTATAAATACCGGTAGTTGATGATACTACTGCATTAGATTTATTTCCTTTATAACTGCTGCCTGTTGAAGTTAAAACCGTAACATATGCACTTCTAAGATATGCATATCCTGATTTGTATTTTATTTTATACCATTCTCCAACTTTTCCTACAATTGTAACCGATACTCCGGCGTTATACTGTCCTAACTGAACTCCCTGTAAACTTGGAGATTTTCTGATATACAAGCCATTAACATTTGTAACACCGTACTTAATCTTGGTCTTTCCCTTCTTTACAGTAAGTTTGCATTTTGCTCCATATCCATCTGTTGTAAGTGCTGTTATTGTAGCCTTTCCTTTTTTATGACATGTTACAATACCAAATTCATCAACAGATGCAACTGCTACATTTGAACTGGTCCAATATATAGCCTTATTATAAGCATTTGACGGTTTCACTGTTGCTGAAAGCTTAAACATATTACCCACTTTCTTTGTGAGTTTTGATTTTGAAATCTCAATACCTGTTGTTCTCTGCTTAACCACAACCTTAACCCTGTCACTTACATTTCCAAAATGTGTATCATTGGCGGTTACAGTTATGTAACATGTTCCTCCACTAACAGCAACTATTTTCTTTGATGCTGTATCGTAATATGCTACATCTTTGTTAGTTGACGTCCATGTTACTGCCTTTTGTGTAGTGTAATCAGGATTAAATGTATAACTTATATTTTTCCTTTCTCCACTGTAACATGTGATACCATGTCTGCTAAGTTTAATGCTCTTTGGAGCAGCTATTACATTTATAAATATCTCTGCTCTCTTTCCATTATATGCTGTAGCATAAACCCATGTAGAGCCAAGTTTCTTTGCATAAACTTTTCCATAACTATCCACTGATAATATGCTACTGTCCTTTACACTCCAATTAATATTTGTATCTGATGGTACAGTTGTTCCTCCATTAAATACCGGTGAAAGGTTTACATCTTCATATATGTACAAGTTCATAGAAGATTTTTCAAATTCAATGGTCTTAACCGGTGTTTTAACGTATACCAAAGCTTCAGCCTTATACTCATCTCCATCAACTAATTTCATAGTTGCAGTTACAGTTATAAGTCCTGCTGATGCGTCAGGAGATACCGTAGCATATCCCTTTGAATCAAGGCTTATATCACTACTGTCAGCTGACCATGTAACCTTACCTTCAACAGCATTTTCCGGTAGAAGATCTGCATCAAATTTAATCTGTTCACCAGGATATACGATACTTCTTTCCGGTGTAATGTTAAGAGAATATTCATCTCCACCAACTATGATTTTAATCATACCTACTGCCGGTGTACCATTTCCATCCATACCATATCCGTCGCTTGTGCACTTTGCATAGATATAAGTTGTTCCTTTGCCCTTTGTAGTCACAATTCCATTTGCGTCTACTGTAGCAATACCGTCATCCTCTGCACTCCATAAAACCTTTTTGTCATATGCATTTACAGGAGTAATAACAGCTTTTAACTGAACTTTATCACCTATTTTCTTTGAGTAAATTGTATCCGGTGAGTCTGTACTTACAGTTCTTATTTCAACTGATTTTACACTTGCTTTTACCAATACTTTTACTTTTCTTACTATAGTTGCCTGATTTCCATTTTTATCTGTATATTTTGCAGTTACAACCACATTTGTCTTTCCGCCTGAAATAGCTTTAATCTCACCACTTGCATCCACTGTGGCAATGCTATCATCCTCTGATGAATACTCAACCTTTTCATAATCTGCATCTGCGGGTACCGGAGTTATCTCAATATCATCGCTTTCTCCTTCCCACAGGGAAATACTGTCTTTAGAAAGAATGATATTTTCTAACTGCTGTAATACTTCTATGGTAATCTTAGCACGTTTGTTATTATAGCTTTGAGCATAAATAACTGTCATTCCTGCTTTTTTAGCTTTTATTATTCCTGCTTTATCCACAGAAACAACCTCTTCATTGGCACTAGTCCATGTAATGTCCGTATTATAAGGTTCAGACGTTCCTCCATTCCATAATACTAATGAAGATAAATCAAAAGAATCTCCTGTATATAGAATCTTATTATTTTCCGTAAAGGTTATGCTATCTACATCCTTTAATGATTTCACTGATAATTCAGCTGTTTTAGAAAATGATGTTCCATCAGCTGTAACTCTTGCCTTTACTATAAAATTACCGTTTACGAGCGGTGTAAAGGTTATGCTGTCACCATTTTCAGCAAGCATATATGTTGAAGTATCAGCTGTTTGGCCGTCTAATTCTACTTCATATGTTACATTTGCATACTCAGGAGCAATTTTAACCGCCACATCTACTGCTGTTCCTTCCACAACTTCTGCCTTATTAAATCCAAATGCTACAGTAGGTTTAACTAAAACATTAACGGAAAATGTAACAAAATATCCGTCCTTTGTAGTAGCAGTTATAACAGCCTTTCCTCCGCTTACAGGGGTTACCATACCATTTACTACTGTTGCCACTTTTTCATTATCAGATGACCATTTTACATTTTCCGAATTAACCTCCGGTGCACTTAAAACCCCATCCTGAACTAATGAAATACTTGGAATAAGATCCTTTGGTTCCTGTCCCAATACCATATCAAAACTCTTTTCAGCATTTGTGGTATACACTATTCTGATAGGTTCCGGTACTGTTGTATCAATGACATGGAATGTAAACGTAATCTTCTCATTTCCTGCTTTTGCAGTAACATAAGCAATTCCAACATTCTTAAATGTAACAAATCCTGAGTTATTTACATCTAATATTGTATTGTTTGATGTTTCATATGTAATTACTTCGTTGGAATTTTTAAGGCTAATTACTGATGATAAGTCAATTCCAAAACCTGCTATGGCATTAACATCCTTCATGTCAACAGTATATTCCGTTACACTGGCAGAAAGCTCAGGTTTTCCTATTACAGTTACCGGGAAAGACACAGAATATCCGTCTGCTGTGTAAGCTATAACAACAGCAATTCCCGGATTTTTTCCTAATACATATCCGTCTACAACCTGTACAATGCTTTCATCACTTGAACGCCATGCTAAATCTTTATTTACATCACCATTATTATTTTTAAATGAAATATACTTCTTTAAGTTCTCACTGTAATATTCACCGCTTACAACTTCAATTGATGAAACCGGCTGATTTAATTCAATTTCTAAAGATGAAACTTTAACATTAACAGTAAATGTTACATACTGACCATTTGGAATAGTTGCTGTAATTATTGCTGTTCCTTCTCCGTTGGCAGTAATAATTCCATTAGTAACACCTGCCACCTTTGTATTATTACTTTCCCATGATACATCAGAAATACTGTACTCTGTTACGCTAACTTCAGTTTTTACTGTTGCTCCAACTTCACTTAAAGAAAAGCCGTCAGCTCCATTTATGCTAATTGTTCCACTGTCTTTTTTTGTAGTATCTGTTACATGGAAAATTATAGTTGTATTTGCACTTCCTGCAGTGTTGCTTACACTTGCCTTGACTGTATAATATCCCACTTCACTGAAGCTTATTATATCATTTGCAATTTGTGCTTTAGGACTGGAAATATCATAAGTAATTACCGGTTCAGAAGACGTAAGAATTGACTTTAAGTTAAATGAATCTGTTTCACTTAAATTAATATCAACTTCTTTTACACTTGAAGATATAGTCGGCTTAGGTGTCTGCTTTTCTACTTTAACTACCTTGTAAATAATACTTGCACTTACATTACCTGTAGGAAGTGTAGCTGTAAGAGTATACATGCCCGGTTCATGGAATGTAATGCTATTTTCACCAAGCTCTGCTTTTGTTGCATCATTTGGTGTTAATGTATATACTACCGTATCATTGGTGTTTGATGTATTTGCCTTAAATGTAACTACAGGATTTGGATTATCCTCAGTTATTTCAACTGTCTGTTCTAATCCTCCCACTAAGCTTATTTCCGGCTTTGCAACTGTTATATCCACATCTTTAGTATACATATGTGAATTACCATAAGTATCCTGAAACTCTGATTTAACCGTAATAACTGCTTTTCCCGGAGCAACTGCTGCAACTGTTCCGTTATTATCCACTGTTGCAACATCATCCCTACTGCTTGAATAACTTCTGACAACTGTTGCCATATCCATTTCATCACAAATTTCGACAGGTGAAATCTTTAATGATTCTCCTACTAAAAGTTCTCCACTAGAAGGAGTAACATTTAATGTACCCGCAGGCTTCTTAACAGTTACTGCAACACTCTGAGTCCCATTCAAAGTAATAACACCACTTGAACTTCCGCCTGCTACCTCATATTCTGCAGCAACCTTTACAACAGCTGTTCCTTCCTTCTTTAATATGTATGCGCCATCACTATCCACACTTATAATATCACTATCCGTAGATGTGTATGATACACTTACAATATGTGTTATTACTGTGGCTCCATATTTCACTACAGGCTTAATTGTTCCCTGCTCACCTGAAGTTCCGTTAATCTGGTAGCTATTTAATTCGATATCAATACCCAAATCATCTGCAGCTACGCTAAATGAACCTGTAGGAAGCATTGTCACAACCATGACAACTGCCAAAACCATTGAAATTATGCCTGACACAATTTTCTTTGTTCCTTTTTTCATATATAACTCCTTTCATCTTTTTCAGCATTCCGGTGCTTTTAACGCTCCACGTTATTTATATGCACAGTTAGCTAATGTTATTAACAATTATTGTTTATTTCAATACAAATATCAACGAATCTGACTCAAGCGGTTAATTTCTTACTTAAGTGGTTTATTATGTTTTTTACCTTTTATGGTTTATGTGTTATAATAATTCATGGTTTTCAACCTATTTCATACAAAAAAGGAGAAAAATTTGAGAGCGGCATTTGTAGACAATAACAGACAGGATATGGACACCTTAATTTCAATGATTACAAAGTATTCCAATAACTCTTTTAACATTACTTCCTATGACATATATTTAAATGGTGAAAGCTTTTTATCGGAATTTTCCACTAACAAATATGATATTGTTTTTCTTGATATATTTATGGACAAGCTTACCGGTGTGGATGTGGCTTTCGAGCTTAGAAAAACAGACAAAAATGTTCAAATTGTATTTTGCACCACCAGTAATGAATTTGCCACTGAAAGTTATCAGGTTGATGCTTTTTATTATCTTGTCAAACCCTTCAGTGACAGCAATATACAAAACCTTATACATAAATTAAGCTCCTTTGATTTTGAATTGTCACAGTTTATAACCCTTCCCGGAGGTATTAAAATATATCCAAGAAATATTATATATACTGAATACGAAAACCATAAAATTATTATCTATCAAAAGGATGGTAATAACCCGTGCTTTCGCATGTCACAGCATCAATGGGAAGAAATGATATGTAACTACTCTTATATAGTTAATTGTTTCAAGGGTGTTATTGTAAATCTTTATGAAGTTGAATCTAAAACCGACAATTCCTTTTCTATGTCAAATGGTGAGACTCTTCCCATAAGCCGTAGAAATATTAAGGATATAAACACCATATACTCTGATTTTCTATTTCAAAAATTAAGAAAGGATATGTTAAAATAATGTCACAGGGCTTTTCTACTGAAGAATTAATAGTTTATTCATTATTAAATTTTTTACCCTATGTTACCGTAGCGTTGTATCCATTTAGGGATTCCTTTAGATTTTCCAAAAAAAATACAGCCCTGCTTATTCTTTTAGCGTCATTTATTCAGATAATTTTAGGACTATGTGCAGGATATGGCTCAGATAATGCCATTTCTTTGATTTCTTTAGTGAGTACCTTTCTTTACATATTTTTCTATTTTCTTTGTGTAAAGGCAAAATTTGGCAAGTCCTTATTTGTTCTTTTAATGCTTTCAAATATTTCAAATTTCATAGTTTCCCTTTCAAAATGTATAGAGGGACTACTATTTCCAGATATGGCTTCTGACATTTACAGGTGGACTTTCTGTGTAACCACATTATTTACCCAATTAGTGGTTTTATCGGCAGTATCCCTTTTTATAAACAGGATTTTAAGACCAGTACTTTTACTTAGAAATCAGGATTACATATGGCATTATTTATGGCTTGTTCCATCCACCTTTTATTTAATCTGGTATTACAATATATACTTTAATTCTACTTTATCAAGTTTAAAGTTGGCTCTTAACCCTAAAAATAATATAATTTCTTTTTTAATTAATTTAGGTGCCTTTTTGATTTATTACATAATTGCCCGTATGCTATCTGAAAATAATAAAAATATGCAACTTGAAAATGCTAATCACAGTTTAAAAATGGAACAGCTTCAATTTGTTAATCTTCAAAATAAAATCAGTGAAACCAGAAGAGCAAGACACGATTTAAGACATTACTCAACGGTTATAAGAAGTTATATAGAGCAGGATGATTACCCTCATTTAAAGGAATATCTTGAATCTTTCTTAAATGTTTTGCCTGATGATACTCCTATGAGCTTCTGTGAAAATACAGTAATTAATGTTTTAATATCTCATTTTTATGGCATTGCCAAGGACAATAACATTGATTTTGAAGCAGATGTAAACATTCCCGCTTCCATACCTGTGGAGGATGTTGACCTTACTGTTGTTGTGGGAAATCTCATAGAAAACGCAGTGTATGCGTGCATTTCCAAACCTGACATGCCTAAAAATATAATAATAAAGGGAAAAGTTCAAAATAATGTTCTTCTATTTACAATAGATAATACATATAGTAATGCAATTAGAAAAGATAAAAGTGGCTCCTACTACTCCACTAAACATGAAGGGGTTGGTATCGGTCTTGAATCAGTTGCCGGAATTATCGAGAGATATAACGGAGTATTAAAAATAGAGCAGCACAACAACGTATTCTACATTTCTGTTATGCTGCAACTTCTATAATTCTTTTTAAACATATGTAACCTAAATTCATTTATCTTCAAGCAAACGTTTTTTCTGTTCATAAACCCTTTGCAGTTCCATCTCAAAATCCTGCCTGTTTTTCTGCATCATTGTTTGTAGCATAAGACCTGCAAAAAATGACTGAACAGCTGTCACTACCATAAAACCACAAACAATTAATGTTGGAAACTTAGGAACCAGTCCTGTTTCTAAATATATTTTCATAACAGGTACAAAATTAATTAATGCAGTGATGCATAATAATATTGCAATTGCACCAAAAAAGCCCATGGGTTTGTATGTTCTATACAATTTTACAATTGTTTTCAACACTTTCATTCCGTCTGAATATGTATTTAATTTAGATTCGCTGCCCTCAGGCCTGTCACGATAATCTATAATTACATTTTCAACATACATATTTTTTTCAACGGCATGTATACTCATCTCCGTTTCAATCTCAAATCCCTTTGATAAAACGGGAAATGTTTTTACGAACTCAAAACTAAAGGCACGAAGTCCTGTCATTATATCCTTAATATCATTTTTAAATAATACATTTATACTTTTTCTAACGAGAGAATTTCCCATGTTGTGAAAAGGTCTCTTATTCTCCTTAAAATATGTAGACGATAAACGATCCCCTACAACCATATCAACATTCTTTTTAAGCACTAAGTCCGCCATTTTTCCTGCTGATTCTGCCGGATATGTATCATCCCCATCCGTCATTATGTAACATTGTGCATCTACCTCACGGAACATTCTCCTTATAACATTTCCTTTCCCCTGACGATGTTCATAACGCACTATGGCACCGGCCTCTTCTGCTATTTTATCAGTTCCATCTGTAGAATTATTATCATATACATATACCACAGCCTCCGGGAGTACCCTCTTAAAATCTTTTACCACCTTACTTATTGTACTACTTTCATTATAGCATGGTATTAAAACTGCAATCTTGTCCATAATTTTCCTTCCTCATTAACATCATAATACATAGTGATACGGCAAAAACAGATATTGCCAGTTCACGATATGCAAACCAATAATGAATGTATGAATGGTTTTGAATAAGAACATACCATGCAATAGGATAACACGCCATTATGGCATATGGGATAATATTGTTCACCTTAATATGCCTTGTTTTATATAATGTTATAACAAATATAACAATTAAAATAATCAATGCTATAACCACCCCTATTTGATATGAAGCCTTAAACTCTCTATATAATACATTAACAAAATTGATTTTCTCTTTAGCCGCACTTGAGGATGTTCTCACCTCAATAGTATCAAATGCATTTCGTATTATGTTTTGCCCTGTTATTATGCTTCCAAGAAGCCATTTCAGTGCCCACATTCCGCCGTATCCAACAGCCCAAAAAAACGACTTTTCCACAATATTCATAATATCGCCCTTAACTTTATCCCTCTGATACATACACACCCACAATGTTAATGGTACGCCTAGGGTTATCAATGGGAAAGTAAGCAAATCCATATAACTTGTAATAATTCCTACAAACATAAAGAAAATATTCCATAGGAATAAATTCTCCTGCCATTTCCTGCTTTTACATAAAATAAATAACATTGCACAAAATGTTATTATAGTCACTGAACCGAACTGCAATGACATCATTGTTGACACAGGGTTCAAAAAAATCCATAAAAAAATTATTGGGAATATAAGTCTTTTATTTATAGTCGAAGATTTTGATACTAATAATGCAAATAAACCTATTTGTAGAAACATTAACAGATATCTGATTGTACCATAATCAAATAAAGCTATTAAAGGTTTTAAAAAAACAAGGTATCCATGCCAATATCTTGAATATTGGACCTCACTATAACCTTTTCCCTTTCCCAGATAATTGTCCACTAATACCTCATCCGGTTTTTTATCACTCCTATAGTATCTCGATACATTAATTGCCCCTTTCCACGCATTCTCTGTTGTGGGATGAGATGCTGTTAAAAGCATTAATGAATCTGTATAATTATCCAGCTGGGAATTTTCCCGGTTCATAGTTCTAAAATATCTTCCCTCTGTTTTGATTATCCCGGCACTTTCAGACATATTGCCTTTCATATAATCTGTCGGAATACCATAAGCCATAACCAACAGCATATATCCCACAAGGCAACTTAAAATCAATAATATGGCCACTAGAGCAATCTTCCCTTTTATGTTCAATTCATTCATTCTCTTATTATTCATATCACTTTTTTCCTTGCTTACATACCTCCACACAATATACCACGTTATATGTCAAAATACAACACCACTAATTGGCATAAGCCTGGAAAATCTACGTATTAATTTTCCCTGTGGATTAAAATTTTCTAACATATTATTACCTATTCCGATACAAACCTTGACATTATTTTCAGCAAAATTATACTATATTTTAGTTAGTAATATTTTAGGGAGTGATAATATGGTTCAAAATAATATTAAAAAAAATCATATGGATATTTATTGGCATGACTATGCTGACAGTTTGGGAAACATTCCTATTACAAATGCCGGTCTTGTTGAAAAGGCATCAATAATCGGACGTACCGGTCTTATGCTTTTATCCTGTGGAACAGGAGCATGGCGTGTGAGAAGTTCCATGAATACTTTGTCTGAACAGCTGGGAATAACATGCACCGCCAACATTGGTCTTATGTCTATAGACTACACCTGTTTTGATGGTGATAATTGTTTTTCCCAGTCTCTCTGTCTTACAAATACAGGAGTAAATACATCCAAACTTAACCGTTTAGAGCATTTTATAAATGACTTTTCATCAGAAGGTATTAAAATGTCCGGTGAGGAACTTCATGTCCACCTTGATGAGATTGAACATATACATGGTCTTTACTCACCTGTTGCCCTGGGACTTGCTGCGGCACTTGCCTGTGGGGCATTTACGTTTCTTCTTGGTGGTGGACCCTTTGAAATGATTTGTGCTTTTTTAGGAGCAGGAATGGGAAATTATTTGAGATGTAAGTTATCAGAGCATCACTTTACACTTTTTTTATGTATTGTTTCATCTATAACATTAGCATGCCTTGTATATGCCGGAATACTCAAATTTGCCGAAGTATTTTTTGCCATTTCACCTCAACACGAGGCGGGTTATATATGCTCGATGTTATTTATAATTCCAGGATTTCCTTTTATAACCAGTGGTATTGACTTGTCAAAGTTAGATATGCGTTCAGGCCTTGAGCGACTTGCCTATGCCATTGTTATAATTGTTGTGGCAACAATAACAGCGTGGATAATGGCTCTTATATTAAATCTGAAGCCTCTTAATTTTCCTGAACTTTCCCTTAGTGCAACGGCACTACTGCTTCTAAGATTACTAGCAAGCTTCGGAGGAGTATTTGGTTTTTCAATAATGTTTAACAGTCCTATTCCTTTAGCAGCATCAGCAGCCGTAATAGGTGCCATTGCCAATACATTAAGACTTGAACTGGTTGATCTTGCGGCATTTCCACCGGCAGCCGCCGCATTTATCGGTGCATTGACCGCCGGAGTACTTGCGTCTCTCTTAAAAAATAGTTTGGGATATCCCCGCATAGCAATCACTGTTCCTTCCATAGTAATTATGGTACCGGGACTTTACCTTTACCGTGCAGTATACAATTTAGGTGCTATGTCCCTTACAACCTCAGCCTCCTGGTTTGCATCAGCAATGCTTATTATTCTGGCACTTCCTCTTGGACTGATTTTTGCAAGAATTATCACAGACAAATCCTTTAGATACTGCACCTGATATTTTGACTATAGTTTTTCTCTTTCAAAGTCAATAAACATTAAAAAGAATACAAAGAATAACAGTGCGGAACAACATAAAATTGCTTTTTCCTGCAATATGTGAATAAATAAATTTCCAATTATCGCACCTATTACAAAGCATGCAATTATACCATAATAAAGCAATGAGCTTTTAAAATATTCAATGTCTTTATTATGGAAGTAATTGCATAAATTCTGCGTACCACTTCTCAAATTTCCAATACACATAGTTGTTGCTATACCATTTCCACGTATCTTTCTAAAGCTTTCTACCTGTATGCCACAGGCAAAGGATGTCAAGGAATTTGCCAACAGGTTTAAAGATAATGGGAAAAAGCTGACTCCCACAAGCATCACTGCTTCAATAAGAACTGCCGCCTGCCTCCAATGCAAAATTTCCAATTCCTTAGTATGTACTATTTCTGCTAACGCAATTCCCAGTGCAAATGCCAGTACCGGCAGAAAGTAATGTATTGCCATTTTAAAATTTCCCTCTGACAAATTTACTCCAAATAATAAAATATTACCTGTCTGGGCATTTGCAAAAACGTGTCCACGCTCAATATATGAATATGCATCCATAAATCCTCCTGAAATTGCCAAAAGCATTCCAAGTCTTATGGATTCAGACATCTGCTTTGTTTGTTTCATTCTATCCTCCTACAATTCAAGGCTGTCCTCGCCGGCTTCTTCCATCATTTTTTCTCTGCATGATAAAACTATTCCGTCAATTTCCTCTAAATGATGTAACATTCTTTTCTCAAACTGATGTATCGGAAGTAAAATTCCTATTTCATCAAACTTCTTTTGATTTTTCTTCCCTGTTTCCTGTCCATAATAAACCATTGCAGAAGGAGCTACACTTTGAATCATTCTAAAAGTATCCCATATAATTGCATATGCCTGTGCCTCCGTCATTCCCAATTTTACCGTATCCGGAAGCGCATACAATATCATTATTCCACGACGTCTGTTTTCTAATTTTTCTTCAATTTCCATATCCTTAGTGTAATATCTTGCTATGTCAAACCCGTCTGCTAAATACAATTTAGACCTTGGTGCACATACATGATTTTCAAATATTTCCTTAAATTTAGTATATTCGTGATGTGACACAGGTTCTTTAATATCCTTTAACAATTTTCCCTCCACATCAGAAAGAAGTATTGGATTTCTCCCATTTTTTCCATAAAATCTTTTCGGAATAAGATATGCCTCTCTTAACAAATCAAACATACTTTTTTGGCATACCTCTAAAAGCAAAGCACTTATATCCTGAGTTTCATATGCTGAAAATAGTATTTTTGCAAAGCGTTCCGAATTTGAATCCACCACTAAATGATCATCATTTAGGTGCTCATAAAAAGTCTCACTTAACCGTTCACAGGCAACAGGTGATTGAATAATTTTTGAAAAAATAGCTTCCACTGCCTCTTCTCTTGGTATTTTTGAAATTTTCGTAGACATATAAATTCCTCCTTAAATATTATTTTCAAACAAATTATAAAACTGTAAAGTTGATGCGTCAATGTTTATCCTTACATTATTTTAATCCCAAAACATAAATTTATTTTTTACATTTTTAAGGGGATATAATATAATGATGTAAGTATTTTAACGTTAAATAATTGTTTAGGAGATTTGTTAATATGAGCAAAATTAAAATTATAAAGAAAAACAACGATTATTCCATGGAATATGAAGTTGGCGATATTTTTGAAGTTGAAGGTACCTGGTATGGAGGAGTACACATTTCCGGTAAATCCGGAGCACCTGTTTCCCTGGATAAGGAGGAATATGAGGAATTGCCGGATACAGAAAAAAAACCGGATATTGATACTGATGTATACAATAATCCGGATAATTTATCTACCCATAACATAAAAGTTGGGGATATAGTAAGGCATTTCAAGCGTGAGCTTGTTTCTTCTAATACCTCTGAATATTTATATAAAGTTCTGGCCTTTGCCGCCCACACGGAAAATGGTGAAAGGTTAGTTATTTATCAGGGATTATATGCACCTTTCAAGGTATGCGCTCGCCCCTTTGATATGTTTACGAGTGAAGTAGACCACAATAAATACCCTGACATTAAGCAGAAATACAGATTTGAAAAAATTGAAGTATGATTAATTTATTCCATACATTTCTTTAAAAATATTTCTTATTTCATCAAACTTCAGCACTTTATCGGGATGGTCTTTATGAGGTGCAATTATTTTTTCCATCCATACCATATTGTACCATCTTCCGAATTTATAACCACAATTATAAAATTCTCCTACCATCCTGTAACCTAAGTGCTGATGATACTCTACACTGTTTTTTGTAAGATATTCATCCTCCTCTTTAGGATATGCTATACAGGCATACAAATTGGTAATTTTCTGCAGTTCAAGTGCCTGTTCTAAGGCCTTATACAGCTTTTTTCCCATTCCCCTATGTTTAAGATTTTTATCCATATAAATAGTAGTTTCCACAGCCCTGTCATATGCCGCTCTTGACTTAAATTCCCCGGCATATGTATAACCTAAAATTTTTCCTTCTTCCTCTAAAACTAAATAAGGATATTTTTTTAATGTATTTGAAATCCTATCACTAAACTCTTCAACTGATGGGACATCATATTCAAAGGTTATAGCTGTATTTTCAACATAATAAGAATAAATTTTAAGTAGCTCT
This sequence comes from Eubacterium segne, assembly GCF_014287775.1. Taxonomy (NCBI): domain Bacteria; kingdom Bacillati; phylum Bacillota; class Clostridia; order Eubacteriales; family Eubacteriaceae; genus Eubacterium; species Eubacterium segne. The sequence goes on from NZ_JACOOZ010000001.1 coordinate 163,887, forward strand.
TCTGCGTCTTCTCTTTTTGCAACCCTAATCATAAATTCACCTTCTTTAGTTGTTTAAAGCTTCTGCTTTGTGCTTTTTTGTATTTATATATGCAATTACGGATATTATTGTGTCTGCGCAGAAAACAAAGGAGAAAACAGACATTACAAGCTGTATTCCATCGGTAATCATTCCTTCATTTTTCATGCAGCTAAAACATGCAATGGCAAATAGTCCTGTTAAAATTATGCTAAAAGCATCGAAAAGAAACAGTGCTATGGAAAATGCAAATGTAAAAATAGTTAGCAAACATAATAATCCCATAATAAAAATTCCAATATATGCCGGAATCTGGACTAGTTTTACAATCATGTGGGTTCGTGCCATAACTGAAGCCTCATATTTTAATTTTCCCACTACCACCAATGTCAGGAAAACAATATTCATGGCAAGCCACACCGCGCCGAATATAATAAAAGCCAATATCATTATGTACACATCATCGAAAAACAGATTTTTCATAAGGTACATTCCTGTAGGTGTATTACTTCCAAATATCATGGCAAGCATTCCCAAAATTAAATATACATATAAAACATTCCCAATTGCTACTATCCTTCTCATACCGTTACCTCCTGATAAAAATTAAATTTTCTATGCCCCTAAGGGATGTTATTTCTTATCCATATCTACACATCCCTACATTTATTTACTGTTTAGTATAACAATTGTATTCATTTTTTTCAATTTAACTCCGCAACATATGTTATAATCTGTTATAATTGTGACATATTATGAATAAGGTAGGTGATAATTATGGCAGGTAGTCATATTTCCATTCCAACTATTCTAAAAGTTGGAAAAAATACTTTAGAAAATCTTGGTTCATATCTTAAAAGCAGTGGTTTTAAAAATGCCGTTTTGTATTTTGGGAACGGTTTAATCAGCATGTTTGGAAATGAAATAATGGATTCTCTAAAAAAAGATGGTATAACAGTTCTTGATTATATGGAATTAGATACAACTAAAATAGAAGATATTATTAACTTAGCTTTTAACATTGATTCTAAAGCTCAGGTTATTGTTGGAATCGGAGGTGGCAAGGTTATTGACACTGCAAAATATGCGGCATACCTTAGGAAACTGCCTTATGTAAGTATTCCTACATCTGCTTCCAGTGACGGTTTTTCCAGTGCCAGTGCCTCTCTTTTAGTCAATGGTCGTCGTACTTCGGTGCCTGCCAAAATGGCTTATGGTATTGTTGCCGACACTGAAATTTTGAAAAGTGCCCCTGAAAAATTTATCTTTTCAGGTATTGGTGACATGGTATCAAAAATTACGGCATTGTATGACTGGAATTTTGAAGCTGAACGGGGATATTCAGAAATGAATGATTTTGCCGTTATGATTGCAAAAAAGGCAGTAAACAGTTTTGTAAGAACTCCTTTTGAAACAATACATGATGACCTTTTTTTAAGGGAACTGGTGGACTCTCTTGCCATGAGTGGAATTGCCAACGAAATTGCCGGAGGCAGCACTCCTACTAGTGGAAGTGAGCATCTTATTTCCCATTCCCTTGACAAAATGCTTGAACATCCTCAATTACATGGTATTCAGGTGGGGGTTGCCACTTACCTTATGAGTCGTGTTCAAAATCACAGATATATACGTGTTAATGCAATTTTTGAAAAAACAGGATTTTGGGATTATGTAAGTACACTTAATTTAAACAGGGACGACTATATGAGAGCTATTGATATGGCTCCGGAAATTAAGCCTCACAGACACACATATCTCCACGAGGAGCAATATAGAGAACTGGCAAAAAAAATATTATGTGAAGATGACGTTTTAAAACGTGTATTCGGATAGATTGGAGTAATATATGAAATATGATGGTTTATTATTTGATTTAGACGGCACCCTTTGGGATGCCACGGAAAATATACGCACATCCTGGAATATTGCAATAAAAGATTTTATAGGGTTAGAAAACCGTGAACTTACTGCTGAAGAATTGCAAGGGGTTATGGGGCTGCCCATGGATGAAATTGCCGCTAAACTTTTTTCAGAATATCCAAAGGAAAAACAGCTGGATATTTTACAGCATTGTTGCGAAATTGAAAATGAATACTTAACAAACCATGGCGGTATTTTGTTTCCTAATGTAGAAAAAACTCTTAGTAATCTCTCTAAAAACTTTAAATTATGTATTGTAAGCAATGGACAGGCAGGATATATTCAAACATTTCTTACCTCCCATAACATGAATAAATACTTTACTGATTTTCAGAACTGGGGTGACAATCAGGTTCCAAAGGGCGAGAACATCAAGCTGGTTATGAAACGTAACTCCATTAAACATGCCGCCTATATTGGTGATACATTAGGGGATTTCAATGCTTCAAAACTAGCCGGCATTGACTTCATATATGCAAAATACGGTTTTGGCGAAGTGGAAAAACCTGATTATACAATTAATTCCTTTGAGGAGTTGGAACAAATAGTTGGTTAGATGTATAAAAAATAGTGGAATATTATGAAAACATAAAATTCCACTATTTTTTCATCTAAGACAATTTATATATCGTCTCTTTTTCTTTTTAATTTAAACATTGACGGTAATGCCAGTGCTACTGCAACCGCAAGTATTATTTCACAACTATTACGCTCCAGTCATAATCAACTTTCTTGTAATTGCTGTCCACAACCTTCAAAATATTATCATATAAATACTCGTGTCCTGCGTTTGTATTCATTTTTGAATTATCATATAAAGTCTTTGCCACATTAAATATGGAAAATTTTGCAACTTTACTATACAAATATGTTCCATCAGATAACTTTGCATATGCCCTGATTTTATAGGACTGTGTAAGCGCCGGCACTGTCTTTCCATTATCTGTCATTGTCATAACATAATTAGTAGCTGTATCTGACTTGGAAAACTGTCGGTCAGTAATTCCATTACTTGTTGAATTTACAGCTGCCACAAATTTATTTTCCACTCCTACATACATATCGTCATCGGATACACTGTCAACATCCACTGCATATATATTTCCAAATTCAACAACATTTTTTCCATTAATAGATGGCTCAACAGAAGAAACTGTCCTTAAGCCCTCTAAAATGTTACTTATCTGGAATCCTTCCACCTTAACATCATCTGAAATTGTTATACCTGATGTATCATTCTCTGTTGCTTTTTCTGTTGGTGCTGCCGTAGGAGCATCTGTAGTAACTTCCCCTGCACTATAGAAATTAAAGCACTCCCATGCGCCCCCTATATTATCGCTAACTGCCTTTAGCTGTCCCTTATCTGATGAATCGTCAAAATCTGCCTTTACATATTTTCCATTTGCAATGGAACGAAGGGCATATTGATTTCCTGTTACATGGACAGGTTCAAACTGTTCCCACAAACTTATATTATTACTTCTTGCCAACAACTGATTATTTTCATCTATAACTGCGCATACATACTTTCCGTTTGCCTTTGATTTTAAGGAAATTGTTCCATTACCATTATTAATTACTTCCAACACATCATCTGTGGATGAGTACGATGATTTGTTTGCTGATAAAGGACTGTTACCACTATTTACTGCCGTTACAATATTATCTGTACACCCTAAATAGTAACTTCCCTCATTCATACATTCAGGTTCTGAACTTGAAATCACTCCCGGAGTGTATTTCTTAAATACGTTTGTAAGGGATGTATTTAAATATCCTGAACCCACATTAGACCATTTTGCCAAAATAGTATCATAAGAATCACTCTCTGCATTGACACTTGAAACTGACTGATTAACCAGTCCCCAGTTTCCGTATGTGGATACGCATTTATATGTCCAGTTTGTCCAATTTAAACCACTGTCGTTTAACAGCTTAAGTCCCTGCTCCCATGTAGACGGACTATTAAAGTATGAAAATTCTCCCATATAACTTGGAACATTATAATTTGCACTGTTTATGTTATTTATACGCTTTTGCATATTGGCAATCTGCTGACCATTTGCATTCTCATAATCATCATATAAATAATTATGATACTCATACATAACATTTTCCCATCCATATGTATCAGGATTTGGCAAATCTGTAGGTTCCCATGTTGCTTCCATAATAATAACATGGGTTGGATCCTTTGCTCTAATTCTTTTATATGCATTATCATAAATATTCCACAACCATGAATGTAACTGATCGTCTGAATATCCTGAATTATAACGATATTCATTATAAGGTTCATTTAGCAAATCATAACCTGCCACTACAGGATTGCTATTATAGTGTTCAGCTATTTTTTCCCACATCTGATAATACTTCTCCTGATTAGAAGCTGCATTACTTCCAAAGAAAAACTCAGAAGCACCTTTTTTATCGTTTCCTCCATCCACGCCTGAATGGTCGCTTCCGTTTTGTGAACCATAGGCACCGTGCATATCTATAATTACATAGATTCCTCTTTTTCCTGCCTGTTCAACAAACCAGTCAACCCTGTCAAAAGCATTGCTGTACCAGTTATTGTTTTCATCAACAAAATTCCTGTACCAAATTGGAAGTCTTATACAATTTATCCCCAGACTTGCACATGTATCAAAATCTGATTCCTTCCAGTAATTACTTTCATATGTGTTAATAAGAGTTTTTGCGGCATCACTGCCAAATCTGTTAGTTAATGTATTAATCAAATCTGTCTGGTCTGTTACATTAGCAGTATAATCCGTAGGCGTAAGCCAAAACTCCTGTAACATATATCCCCCTGCATTTGTTCCCCTAAGATATACGGTATCCCCCTGTCCATAATTATTCTTAAGAACCTTACCGTTTGCTTTTAAGAAATCCTTATATTTAATTTTGTTTGTAGTTGTAGCACTTACATCACTTGTTTTATATACCGTAATACCGGTAATTGACATTGCTGCTATAAGCATATACACAGTGATTTTCTTAATTAATCTTTTCAAAATCTGCCTCCTTACTTTGTCCACTACTTACCAGGATCATAAAGGTTGTCATTCCATCCGTAATCCACTTTTGTTGATAAATAGTATTTATTACCGCTTATTCTGCTTAAAATCGTATCATACAGGTATGCATGTCCATTATAGTTTGATGACATTGCATTTTTATAGAAATAATAAGCTACCTCCGGTATAGACATTGACTCAACATTATTTCCATATATAATGGTTCCATCTTCTGCCACTACAAAAGCTCTTGCATGGAAAGAGTTAGTAATCACATTAAGTGAGTTATCACTTCCATAATATGAATTATTTCTCACGGTTCTTACATATTCCATATATCCGTCTTTATTACTTAAAATACCATCATCCGTAGCAAGATATCCTAATGTGTAATTATTACCATTGTACTCTTGAGCTCCAATATATGTATGAGCTGCTCCTGATATCTGACTTGTATTCAACACTGAATAGGAGCTGTCAAATACATCTTTTGTTTCATCGCCTGTAGCGTTAGGATCAATTGTATATATAATTCCAACATTTTTAACCTTATAAGACTTGTCTGATACGGTAATTGTTTCTCCTACTGCCGGTGCCCTGCATATTGTTCTAAATGCTACTTTTTCCGCACCTTCCTCATCAAATACAACTTCTCCACTTGCATTATAATATCTGTTTCCATTTGTTTTTATCTGGAAACCTTTAATGCTGATTTTATCAGTCTTTATAATAGAAGATTCTGTTACTACTTCAACTTCGTTAGATATATCTTCACTAGAAACTGCCTCATCAACAGACGCCTGAATACTCACACTATGTTTTCCGGCTTCCACATTAGCTATTGTAGCTGTTGCTGATGGACATATAAAAGTAAAATCCTTTACATTTGCAATATTTCCACTGGTATTATTCACAAATTTCATATATACCGTATGCTTTCCTGCACTTAATGGCTTATACAAATCTATTGTAGCTGTAACATAGTCTGACCATGATGCTTCAGTTTTCGGCGGTGTCACCTTTAATGAACCAATTATTTCTCCGTCCATGGAATCCTCATATAAATAAATCATTCCGCTGTTTCCTTTAGCACAGGAATAATTTATTGAAAGTGATGTTGCCGGTGAACTTAAGGAAATATCGTCATATTTAGTCCAGGCACCGTTATGGGTTCCTCCTATATTATAGTTAACACCATCTTTTTTATCATTTACTATTCCATATTGGTTTGAATAATCCGTAGCCTCCTTAGTCACCTTTGATACTTTAACAACTGATTGATTAACTGTCATTGCAGGAGTTGTAGAACCGTCAACGTATATATTATACTTTGGGTTACTATCCATATCAGCCTTAGGATACCATGTTACGTTAATGGAATTAAGCATTCCCTGAGCATTTACACCTGAAACTGATTTTACCTTTGATGTAGCAATATTTTCTACTACTCCCGGAAAATAATCTTTAATTTTTGATGTCAATCCTGTATTTTCAGTGCTTTCTCCTACTTTTGACCACTTGCTTAATATAGTATCATAAGAATCATTTTCAACATCCGCCCAATAGTTATTAGTATCTGAATCTGAGCCGTTTCCCGGAGTATTGTATAATCCCCAGTTTCCATATTGCTTTGTACACTTATAATTCCATATTGTCCAATTCAGATTGTTGTCATTAAGCAGCTTAACTCCTGTATTCCATGTATCGTTGTTGCTCATGTAATTAAACTCACCAATATAGCTTGGCACATTGTGTGCTGCACTGTTAATGCTGTCGATTTTGCTTTGCATAGAACTTATTTGTGTTCCTGATGCATTGTCATAGTCATCATACATATACTGATGATATTCATAAACTACATTTTCCCAACCCTTTTCTGTAGGGTTTGGAAGTGTATCAGGATCCCACACTGCTTCCATCATTATTATATGATTTGTATCAACTGTTCTTATTCTTTTATATGCCTTGTCGTAAACATTCCACAAAATCGACAATCTTTCCTGCTTAGTTTCATTTAAACCTGAATCACTCATATAATCTGCCATAGGTTCATTTAACAAATCATAACCGGCAACAACAGGGTTGTTTTTATAATGGTCTGCTATTTTGTACCACATCTCATAGAATTTTGCCTGATTAGTAGCTGCATCTGTTCCAAAAAATAATTTTGAATTATCCCTTTTCTGCTGATTGGTACTTCCACCATATATTCCTGAGTTATGACTTCCGTTTTGTGAACCATAGGCACCATGCATATCTATAATTACATATATTCCATAACGTCCTGCCGTTTCAATAAACCAGTCTAAACGGTCAAAAGCATTACTGTACCAGTTTCCATTTTCGTCCACTAAATTTCTATACCATATTGGAAGTCTTATACAATTAACTCCCAGTCTTGCACAGTTTTCAAAATCCTTTGATGTCCAATAATTTTCCTCATATGTATTAATCAGCTCTGCTGCTCTTTCACTTCCCAAACGGTCTGTAAGTTGATTGATTATGTCCTGTTGACACCTTATATTTCCACTGGTGTCGTCACTTGTTGCTCCTTTTGTGGCACATAGCCATATTTCCTGTAGCATATACCCTCCGGCATTAACACCTCTTAAATATACTGTGTTACCATTGGTATTTTTAATTTCTTTTCCTTCTGTTTTCAAAAAATTAGGATAAACTTCCTTTTGTGTTGAAGCAGCTTTTACCGTATTTAACGTCATGGTATTCACATTAATACCTGTAATTATTAATGCAATACTTAATAATAAACTGCTTATCTTTTTCAATATATTCATAACTGTTCTCCTATAGATACAAAATCCACTGTTACTTTAGTCAAAAAGGTCTCCTATGTTTCCTCCTGTAACTTCCGGTGGTGAAAACCAATCTCTTGTTTCAGTGTCCCCAGGGCCATCCGGAGACGCAGTTGTCTCCGGTGTAAGGCTCACCATCATATTTTTATTAACTTCAAATTTTGTAACTATTACTTCCGGTGTTGTATATAATTTTCGTTTAATCATTTGCTTTCTCCTTTTCAACGCTACTTTCTTATATAGATTCCACCATTCCACTCATACTGGACTTTTCTATAATATCCTTTATAATTTCCTATCTTTTCAACTTCATTATAAATCCATTGGTTTAAGTCCGTATAAGTTGTACCTCGTGCATTGTTTAATGCATCTAACAGTTCCTTATTTTGTTCTTCCGTCAGATTTTTTGAATAAAATTCCTCTCTTTGTGAGTATTCACCCTTATAACTATTCTGACAGTAAATAAAGTCATTCATGTCTCTATATACTGTATTTAACAGGTTATAATACTTGCTACTGGTACTTGTAACATTAAGAGTTTTCATCATTGCCTTAGCAATTCCGACTCTGTTATGCTGCATATCAACCAGATTTAATACATTATCATATAAGAACCTGTGTCCCTTTAATGTACTCATTTTCTGATTGCTGTAAAGATGCTTAGCTATCTCGTACATATCAACAGTATAAATATTATTTCCATATTCTATTTTTCCGTCTGCCATTTCAGCATATGCCCTTACAGTAACTTTTTCCTCTAATGTGTCAAACATGTAGCTTAAACACTTAAAAGTTAAACCATAGTAACTCCAATATTTTGTAGAGAACTCTGAACCGTCCTTTGTACTCCAATCTGCATACACACCATTTGGTGTTTCCTCATGTACTTTTACGTTACTATTGCCTGATGCCCCTTCTTTTGTCATTAATTTTTCCAGCTGTTCCCTATCCTTTCCAACTGTTTCTCCTTTAATGGCATATACAACACCAAACTTTTTAACTTTCTTTCCTTTAATAGTATTTTTGCTTACTCTGCATACTACCCTGAAAGACGGACTATATTCAGATACTCCTCCTTTATCTTTATTTCCATTCATTTGGAAGCCCTGTACTTCCACATCACCTAAATCATTATAAGTATTGGTGCATGAAAGAACTGTATCTCCGGTTACTTTATTTACCGTAACTTCCCTTCCGTCTGTGCTGTCTCCCTGATTTATAACCCAGGAGGTTTTGTAATACTCATCACTCCATATGTTAGTATCAACATCTTTTTTACTATAATCGTCCTCTGTTACTGTAACCTTACAATTGTTATATACGTATAACTCTATTTCTTCAGAGTGCTTTAAGCTAAACCTGTACTTTCCTGTTTCAGTTTCTGTAAGTCCTGTATTAGGAAGCTTTGCGGCATCTATTGCTTTTCCATCCTTTTCAATGGCTATTGTAAAGTTAAAGTTTTTATCCTTCTCAGCCATATTCCCTGATACATTTTTCTTTATGGTAACTTTTCTAATAGGATTATAAATATTTATAAACTCAACAGAATTACCCTTAGCTGATGAATATGTAAATTCAGCAGTATATGCAAGATTTGTCCCATTAATATGGCTTATACCAACCTCTTCCTCTGTTCCGTTTTTATTAACTTTTTCTAAGTAATAAGGAAGATAATTGTTGCTTACAATCACCTCTTCTACTGTATATTGATTTTGATTTGTTAATTTTGCTCCATCGAAAGTAACGGTCTTAAAATATCCGCTTGCCTCTCCTCCCTGAGCCTTTTCTATCTTGACAAAATCACTTTGATTAATAGTTTTACTTTGTAAAATATTACCTGATTTATCTTTCAGTTTTGCAACTATGGTGTAGCCATCAGGTATTGTATCTAAACCTTCTACCTTAACTGTTGCAACTACAATTCCACTTTTGTAATAAAGCTTTAATACATTGTGGTTATATGCCACCGTCATGTTTCTGTCGTTTTCATCTACATAGAAATCTTTAGAATCAGCATCATTTTCACCACTTATTTTTGCCTGATATAATGTAAGTTCACTAACTTCTGACGGACTAGGTACAGCCACTCTGTCATAAGGATTAACAGTACCATTTACTGTTAAATTATCCTGTTTTTGTCCATCAACATAATACTCAATGGTGTATGACTGTCTCTGCTCAAATGTTACATTATCCAATAAACTTCCTACAGTTTCATTTGCTGTATCACTTTCATTTCTCTTTGCACCTCCTGCTGAGACAAAGAAGAAACGTGTAATGTAGTTTTTATCTCCTGATGGAGCATTGTATATACCATTATGGTCGTTCCACTCTCCTGCATTTTTCTTACTTGTTACCTTCCACATAGTTGCAGTAACTCCGTCAGATAATGTAAGAGTTGTACCTGTTGTTCCCTCCTTATTGGTTTCTATAGCCTTAACGTCATCTTTGCTTATTAATGCCTTAATCTGCTCAGCTGTCGTATAATTTTTTGCATCTTTAGCTGACATTGCCACAACATACATACTGTTCTGACACCAGCGTCCTGCATAATCCAAATCCCAATAACACTGTGAATTAGGTGTTGTTAAAATATCCTGATATAATGCACCTACATTTTCACAGTTAAGCTCTGCAAACTGGTCTCCATGAGCATTGTTTTTGTACATTTCATCCTGTGTTACGGAGAACTGGGATACCTGTTCGTTTTCTCCTGAGGTTTTTAACTTTCTTCCATTTACAATTTCAATATCATGTCCTACACGGTTACTATTTGGCCCGTTAGTCCATCCCGGTGCTGTTGTTTTCCACATTAAACCTTCATATCCGTTAGGATACTGCTGTTCATCACCATTTGAGTTAAATGGGAAGATTTTTCCATCTTCATCTGTTGAAAACATTGCCGGATACTCAAAATCTCCATTTTGTATATTGTTATAATATTGTACTTTGTAAGAATGTGACCACTGTGTAGTGCCACTTTTTCTTACTCTGTAGTATTTACCACCGCCTAAATCTTCTGCAACGTGAACAATGTCATTTGTTATTCCATCCTTAATGTTTCCCAATATCTCAAGATCATATCTCTTCTTTGCCACATCAGTCCATGTTTCTCCGTCACTACTCTTTTGCCACTCATATGTACAGCCACTTTCAGGATTCTTAACACAAAGACTACCATTTTCGCTTAATTTATCTTCTATAATAATTGCCGACTTCCAAACTCTTACTTTATAAACCAAACTAAACTTTAGACTTTCCTTGCCTGAATCAGCTTTTTCAAAAATCTGACATCCTATTTGTGTCTCAACATAATCTTTGTCTCCAAAATCAAGGTTTGCCGGTAGCTTATACTGAACAGTTGCCTGCTGTTGCCCCTTATAGGAAACTATTCCCTCATCATGACTTTCAGCACCTCTTAATTCATCACCTGAATTTCCTGATGACCAGTAAATTGTATGCTTTGATGCTTCATAATACAATTCTCTCGGGTTTACATAAAAATATAAATCCTTATTTGCTTCATATACAACGTCATATGTATCCCCTGTACCTATTACATCATCCTGTACAAGACTGCTGTCAATCATTCCGGCTTTTTCCGTATCCTGTAGTGCTGATATGGGATAAATTCCATAATTTTTCTTAGACTGATTAGTCCAATAATCTGTCTTATCTGTTTCTTTTCCCCACACTTCAAATTCATAAAGGGATAATCCCCAGCTTCCACCTCTTACTTTTTCATCTGTATATAATCTAACGTATCTTGTTTTTACATTATCCATATGAATGCTGTTTCCTAATTCAAGGTTTGCATAATAGGCATCTTTTTGAATTTCATCAGCATCTCCCGGCTCTGTCCAGTTTGTAACAGTCCGATAATCAGTCCATGTTTTTCCGTCATCTGAAATCTGAATTTTAAAACTTTTTGCATAAGCACGCTCAAATTTCAAATCTACCGAATCTATTGCACACTGCTTTCCTAAATCAATCTGATACCATGGATTAGCGTCTTTCTTCGGTGCTGCCCATCTTGTGTCATCCTTTCCGTCTACTGCATTTTTAGGATTAGAAGTAGTTGCTCCATTGTCAGAACTGCTTACCTTTACATCCTTTCCTACTGAAAGGTCTGACAGCTCTCCCTTAACTGCTGTACCATAAACTCTGATATCTCTTATGGACATTTTATCATGATATGCCATTTTTATACAACGTACTTTTACATATCTTGCCTTTCCTAAACATACGCCATCCGACTCATATTTAAGTTTGTCTGTATCTGTTGTTTTAAAACCTCTGACTGTTCTTGCAACAGTCCAATTCACCTTATCTCTTGAAACAAGAATCTGAAAATCATCAGGATACGCTTTTTCAAACATAATGCTGACTTTTTCAATTTCATATAATTTTTCAAGGTCAATTATGAAATATCCTTTATCACCAATTTCACCACTTCCCCATCTTGTGTCTTCATCTTCATCTACGGCATTTTCTGCGCCAAAATTAGGCTGTGAACCGGATGCCTCCACCGGTTTTCCAAAGGCAAGGTTATCCTTATCAGTAACTCTTTCCAACTTGAAATAGTCTACATTTGCCTGCTGCCATGAATTGCTTTCAGAATAAGGAATATTAGAAGCACCTGTAATATCAATTACATTTACTCCCTTATTTAAGGTAACTTCAGTAGATATTGTTTTAACTGTTGTCCATCCACCTGTAACAGGTGCTGAAATACTTGTCCAACTGGAATTACCTGTACTGTTAATTCTGCAATCAATGTTTGTATCTTTTGAACTTCCTGATGCATACGCAACAGTGAGTTTATACTTTCCTGCATGTTTTACGTCAACATAAGAAGTAAGGTACGCCCTGCCATTATCCGGCCATGCGTTCATTCCACCTACTGCTTTTCCATTAGAAAACGCATTATCTTCCTGTATATTATGTTCGCTATCTGCATCTCCCTGAATGTAAGCATGGGCATTTTCTGCTTCGTGCTTATCATTACTGTCTGAAACCGTTTCCGGTTCGTACTCAAACTGGAAATAATCAAGATTACATGCTCCCTTTGAGCCATCTGCAACAAATTTTAAATATATTTCATGATTTCCTGATGGAATACTAATGTTTTCTGACGTATCAACATAATTTTTCCAGTCAGAACCTGTTCCCGTTGTTTGCACTGTAGCAACAGGCGTTCCTGACATTGAGCTGTCATCAACATATATTTCAACTTTTCCACCATTATCATTTTTTACGCTGTTTCTTAAATATATCTTTGATACCTTCCTATCAAAGAAAACATTGTATTCTGCCCATTTTCCATTTCTAAGTCCTCCAAGATTTGTTCCATCTACATAACTGTCATTTTCACCTTCTACTGTTATATCCCCTGAACTTTTAGAAAAAGCCTCTGCCTGTATTTTATTTCCTTTTAATGTTGTATCTAAAACGCCTGAAAATGCCAATTTAACATCTTCACTATATTCCAATGTAAAACAGTCTATGTTTAACCATTCGTCCCAGACATTGTTGTTATCCTCACGACCATGTTCTCCGCCTTTCCAAACCCATACTGCTCCTGAAATATCAATTTTATTAATTCCCTGTTTTAATTCAGCATTTACATCTACAGATTTTACCTCATCCCATGAGGAACCTACATCTGTTATGTCACAGGTGTTCCAACTGCCATTATTTATTCTGTATTGAAGTGATGTGGTCATAGTTCCGGAATACTTTATTTTCATATTATAGTATCCTGCATTTGCAGCTTTAACATAGGTAGTTAAATATGAACGGTCATGTTCCATATATGTATTCATTTTTCCTATTGCCGCACCATTTGAGTATTTATCGCTTAACTCTTTAGATACCTTATTTCCGGCAGTGCCTCTTACATATGCATGAGCCTTTTCTGCCTCATGCTTTATATTTGCATTTTCCGGCTTATATTCAAACTGGAAATAATCAAGATTACATACATAATTCTTTCCTGTGTCTGTAGTGAATTTCAAATATATTTTGTGATTTCCCGCAGGTATACTAACCTCACCGGATATATCAGTATATGTGCTCCAACTTCCTGTGGAACTTACATTTATAGTTGCAACAGGTGTTCCTGACATTGTGCTGTTGTCAACATAAACATCTATTTTTCCTGCTGAATTTTCATTACCACTATATCTTAAATATATTCTGGATGTCATTCTGTCAAAATTAATGTTATACTGAACCCATTTTCCGTCTGACAGTCCTCCTATATTTTTGCTTCCACTGGCTGAGGAATTATCATCATCTTTTACTCCATCAGCTCTACTGTCTGTATTCTCTGCCTCTATTTTATTACCAACAGTTTCTTTATTTCCAACAGAAAATTCTTCAAAAGCTTTCTTACTATAAGATTTTTCCTGCTCATTTCCGTAAATACCTACCTCATAAAGGGAAATTCCGTTATACTGTCCTCCGTTGTAACCACTTTTTTTGTAGGTACGCTGTACAGCTTGTATTTTTATATATCTTGCATTAACTGCACTAAATTCTATTTTATCCACCCTTGCATATGAATCCGAATCATAGGCTTCACTGTTGTAAACTGTGGTAATAAGGCTGTAATCTGTTCCATTTTCTGATTTATAAATATTATATACAGTGGCATTGGCCTGCTCCCAGCTTAAATATACCTTCTCCACACTGTATGTTGCCCCTAAGTCCACAGTATAGTATGTGTCATCACCACTTGGATTATACCATCTTGTATTTGCATCATTATCAATAGCCCCACTTATAGGAGTACTGCTATTCTCCTCTCCACTGGCTGTGGCAGATACTCCGTTATTTCTCACATAGTTATAATACTGGTCATTTAAAATGTCTGAAAAAGCCTCTCCTGTATTATTTGTCTTTTTTGTAAAGACTCCGGTGTCACTAATGGTACTTTCTACCGATGCTTTAGCCTCACTTCCAAATATGCCTATTTCCCATATAGATACACCATAACGTCTGTTGTTGCCTGAATCTGCCAAATAAGAATCACCAACATCTGTTATTTTTACGTATCTTGCAGACACTGCATTACTTAATGCTACAGTATCCACCCTGTTTTTAGGGTCTGTATAATCACTTATTTTAACCCTTGAAACTTCCTTGTAACTTCTTCCATCATTTGAAATTTCTATTTTGTAGTCAATGGAACTTGCTACTTCCCAGCTAATCCCAATTTTAGACACGGAATAACTTTGCTTTAAGTCGATTTGAATCCAGTGTCCGTTTGTATGGTTCGAGTTAGCCCATCTTGTATCTGTGCTTCCATCAACAGCTTTAGATGCATCCCTTCCATCCTCAACACCATCATCAGAACTTGTATTGACGCCATATTTAATATAATTATATAAGTCTCCGTCTTTGCCGCCAAATGCCTTCTTAGTATTATCCTCCATGGTGACATCTGCATTGGTTGCCGTAGCAGATGCCGCGGCTTTAACATTGATATTCGTCACTGAAATACTTGTCATCGTCATACTTACGGCAAGAACCGTCGCAAGCACTTTTCTTAGTAACTTCTTCACTTTTTTCTCCTCCAAAATATTTAATAAAAATCCCTTTTGCACATAATATATTATACTGCATTTATTTTCCAAAATCACTTTGATGAAAGTATCAATTTTTCATTATCAGTATCAATTTTTCATTATCAGTGTCCTTTTTTTATAATTGTGCATAATAACGCAACGATATCTGTATTTTTATCTGTGTGTTGAAAGATACACTATAAAAGGACAGCCTTCCTATTTTGGGGAAATACTGTCCTTTTATCTTTACTATCTTATTCTTTTATTTACATACTTTGCCTTGTATTTAGAATAAACTATTGTCTGATCTTTATATAAACCATAGTATCCTGACAGGGCATAGCTTATTGATATGGCAATTAAATAATATGATACCCCCTCAAATCCAAATAATTCAAAGGAAATGAGCATTGATGTAACAGGACAGTTGGTAATTCCACAAAACACCGCCACCATTCCTGCCGCTGCAGCTAATTCCGGTGGAAATCCTATGATTTGTCCACATACACATCCAAAGGTTGCACCTATACAAAATCCCGGAACTATTTCGCCTCCACGGAATCCTGCCCTCATGGTTATTGCAGTCAAAACCATTTTCCACACAAAATCAAGAGGTCGTGCCCTACCGTTTATAGCACGGGCAATTAACTCACTTCCTGCTCCCATGTAATCACTCGTATTTAGGAAGAGCGTTATCACAATTACAACACATCCTGCCACAAAAACACGAATATATGGATTCTTAAGGCATTTTGTATAAATTTTGGAGGCTATTTTTAGTGCAATACAAAACAGTATGCTTACTGCTCCGCACCCTGCAGCAATAACGCCCATTTTTAATCCGTTTTCAATGGTGATTTCAGGAATATTGGTAACATTAAAAACTTCCGGATGAATTCCTAATCCTGCTGCAAACTCTGCTGCTATTATTGATGCTATAACACAGGGCAGCAATGCGGCATAATACATAACTCCAACACTTACTACTTCCATGGCAAAAACTGCCGCTGCCATGGGAGTTCCAAACACCGCTGAAAACGCGGCACTCATTCCACACATTACCATAACATGCTGGTCAAATTCATCTAGCTTCACTATTCTCCCAAGCTGATTGCCTATGCTTCCACCAAACTGTATTGCCGCACCCTCTCTACCTGCCGAACCTCCTGTTAAGTGGGTTAGCAGGGTTGCCACAAAAATCAAGGGAGCTGATTTAATGGGGACATCATCTTTAGACCTGATGGTGGATAAGACCTGATTTGTTCCCCTATCATCCTTGTCTAACATCTGATACATAAAAACAATAATCAGTCCGGCAATGGGAAGAAACAGAAATACCCATGGGCTGCCGGTTCTAAACTTTATTGCTCCTTTTATGCAACCTGCAAACACGCTACTTGCTCCACCTACTATAACTCCTGTAAGTATGGCAAGAATTATCCATTTGAAAAAAGTAGTAATATCCTTTTTCATCCTGCCTTCATAATAATGAACTACTGCCTTATTTCGTTCTTCCCTTGTCATATTTTTGCTATCTATATGCATTGTATTTTCTCCCTGCACGGAGATAAAAAGTCCGACATCACAGAACATAACCGGCATTCTGTAACGTCGGACCTTACATGGAAAACTCTTGTATTTTCCTACAAACTCCGCTGTTAATTACCCTCTAAAATATATTTATTTTAATTATACACTGTATTTTCAGAGTGTCAATTAACAGTATCTCTTCCTTATTATATATAATCTTTTGTTTTGTGCATCAGACATTAATCTATGCTTCTGTACTTTCCTTTTTAGCACTGAATAATTTCTTTAAACAACTGAATGCAACCAACACTCCAAGAACCATAAGAAGTACCGCAACTATAAACTGAAGTCCGTCTACAAGGAATGTAGCATTGCCATTTACCATATTAGCAACTAATGCAATTGTCTTCTGAACTAATGCCGTAAAGGTTACTGCTAACATTACAAACATTGGTATGTACAATGTCCAGCCTGTTCTTCCTGTTGTTTTAAGGAATACTGCTAATGCAATTAAAACTAATGCTGCAAGAAGCTGGTTTGCAGAGCCAAATAAAGGCCATACATTGTTGTATCCACCAAGAGTAAGTAAATATCCAAAGAATAATGTTATAACTGTTGCAAAATATTTATTAGTTAAAACCTTCTGCCATACAGGCATTTTGGATGTGTCTGTTGTGTCGCCATAGAATAATTCCTGGAATGACATTCTTCCGATTCTGGCAACTGAATCTAATGATGTAAGGGCTAATGCTGATACACACATTGTCATGAAAACTGTTGCAACCTGTACAGGTAATCCTAATTTTTCCAAAAATCCTGCAACACCATTTGAAAAGATTGCAAAAGGTGTTCCATCAGGCTTTGTTCCATTTACTGCAACTGCGCCTACAACTACAAGAGATATTATTCCCAGCAATGATTCAACTACCATGGCTCCATATCCAACCATCGGCATATCTTTCTCATTGCTAATTGTTTTTGATGATGTTCCTGATGATACAAGGCTATGGAAACCTGAAACTGCACCACATGCAATTGTTACAAATAATGTAGGAAACAAATAATTTCCTCCTACGTTAAATCCGTTGTAGGCATTTAACTGCATTGTAGGATGTGCAACTACTACACCAATTACTGCTCCTGCAATCATGCCTAATAACATAAAGGTTGTCATGTAGTCTCTAGGCTGCATTAAAAGCCACATTGGCATAACTGATGCCAGGAATAAATAAGCCATAACAATGTATATCCAAGCTGTTTTTGTTGCATAAATAGGAAGTTTCATACCTATTGCAAACATAGCTACCAAAAGTGCAATGGCAATTACAGCACGTACTATTTCATTCATTTTTCCTACACGTTTTTGAATTACTCCAAAAACAACTGCTACAACAATAAATAACATTGATATGGAAGCTGCTGCTGAATTTGCGTAGCTTACGCTTTCTTTCATTCCTGCAACTCCTTTACCTACGAAGGTTCCTGCAACCATATCTGTAAATGCTGCAATTACCAGTAATGTAAACAACCAGCAAAACAGCATAAATAATTTTCGTCCGCTTCTTCCGATATATTTTTCAATAATCATTCCCATGGATTTTCCTTCGTTTTTAACTGATGCATATAATGAACCGAAATCCTGAACAGCTCCAAAGAATAATCCACCAATTACTAACCATAACAAAACTGGAACCCATCCGAATACTGATGCAAGTATAGGCCCTGTTACAGGTCCTGCTCCTGCAATTGATGAAAACTGATGTGCAAATACCGTAAATTTAGATGATGGCACATAATCCTGTCCGTCTTCATGAGTGTATGCCGGTGTTTTTGCCTTAGCATCGATTCCCCATTTATTTGCCAACCAACGTCCGTAAAATAGATAGCCGGCACCTAAAACTACAATTCCGATTAAAACAATAACTAAACCATTCATTTCTTTCTTTCGCAAAAATGCGACTCCTTTCTTATATTTGCAAAGAGTCTATATCGAAGGGATTTCTATTAAGTAAAAAAACCTCCGTCCTTATTCTACATAAAGACGAAGGTTAAAACTTCCGCGTTACCACTCTACTTGTCATTTCCATGACCACTCAGTCTCATCTCACAAGCCTACGCTATAGAAATAAGCTTCTTTTTAACGGTAGAAAACCGGTGACACCTACTATTCCAAAAGAACTTCAGTGCACTGCTCACAGAGGATAATCATCAAAAACATACACCGGCTCACACCAACCGCCAGCTCTCTTTAGTACTTACTTTCCAATGACCTTATTCTGCTCTTCGCATTTTCTCTTTGTTGACACCCACGATAGCACTGTGTGAAAAACTTGTCAATGCTGCTTTTAAAAAACTTTGTTTGTTTTAATTCTACTTTATTTTTTTAAGTGTCTGGTTGCTTTTTGTATATTTTTTTAATTTTTTCAACAAATTTTCTTTTATGTCTTCTACTATCTGCTTTGGTGTCAAATGATTGTCCCTTAACACTTTCTCCAGGTTGTAGCGGTCAAGAAATTCTGTTTTGATTCCATAATTTAAAACTTTCATGTCTGTATTTCCATAGAATCCTGAAATTTTCTGACCAAAGCCACCATCTAAAAAGCCGTCTTCTAACGTAATGACAGCAAAATGATTTTTCTTTAAGTCGTTAAGAGTTTTTTCATCTAATCCCGTTATATAATAAGGATTAATAACTGTTGCGGCAATTCCTGTAGTTTCTTTTAAGAGTGTGGCGACTTCTCTTCCTAAGTGATAAAAAGCACCAAGTCCTATTATGGCAACATCACTGCCCCTTTCAGTTATTTCATAAGTATTAAGTCTGCTAAAATCCTTTGAAACTATTTTGCCATCAGAAACAACCTGACCACCCGGAACTTTAATTGCCACCGGATAATCCTTCTGCTCAATGCTCCAATCAAGCATTGCCAAATATTCCTCTTTAGTTGTTGGTGCTAAATAAACAAGATTTGGAATATTTGACATCATTGGAATATCCTGTAAACCAATGTGGGTAACATCATTCATGCCATATACGGAGCCTGCGAAAGTAACAATAGTTGCAGGATTTTTATCAATACACAAATCCTGTGAAATCTGATCGAAAGCACGCTGAATAAATGTGCTGTAAACACCAAATACAGGCTTTCCTCCGTTTTTTGCAATACCGGAAGCCATGGCAACTGCCGTTTCCTCTGCAATTCCCACATCTACAAACTGACTTCCTGCCTCTTTTCTTTTATCCTCTGTAAATCCCATTATAGTAGGAGTTCCTGCTGTAATTGCCACAACTTTTGAATCCTTCTTCATTTTATCCAAAAGGTAGACATTAGTTACGGATGAATAATCCTCTCCGTCAAAAGTATATAACGGCTTACCTGTTTCAATATCAAATGGAGCACAAAAATGCCATTTTTCCTTGTTATGCTCTGCTATTTCATAACCTTTTCCCTTTAGGGTTTTAATATGGACAACTACAGGCTTTTTACTGTCTTTAACCTGTTTAAAAGCCTCAATAAGGGAAGTAACATCATTTCCTTTGTCCACATAAATATAATCAAAATTCATTGCCTTAAATAAATTACACTGAGCCTGTCCGTCTGTCTTCCTAAGAAGCTTCAGATTTTTGTATATGCCTCCATGGTTTTCGGCAATGGACATATCATTATCATTTACCACAACAATAAAATTACTGTTCATTTCACCGGCAACATCCAAGCCCTCTAATGCTTCACCACCACTTAATGAGCCATCACCAATTACGGCTATTACGTTGCCGTCCTCACCATTTAAATCCCTTGCCTTTGCCAAACCACAGGCAAGACTTACAGATGTGGATGTATGACCTATCGTAAAGAAATCATGTTCACTTTCCTTTGGATTGGTAAATCCTGACACATCATCGTAATGTTCCTCGTACAAATATGCATCTTTTCTTCCTGTAAGCATTTTATGGGGATAGCTTTGATGGGAAACATCATATACTATCTTATCTTTAGGTGAATCAAAAACGTAGTGAAGTGCTATTGTAGCCTCCACCATACCAAAGTTTGGTCCGAAGTGTCCGCCATGCTTACTTGCTCTTTTAAGTAGTGCCTGTCTCATTTCATCCGCCAACACCTCAAGCTGTGGCATTGATAGTTCTTTTACATCTTTTGGTTCATTTATATTTTCTATATACATTGTAATCCTCCATATTTACATAATATTATTTGACTATTTTTATTTTCTAGTCATTGTTACATGTGTCCTTATCCCAGTTCAATTCTCCGGTATCTACTGCCTTTTGATATCTTGATATTTTATAATCAAGACGTTTCATTGCAGTTTCTAACTGACTTCTCTGCTCCTCTAATTTTTCTTTTTCCTCCTGCAACAGATGAAGTCTTGCAGAAAATGTTGTATCTCCCTGCATACACATTTTCACATATTCAATTAGAGATTCCACTGATACTCCGGCTTTTCGCATACAAATTACCAGTTCCACCCAGCTTAAATCACTTTCCTGATAATCACGTATGCCACCTGCAGTACGTGTAACTTCGGGAATCATACCTATTCTCTCATAATATCGAAGAGTGTCCGATGAAATATTGTATTTTTCGCTTACTTCTTTTATGGTCACAAAAAATCACTCCTTTCTGATAAAGGAATTATAAAACTTAGAGTATACTCTAAGTCAAGGATTTTTATATTAATCACGGTATTTCCGCAAAAAACCGGTAAAATTATACTTTTTATAAAGCATAACTTTACCGGTTAGTTTTCGTTATATTGATTTACATAATTTTATTTTGCTAATGAATTATCCCAATTAAACTTTAACTCTCCCCCCAATTTGTATTGTTCTCAACCGTTCGTGAACCATAACCATAAAAAGTTCCTACTATAACTTCTTCATCCCCACCTGTTGCCGCCTTAACATTCGTTACTATAATGCCGTCTGTCCTCAATGCCGTAAACATCATTATAACGAATAAAAGTATGGCTAAAACCTTCCTTTCCATTTAATACTCCCATTTGTTTTTTATGAATATTGTTGTAATAACATTATTACCTTCCGTCACCTCAGTATTAATAAAAAATATACATTTCACTTTAAATATTTTCCATTTCTTTTAATACTTTATCAATATCACATTTATCCGGATTATCACCAATTAAATTACATATTTTTTCTATCAGTACAATGTCTTCTTCCAGTTCATCAGCTATCTGGGATAGTGGCTTTTTCTTTGTTAGTTTCTTGCATACTTGTGTAATAAGCTTTCTGTTTTGTCCTATATTTTCCCCTTCTGCCAGTCCCTCTTCATAATAGTCCTCTTTTAAGTGTTCTCTTGTTTTTTCCTCATCATATTCCATCATAAACATATCAAGCACCTCCGACCTGTGTTCCTGCAGGAAATCTATTAAGACACCATTTTCTATACAATAATCTATTGCCTGTAGAATTGCTTCTCTCTGGTCTTCCGTTTCCTGCCGAAACTCTTTTATCTTTGCCACCATTATAGCATAGCCTTCAAGAATTGAACACTTTTCCATTAATTCTTTGTTACATCCGTAATTGATATTTAGAACTGTTGCAGTCCATTCAAAACATCCTTCACCAACCGGCACCTTAAAGGCGTCTGATAACTTAAGTATCTCCCTTTCGGGGCGTTTCTCATTTCCATTATAAAACACATAATACTGGGGTGTGGGAATCATTATGAGCTTCCTTCTGTTAAGGTCAAGGTCATTTTCAACTACATACTTATTATATAATTCCCCTGCATATCTGAATCCACGAAAGGGCATATTAGGATTCCATGTACTTTGATGCTCCATTAGTGCCATTCTGTTGTCAATTATGCAGGACACATCATTTTTCATATTCATATAAAACACATCGTCTAATGTGTAAATTTGTAAATCATCAGGGTTAGTATAGTTAGTACCGTTTAATGCATTAAATAATTCCAGTAAATTCCCCTTATATTTTTCATATCCGAAAAGCATTCTGAATACCCTGTCTTTATGCTGCCTATTAACTCCTGCCATAAGTCCTCCTTTGTTTTTAATTTAGTATGTTTTGTTTTATATACACAGTGTAACATAATTGCAGGTTTTATTGCAACATAATTATTTTGTTACTATAATTATTTTATGTGATGTTTTATTTTCAGATGAATTTTCAGCATTAAACAAGAATAGCTACTCTTTAATTGCTGATTATTATTTTCCTAATCATAAATAATGTTATTTTATTTTTTCTTTTTGTATTGAATATATGTGTTTTCCCCATTTCTTCATACTTACTTTCGTTTTTACAAGCATTTATCTCAATATATCTTATCATTGTAATTGCTGTTCTAAAATTAGCTCATTAAGGATTTTCGAGGTAACAAAGGTGGATTCACTTTCAGCAAAAATTCAGAAAATGTACGGATACAGCGACTATGAAATGGCACTTATAAAATATTCTGTTACTGCAATGCTTTCTGAAATCAGCAAAATCGTCATTTTAAGTATTTTTTATTTGTTTATTGGAAAATTTGATTTATTTGTAGCATTTTTAGCACTGCTGATTTTTCTGCGAATTAATGGTGGGGGATATCATTGCAAGCATTATATTACATGCTTGATGCTTACAACTTTAATATCTGTTTTGGCTATAATTGTTTTACCGTTAATATCTCTCCCTAATTATTCCATAATGATATGCGTTTTAATTGTATGTTTACTTGTTACCTATTGCATTGGGCCTGTTCCATCACCCTTTAGGCCCAATCCTGATATGTTACTAATTAAGCGCTGTAACATCAAATGTTTTCTCGTAATTCTAACTTTCATTATAATTGTTAGCATTTTCAATTCTAACAATGGGATTAAACCTTATCTTGTTGTTGGCTTTTGGACTATTACATTACATACATTACAATTGATTATAGCTAAAATACTTCGGAAAGGAGACTAAAAAATCATGAAAAAATTTGCTTATTCAAGAATTAACAAGCTTTGTAGTATGTTCTTAGCACTTGGAGTGCTTTCACATTTCCATGGAGTAAGCTTTTTCTTCTTTGGAGAACCTAAATACCCTTCAAAAGATAACTACACGCAAATATAAAATCTGCAAAAGGTGGCTCACCCTAATTACTACTCTTTGTAAGATGAACCACCTTATCTATTTTATAATGTTAAACACTATCCATTCCATGCTATTATCATTTTCAATATGCGTATACACATCGTATTTGTACTTTTGTTGTAATTCCATAAGTTTATTTAACCCTATTCCTCTTTCCCCTTCCTTTGTAGAATATCCCCTTTCAAAGAATTTTTGTATTTCGCTATTTAAAATATTTACAACGGGATTTTTAACCAATAAATTAATACCCTCAGCATCGCTTAACTCAAACACTATTTTCTTTGATACTTCCGTACTGGTAACTGCTTCAATTGCATTATCTAAAAGAATCCCGACAATATCAACTAAATCATATATTACTATTTCATTGCTATCTCTATATGAAATCTCATACTGAATCTCAATTCCATTGTTTTCGGCTTCAACAAATTTAGTATATATAAAACCTGCCAATATAGAATTTTTTGTGCAACTCAGAACTTTTGAAAATCTATTTTGATATAAAACATTATCACAATATTTCTTTTGTATTTCAATTAATTCTTCCATTGATTCTGCTTTTAAATGAGAGCTATAAATAGCATCAATTTGATTTTTAAAATCGTGCTGTTTGTTTCTCATTGTTTTAATCATTTCCTCAAACACACCATTATATAAATTAGTAATCTGAAGTTCCTGCTCTCGTCTATTTAGTTCATATGTTGATTTTTGCCAACGATATATAAAAATCAAAAACATCGTCATGAATATGCTAATCAAAACAAATATATCTATTTCAATTACTTCACTCTTTTTCAATGAATACATAAAGTAAACTAACACGATAACGCATAATGTCAAAGAAGTTTTCAATATCCAATCTCTTTTTGCAAATATTTCAACTACTGACATAAATATTTTATTATTTCTTGTAAAAAATAATATCAATAATATCGCTCCATTAATAAACATTATTATGAGACTTTCGTTTGGAGTTATGTAATAAAAAAAGCTAAATGGAATATAAACTAATATTTGTAAAGCCCCTATTATTAATGTTACCAGTAAGCATTTTAGAACTGTTCTTTTTACACTGTCTCCAAATTTTAAATAAGCATATATAAAGTAAATTAAATAAATCACAAAATACATACCCTTAGAAACTATGCCTTCCTGTATCATTTGCATGAATGCCATTTCAATCCCAACAAATCCCACATTATAAACGTCTATTTTTAGTTTTTCTCCATTTAGGCTGTGCAGACATACTACAAGAGCGAGCATTTCAAATAGACGATATGTTATTTCGAGCATCTCTGAAGTCCCTCCAGAAAGCTTTGCTTAAGCCTGATTCCTATTTCCAGTTTTCCGTATCCGTCTCTCAGATATGCATACCTGTTTACTATATCCACACTTTCCACATAATCTGCGTTTACTATTGTATTTTTATTACATTTGAGAAATCTTTCAGAATTTAATTCCAACAAGGTATTTTTTGTAGATTTATATGGGGCATCCACTACCTCATCTTTACAATGGATATGTGAAGTATTATGGTCAATTTCAAAATATACGATATCTTCAACCTTTATTATGTAATGTACAAAGTCCTTCTTGTATTTGTAGTAGCGGTTTTCCTTCTTTTCAGTCTGAAACTTCAATGTTTCCTTTACTGTTTCCAAAAATTCATCATTATCATATGGCTTTTCAAAATACCTGTAACAATGTAGCTGTGCATATGCATACAAATTGGCGTCTTCTAATGCCGTTGTAAAAATAATCGGAGTAAATTTATACCTGTCTATTTTTCTTATACTCTCAACGAATTTAGTTCCGGCAATATCTCCCGGTATATTTGTGTTTAATATGATATCTACAATGAACAAATCGATGTGATATTCTAAAGCATAGCGATATGCCTGTTCGCTATTTTCAGCTTTATGAATAAATACCCCATCGATTCTATTAATCAGTGCACAGGCTTTATCCATACTGTGCATATTATCTTCTACTATCAATATTTGTTTGTCTGTTGATTGCATAAACATTTATCCCCTGTGTTAATTTATTTCTTTTTTCTTACATTTATATCATATTCCTGTTGAACCTTAAATGCACTTTTGGTTATTTCCAAATATATTTTTATCTTTTCATCTGCCGGTAGTCTGACAAAATCATATACATATTCCTGCTTGCCTTCTACCTTTCCCAAGAGAATATAATTTGGTGATGCATTGAATTTATCGTAAAGTATCTGCAATTGATTTGTAGTAACCTTGCTCTTACCGTATTCAATATTTTGATAATGCGTTGTGGAATGTATTCCCAGTATTTCCGCCATCTTCTCCTGGGACAATTGGTTCTCTTTTCTTACCGCGCGAATGCGCTGTCCGATTTCTCTATCTGTATTCATTTCTGCACCTTAGTTTATATTAATATCCCAATACCTACTTTGTCAATTTTAATATTTTTACTATCGTCATTCCACATTTATATGAGTGTTATTAACACTGTATTACAGTGTGTTTTTTCAAAAAAAAATATAAAGGCCTTTTGTTACCTTTATATTTTTTCATTACACTTATGATATTTTATTGTCAAACATAATATGTACTTTACTTTCCTTCTTTTGCAAAGTATTCTTTTACAAGTTTTACCACAACTCCTGATAATAGGAAAACCGCAATAAGGTTTGGTATTGCCATCAATCCATTAAAGGTTTCGGCTATGCTCCAAAGAAGTCCCAAATCCATTGTAGCTCCCACAATGGCAACTAAAGAGTATACCAGCATAAAAGGCTTGTTTACCTTTGAGCCAAACAAGAATTCGATACATCTTGCGCCATACAGTCCCCAGCCTACAATGGTCGAAAATGCGAAACAACACATTGCCACCGCAGTAAAAATTGAAACCCAGCTACCGTATGTTGAGGTAAATCCTGAGATTGTAAGCTCTGCTCCTGCTGTGCTTCCAAAGTTAATAGGCACTTCACTACATAAAATAACCAGCGCTGTCAGGGTACATATAACAATAGTATCCACAAACACCTCAAATATTCCAAAGAATCCCTGCTTTACCGGCTTTCTTGTATCAGCACATGCATGGGCAATAGAACCTGTTCCCAATCCTGCCTCGTTGGAAAAAATTCCTCTTGAAACACCTTTTTTCATGCTCATAAAAAAGCTTCCAACTGCACCACCTGTTACAGATGCCGGATTAAAGGCTCCCTCTATTATTAATGAAAAAACTGAAGGAATATTTTGTATGTTTAATGCAATTACACCTATTGCAAATACAATATATAAAAGTGCCATAAAAGGGACCAATTTTTCAGTTACCTGACCTATTCTCTTAATTCCTCCTAAAAGAATCATTGCCAATAAAACAGCTAAAATTATTCCAATTATAAGATTTACTGTTTTTGCACTATCTCCTGACATTATTCCATAATTTTCAAGAGCTGAATCTATGGCAGTTGTAATTGTATTTACCTGAGTTGCATTTCCGGTACCAAATACTGTCAGAACACCAAATATTGAAAACAGATACGCCAACCAGTGCCAATGCTTCTTTAATCCGTTTTTTATATAATACATTGGGCCACCAACTAATTCACCCTTTTCATTTTTTTCTCTAAAATGTACTGCAAGGGTTACTTCAGAAAATTTGGTACACATTCCAAGTATTGCAGAAATCCACATCCAGAAAACTGCTCCCGGTCCACCTATTGCAATGGCTCCTGCCACTCCTGCAATATTCCCCGTTCCCACTGTAGCTGCCAATGCCGTACACACAGCCTGAAACGGTGTCATTGCACCATCTGCCGCCTCTTTCTTTTTGAACATCCTACCGATGGTAACTTTCATTGCATAAGGGAATTTTCTGATTTGTATAAATTTTGTTCTAAAACTCAAAACCAGTCCCACTCCAATAATACATATCATTGCCGGGACACCCCATATAAAATCATTAACTGCTGAGTTTATACTTTCAATAACTGATGTCATTTCACTTAATCCTTTCGCCTTTGTATCACCCACGATATTATTTAAAAAAAGCACGCATAACTGCTTGATTATACCATAAAAAAGTAAAAACTCCAATGCAGCTAACTATTTTAAATATCTCATAAATATATTAAATTTCCAATTTTATAAACTTTTTCATAATATCCACATCAATTATATCCTCAATATTAATAATCATCCCCTCACTCATAATTATCTTATGCTCATATATATTAATTTTCTTTACTTTTCCTGTGATTTTCCTATATTCTCCACCTGCTTTTTTCACATCAGGCACAAAATATGTAAAAGTCACAGTTATATCTTTGTCTATATTATTTTTTATAAATTGTAATTTCTCATTTATTCTTATTTTTTCATCTTCATCTAATTCCAGTTTTTTCTCTGTGAGACGTGCCGACTCATTAATTTCCTCTTCGTGACCTGTAAGAGCTGCAAAAGGCGAGAACTGGGCAGCCCTGTCATGTAAAGACATCCTGGGATGTGTCTTAGACACATGGTGAGGTAAATTAATAATATCATTGTAATTGTCATCCTTAGAATCGTTAATCATGCCTTATGACCTCCAATCTGAGCATTCCTATCCTTTGCTGTAGCTCCTTTTTCTAAATTCATACCTTTAAGTACCGCATTTTTGCCAAATCGTTTTTTTATGTCAATCATGGCTTTTTGCATATTCTTTTCTCTCTGTAAACTCTCCTTTTCCTTAGCATTTTCCTTACCTAATTCATTGTAATCCGTAAAGAAATCCAGTTGCTTAAACTGATTGTTTTCCTTTATTGAATCCTCCCATACAACCTTATTTGCCGTTATATTTATTCTTCTTATAAGTAGGCTTTTATCAACGGTTTCATCATATGCTTTCGTTACAGCTTCCATAATAATTCTGGTGGATGAGGTCTGATAATCAAGATTAATGGTTACGTGAGCATGTTTAGGTATTCTTCTTCCATAACGGTCTATAGTTATTTCTCCCTGATATTTCCCACGTTTTTTTGAATTAAGATTCTCAATATCATATCCTACAGTTAAAACCAGCTGATTGGTGACAAGTTTTTTATCCACCAAATCCAGTACCAACGCATCTGTCATTTCTTTTACAACCAACCTTGCCTTATAAAAATCATAAGGGCATTGCAATACCTGACCTGAACCCAAGCTATTGGTTTCCGGTCTGTATGCTTTAATATCAGCTATGGTACAGGGTTCGTACCCCCATGCGTGATCTATGAGCAATTCAGCATTTATTCCTAAAAGTTTATAAAGTAAATCTTCATTATGATATTCATTCTGTTCTCCCAGAGAACATCTGGCTATATCCCCCATAGTAAACAAACCATTTTCTTCTAACTTTTTGGCATATCCTCTCCCAACTCTCCAAAAATCCGTCAATGGTTTGTGATTCCACAACAACCTGCGGTACGCCATTTCATCAAGCTCAGCTATACGGACACCATCCTGATTGGGCTCTGTGTGTTTTGCAACTATATCCATGGCAATCTTACACAAATACATATTAGTGCCTATGCCTGCCGTCGCCGTAATTCCTGTTGTATTTAACACATCACGAACTACCATGCTTGCAAATTCCTTAGCAGTCATCTTATAAGTGTTAAGGTATGATGTAACATCCATAAACACCTCATCCACAGAATATACATGCATATCTTCCGGTGCAACATACTTCAAATATATATCATATATACGTGTACTGTATTCCATGTAAAGCGACATTCTGGGAGTTGCCACTACATAATCTAACTTAAGGGCAGGATTCCTCCTAAGTTCCAAATCATCATAAGATTCTCCCTGAAATTCTCCACCCGGAGCCTTTCTTTTACGCACCTGATTAACCTGTCTTACCTTCTGTACCACTTCAAAAAGTCGTGCTCTGCCGGGAATACCATATGCCTTAAGAGAAGGTGAAACTGCAAGGCAAATAGTTTTCTCTGTTCTACTAATATCTGCCACTACAAGATTAGTAGTCAATGGGTCTAAATTTCTCTCATTGCATTCCACAGATGCATAGAATGATTTTAAATCTATGGCTATATATGTTCTATTCTGTGACATTTTCCCTCTCCTTAATTTAAATTGCGCCTCATATCTCGAACATTTGTTCTAATGCTATGATAGCATATTTTTTATAAAAGTCAACTTGGAATATATTGTTAAAAGTTATTTTCTTGATTTAATATATTTATTTATGGTCATAAATGTAAATGTTACTATTTTTTTAATGTATATTTATACTGTATTATTTAATTAACGTCAAAAGAGCCCTCCACACCACAGTGCGAAGGGTTCTTCCCATTTCAAACATTAATTCTTATGATACATTCTTTCATCTTCTTCATATTTCGGTTCGCAGGTAAGCTGGATTCCCAACTTTTTAAAAATCTGCTCATCAACTGATGAAAGTAAAACTGTTGAATGTGCATCGCATCCCTTTAATAATGGAAGTTTCTTCATTGCTTTCATGGCAATTTCATTATTTGCCGCTGTAGCTGATAATGCCGTAAGCACCTCATCAGTATGAAGTCTTGGGTTTTTGCTTCCAAGGTAATTTATCTTCAAATCCTGTATCGGGTCAATTGCCTTAGGGTCAATAAGTTTTACTTCTTTATCTATACCTGCCAAAACTTTTAAAGCATTTATCAAAGCTGAAGAAGCCGCACCAAGAAGCTCACTTGTACCTCCTGAAACAATAGTTCCGTCTCTTAACTCAATAGCCATTGCCGGATTTCCATTTTCATTCTTCTCCCTTTCAAGAGCAACAATTGTAACTTTTCTGTCTTCCACAGTTATTTCTGCCTGCTTCATTAAAAGTTCTAACTTACATATGTCATCTTTTGTTGTGCCGTTACGTCTCTTTTCGCAAAGGCACTTGTAGTATCTTCTGATAATCTCCTGTTTTGAAGCTTCACGACATGCCTCATCATCTATAATGCAGTTTCCTGCCATATTTACACCCATTTCTGTTGGTGACTTGTAAGGACTTTTCCCAAAAATAAGTTCAAACATTGCATTTACAACAGGGAAAATTTCGCAGTCTCTATTGTAATTTACAACCGCTTCGCCACGGGCTTCTAAGTGGAATGGGTCAATCATATTTACATCATTTAAATCTGCTGTTGCAGCCTCATATGCCAGATTAACCGGATGTTTAAGAGGAATATTCCAAATAGGAAATGTCTCATATTTGGCATACCCTGCATCTACACCTCTTTTATGTTCATGATACAACTGTGAAAGGCAAACTGCCATCTTTCCGCTTCCCGGCCCCGGTGCAGTAACTACAACCAGTGGTCTTTCTGTTTCGATATATTCATTCTTTCCGTAACCTTCATCACTGACAATAAACTCTACATCACTTGGATATCCTGGAATTTTGTAGTGTTTATATGACTTAATGTTCATGGAATCAAGCCTTTTAATAAACAGGTTGGCTGACGG
The DNA here is from genome assembly GCF_014287775.1 of Eubacterium segne. Classification (NCBI taxonomy): domain Bacteria; kingdom Bacillati; phylum Bacillota; class Clostridia; order Eubacteriales; family Eubacteriaceae; genus Eubacterium; species Eubacterium segne. The sequence continues at coordinate 195,345 of NZ_JACOOZ010000001.1, forward strand.
CTGCTCTGCAAATTTTGTAAGGCACACACTTCCTACAAACAATCCCACTGACTGAAATTCATCAATAAGTCTTAAAACATCCATATCATAAGTAATTCCGTAATCTCCACGTACCTTATTGTTTTCAATGTCTTCCGCACTAATTGCTATAACGATTTCTGCCTGATCCTTAAGCTGTAAAAGCATCTGAAGCTTTGAGTCCGGCTCAAATCCCGGCAAAACTCTTGAAGCATGGAAATCATCAAATAACTTTCCACCAAACTCCAAATATAGCTTGTTTCCAAACTGGGCAATTCTTTCCTTAATATGTTCTGACTGCATTGTCAGATATTTCTCATTATCAAAACCTTTTTTAAACATTTTACTTAACCTCTTTTGTTTTGCAAATTAAATCCACCCGTAATTTTATCATATTTAGATGGCTTTTTGAACCATAATATATTTTCTTTTATTGCAGACTTTTTTCCTTCACCCCAAAAAAAAGAGATGTTGCCCTCTGCTAACACCTCTTCACCAATTTTTGCTTATTCTGTTTATTGTCCCTACAGCAATTTACACCTTTTCGTCCCCTTAACATCCCCTTCTACAATCTGATACTGTTTGGATTTCTGTGAATCCTTTCTCTTTGTGCAATCTGCTTACTGTCTTTTCCCGGCACATTTTTTTTCCTGGCATGCTGATATTACTCCCACAAAAAAACACATTGTACCTTTAGGAATCAAAAATGCCTGAGAGTCCAACATTCACATACAGCAACTCGTCATCCTTTTATTTCCTATCCTTTTGGTATGAATAATTGTACATATATTAAATATGTTTGTCAATCATTTGCCTGACCTGATTGTTTTTTTCCTAGTGGGCAGGGTTGGACTCGAACCAACGATGTTTCTAATGTAACGGATTTACAGTCCGCCGTCTTCGCCGCTAGACTTACCTGCCCATAATAAGTCCCTTAGGACTCACTCTTTTTAGTACATAATATTTCATGCACCTATTGATATATTTAATTTATTATCTGTGACAATAATGTCATCAATGGGAACGTTAAAAACTGCTGCTAATACAATTAAATTATCCAATGTTGGCATTGCCGCACCATTTTGCCATTTGTATATTGCATTAGGAGTTGCAAATCCCAATATATTCTGTAACTCCTTAACAGATAATCCTGACTGTTTTCGTAAATTCATAATTCTTATTCCTGTTCCCACTGTATCTATAATAGGTAATATACACATCTTTTTTTCCTCCACTTATACTTATTGATTCATTTGCCAGTAGTAATAAAAAAACCGCCTATCTTCTCAAAAAGATAAGCGGTGAATTAAATTCTAATTATGATTTTGTCTTAATGACATCTATAATTATCATGTTGATTTTTGCTTTTTGCTTACCATTTTCGAGAGCACATTAATAAGACTCTGTCCGTATACCTGAACGAGCTTGTAATCTTCATAATAATAGTTATAGCTGTTAGCAAATTTTAACTCAAACATGATCTCTTTTCCTTTCCCGATGGATTATCCACCGCATTTAACATTCTCTGTAGTTCATACTTTAACATATATTGTTTAATTTGTCATTCTTCCGGTAGTAGAAAGTATAAATTTCATTAATAGAATTTAATTAATATTTATTTAGCCTTAATGCTTACTTTTTTACCTGAAAATGCTATTCCCATTTTCAGAATATTATAAATTCCTTCTTCTTTTAGTTCTGAATTATAAAAGCTGACAGATTTATCCATATATTCTGCTATTGCAGTTTGCTCCTGTCTGAAATCTCCTTTGTATACTATGCAGACTGCCACTATAAACAGAAAGCATATTACCCATGTTACAGGCTCGCAAATACATATACATAAGGATGGGCTAGATTATGATAAAAACTTTAAGGAGTGCCTTGGCAGCACTCCCAATGATTATCTGTCACATATACTTCTTAAAGATATGATTGAATATATAGGAATTTAAATATGCTAATACGGCAAATCCAATAAACAACATTACATATACGACACTTCCCGCTGTCTTTCCCAGCAGAACAATCAATATAATTGGCAATAACGTTATAAGCAATATTATCAAAGTCCATGGAAAATGACCTATTCCCATAAGTAATGCATTTTTAAGTGTGTTCTTTACAGTATTTTCAAATGTACTTTGAAGTGCCATGGCGTATAAAAAAATGAACAGAACGGTAAGTGCTGCTGCAAGCATTAATCCTTTAAGTGCTGTTGTCATTACTGTTTTTTTAAGACTATTTATTATATATAAATCTATCGTAGGAATCACTGCTGCTACTAATAATATAATCCACATAACCGTTGACTGTCTAAAATTCTCCTTGAACAATTGAAAAAAATTTTTTAAAATATAACCTTCTCTGTTCCCTGCCATCTTTTTAGTCACTCCGTAAAGTGCCGTTGTTGAAGCACCTATAGTAATTATAGGCAACGAGCACAAAACAAATATCAAATTTAAAATTACCAAATCTGCTATTTTTGATACCACTTCATAAAATTTACTATCTATTCCAAACACTTTTTTCTTCCTCTCTATACTTCTTTTACGGAATCTCTTTCTAAAAGTTCAGCTTGGAAAATCAACTGTTTCTTTTCATCTTTTCCATTTATAAGATTCATTAACAGTTCTATTGATGATTTTACCATCTGTTCACATGGCTGCTTCATTGTGGAAAGTGATGGATGAAAATATTTTGACATTTCAATCCCATCGAACCCTAAAACAGAATAGTCATCAGGTATTTTCCACCCTGCTTCTGAAATAGCTTTGTACGCACCAAATGCTGTTAAGTCAGAAATAGCATAAAGTGCAGAAAATTCCTCTTTAGACTGTAACAATTCCTTTGTAACCTGATAACCATTAGCTACTGAGTATTCAGGAATGTCATCTTTCATATATCTTATAAGATTTTTGTTAACTTCAATTCCATTATCTGCTAAAGCTTCTCTGTAACCTTTCAATCGAAGACCACCAACTGCCTGATCACCCCTTTTGCCTGAAATTATAGCAATCTTCTTGTGACCTTTCTTGCAAAGATAATCTACTGCCTTGTAACTTTCTTTTTCGTCATCAATAGAGACTGAAGAACAGTTTCTTTTAGGAGCCATCATATTAACCGCAACAGTACATAACACATATGGCACACCTATTTCTTCTAATCTTGTATCAAGATAGTCCATCTGACCTCCAAGGAAAATTAAACCTTTAAGTCTTTTTTCTTTGGCAAGCTGTACTGCTACACTTACCTCATCCTGATCTTCCCCTACAGTTTGAAGTAAAAACGTGTACTCTAATTTTTTTAATTCTTCTTCAAAACTTTTCAACATCCCCTGAAAGAATTGATTATCTATACCTTTAATTAAAAGTGCTATCGTATTAGATTCTGTCATTTTTAAATTTCTTGCACTATTATTAGGCACGTAATTATATTCTTTTATAACTTTTAAAATTCTTTTTCTGGTATTCTGATTAATACCCGGATCATCATTAATTGCTCGAGAGACAGTGCTAATTCCAACACCACATATTTTCGCTATGTCTTTTATTGTTAAATCTGCCATGTCTTCCCCCTTTCATCTAAATGTACTAAAATTTTTTAATTCCACAATTTGGTATTTTATCATATATATATCATTATGTAAAAAACTGCGAAATTTTTTCGCAGCTTTTTATCATTTTATTTCTATCCTCTGCCATAAAGAACTGTTAGTTCTTTAATAGTAGCTGATAATTTTTTAGTCATCTGTCTGGATTTTACTCTCCAACACCAATTTCCGCCTAAAGTTGAAGGATGATTCATTCTAGCTTTATTGTCCAAATGAAGATAATCCTGTAACGGAATAATACATGTATTGGCTGTTGATGCCTGAGCCATACGAATAACTTCGTCAACCAGCTCATCTTTATCATCAGTTTTTCTGCCAATATATTTTTGGACCATCTCAACCTCTTCCGGTCCAATGCTACCTAACCATCCCTTTAGTGTTTCATTGTCATGAGTTCCTGTATATACTACACAATTCTTATTATAATTATATGGTAAATACTCTCTTGGACCTGAAGAATCTCTGCTATCAAATGCAAACTCAAGAACTTTCATATTAGGGAATCCTGAATCATTAACTAGCTGTCTTACTGAATCAGTTATATAACCTAAGTCTTCAGCTATAATGTTAACATTACCTAAACAATATTTTATAGCATTAAATAAATCTATTCCCGGTCCTTTTTCCCAGTGTCCATTAGTTGCATCCTCATCCCTAGCAGGTATTGAATAATATTCATCAAAACCTCTAAAATGATCAATTCTTACAACATCATATAGCTGAACACTTCGCTCTATTCTTTTTATCCACCAATCATAGTTGGTCTGTTTATGATAATCCCATTTGTATAATGGATTTCCCCACAACTGGCCTGTTGCTGAAAAGCCATCAGGAGGACATCCTGCAACTGCTATAGTTTTTCCTTTGTCATCTATTTGGAATAACTCAGGGTGTGACCACACATCTGCACTATCATAAGCTACATATATTGGAATATCTCCAATAATTTTCACACCATTATCATTGGCATATTTTTTTAATTTGTACCATTGCCTATAGAATTCATACTGAACAAATTCATAAAATTCTATTTCTTCCTTTAGCTCATTCTGATAATACTCCATTGAGTATCCCCATCTGAGTTTTATGTCTTCTGCCCAGTTGTCAAAGCTTTGGCCTTTAAATCTTTCCTTTATAGCCATAAACATTGCATAATCATTTAACCAATATTGGTTTTCATCTTTAAACTTTTTAAATTCTTCCCTTTCACGGATATTACTTCTTTTGTACGCTTTTTTCAAAAGTTTAAATCTGCCATTATACAACTTTTCATAATCTACTTTGTCAATTTTGTCACCAAAATCCACCTTGTCACATTCTTTTTCTGTTAACAGTCCCTGCTCAATCAGCTCTTCTAAACTTATAAAGTATGGATTCCCTGCATAAGTTGAAAATGACTGATAAGGAGAATCTCCGTAACTTGTTGGTCCTATAGGTAGAATTTGCCAGTATTGCTGTTTGGAATCTTTCAAAAAATCTACAAATTTATATGCTTCTTCAGAAAAACTTCCTATGCCATATTTTCCCGGCAAACTGGAAACAGGTAATAAAATTCCACTAGCCCTCATAGTCCCTCCTAATATTATATCTTATTAACCTTTTACTGCTCCTGCAGCTACACCCTTAATAATATGCTTCTGACATGTTAAGTAGAAGAATATTACAGGTATAATACTTAAAATGATAAGTGCCATTATTGCACCTAAATCTACTGAGCCGTAGCTTCCCTGTAAGTACTGAATATGAATTGGAATAGTTCTGTACTGATCAAGATCAAGAACCAAATATGGAAGTAAGTAATCGTTCCATATCCACATAATTTCAAGAATACCTACAGATATTAATGTTGGTTTTAACATTGGAACAATAACAATAAAGAATGTTCTGATTGGTCCACATCCATCAATTGCTGCTGCTTCTTCAATCTCAAGTGGTAAACCTTTAATAAATCCTGTGAACATAAATACTGCCATACCTGCACCAAATCCTAAATATATAACCGGAATAGTCCAAGGTGTATTAAGTCCCAATGAATCTGCTGTATTTGACAATGTGAACATTACCATCTGGAATGGTACTACCATTGAAAATACAAATAAGTAATATACTATCTTACAAACTATGCTGTCAACTCTTGCTATGTACCATGCTGCCATTGATGTACAAAGTAGAATTAACGCTGTTGATAAAACTGTAATTACAAAACTATATAATACCGATTTAAAAAACGGATAATTTCCAAATGTAAAACCTTTGATATAGTTTGCCCAACCTACTAACGCCTCACCAGTAGGCCATGCAAATGTGTCTGTTTTTACAAAGGTGTTAGCTTTGAAAGAGTTCATTAACACAATAAATATAGGACTAACATAAACTAAAGTTACAATTGTCATTATTGTAGTCAACAGTTTTCCATGCTTTGATGGAATTTCACTTGTCTCTTTCATTTTTTTCTTTTTCGGTGTAGCTTTCACTGTAGAATCTTTAATTGTTGAATTCACTGTTTTCTCATTGTTCATTACTGCTGCACCTCCTTAGATCTTGTTGCCTTAAGCTGGATAATTGATATACCTGCAACTAAGATAAAGAATATAACGGCTTTCGCCTGGGCAACTCCCTTACCTGTAAGAGACTGTCCGTAAAATGTGTTGTAAATGTTAAGTGCCAACATTTCTGTTGTCTTTATAACTGAACCATCCTTTAACTGTTCAAACGGCTGTCCGTTTGTTAAAGCTAAGTTCTGATCAAAAAGTTTAAATCCATTTGTTATTGTTAAGAATAAACAAATTGTAATTGATGGCATAATATTTGGAATTGTAACTCTTGTCAATGTCTGCCATTTTGTTGCACCATCAATTTTTGCTGCTTCAATTAGTTCTCCCGGAACTGCCTGCAAACCTGCAATATAGATAATCATCATATATCCTACCTGTTGCCAGCACATCAGAATAATTAATCCCCAGAAGCCATATCTTGTTTCCATAAGAATTGAAGTATTAATTTTTCCTAAAACGCCATTGAAAATCATACTCCAAATATAACCAAGAACAATACCACCTATAAGGTTAGGCATAAAAAATGCTGTTCTGAATAAGTTTGCTCCCTTAATCCCCAATGTTAATAAATATGCTATTAAGAAAGCTAACACATTTATTATAAATAGGGATACTATTGCATACAAAGCTGTATACCAAAATGCATGTACAAACGATGCATCCTGAAATGCGTCCATATAATTTCTAAAACCTACAAAAGAAGCATCACCTATTGTAACAAATTTGCAAAATGATAAATAAATACCTCTCAAGAAAGGATATATAAATCCAATGCAAAATGCTAAAAATGTAGGTGCCAAAAATAAAAGAAAGCATCTTTGAATAGGTTTACGAAGAAGTTTAGAATTAACAGATGTTCCACCATTATGTTTTTTCTTTTTTTCTTTCACTTCAATCTCCTCCTAATCATTATTCAAAATAGAAACTCTAAAAATTTTCTATTTTTTAATAAAGGGGCAGGCACTGCCTGCCCCACAATGTGTTAATAGTTTAATTATGAATTTTATTCTTATTTAAAATCTTATTATTTGTTAGCAGCTTTGTACTGAGCAGCCCAGCCCTGAACGAATGCTGTCTTAACATCATCCCATGATCCGCCTGCGTCATATTTATTCATTGCTGCCACAAGACTTGCTCTCCATTCATCTACGTTAGGTGTGTAGTTGAATGTCCAGTCTACATTGTAGTTTCCTGCTTCAAGTAAATCGTTAGCATTCTTTAAGAATACGTTACCACTGTCTGCTGCATTCTTATAAGGGATTGCACCAAACTGTTCTGCCATAACTTTTGTTCCTTCTTTTGATGTTACTAACCATTTCATAAAGTCAAGTGTTGCTTTCTGATCTGCTTCTGAAGCCTTAGCATTAACTGCCCAACAGTTTTCTGTTCCTGAACAAAGACCTGCTTTTTCTTCACCTTCAACTCCACAGTAAATTGGAATCATCTGCATATCATCATCTGAAATTGACTTTTTCAAAGCATCATATTCCCATGTACCATTCTGGTAGAATACTGCTTCGCCCTTCTTGAATTCGGCTTCAGCATCGTAACCACCTGTTGCTAAAGTATTCTTTTTATATTTGCTGTTGTTGATGTATAAATCCCAAACATTCTTAAAGTTCTCTAAATATGTTCCCTTAATTTCTGCAGGGGCTTCCTTCCATCCGTCATCTCTTCCTTCATAGAATAAAGGCATGTTAGCTAAGTGACCTGTAAATCTCCAAGCTGAAGCATCATCAAGGCCTGATGATGTAAATGCATCAAATCCAAGCTTGTCTGCTCTCTTGTGGATATCTTCTGCAACTGACTTTAATGAAGCGAAATCCTTAATGTCTGTAATTTCATGTCCTGCTTTCTTAAGTAATTTCTTATTTACAATAATTCCGTAACTTTCATAACAATAACCAATTGATGCAACCTTACCGTTTTCATCTGTTAAGTTAAATGCATCTGTATTTAATTCATTGTAAACATCTGTACCTTTAAGATCGATGCAATAATCATTCCAAGTCTTAACTGCTGCCTGGTTACCAACAACAAATAATGTTGGAGCTGCTGACTTACCCATCTCAGATGTCAATGTTGAATTGTAGTTTCCTGAAGCTGCTGTAACTACTTTTACCTTTACTCCTTTTTCTTTCTCATATGTCTTTGCAATTCCCTGTAAAGCTTCATCTGCTTCAGGTTTAAAGTTTAACCAGTAAACTGAACCCTTTGAATCTGAGCCTGTTTTTTCGCTCTTTGAACTGCTACCACAACCTGCTAATAATCCTGCTACCATTGTTGCACACAATGCTACACCTAATAATTTCTTACGCATATTCATTTCTCCTTTTCTTAAAAGTTTCTATTTAGGTTCTCCGTCATTTCCAAATAATTGTTTGTACTTACAATCTGTTTGGAAACGTTTCCTATGTACTGATGGTAGCACTTTTCGGAAACGTTTACAATACTATTTTCACCATTTCTTCACAATTCAGCCTTTTAGCTAATTTTTCGTCTTTTTTTTATGCATATTGCACAATCGTGAGACTGTTTTTATGTTTTTTTTATGCAGTTAGAATATATTTATCGCTTTTCCTTCTAGTAAATATACTATTATACAAGACTTTTTTCTATTTGATTGTTAGAATTTCAAGAATGATTTTTAATATTTTTAGATGTGATTTTACTTTGATTTTTTTATCTTAGATTAAAAAACTAAACCCGTACTTTGATAACTGAAAATAGCTAAAAAAGTCTAATTTACAACCATGTGACATTTATACTCTTAATACAATTTTGCACCTGCTGGGATTGCATCATCTAACATTACCAGATTCAGTTTTTCTTCTCCATTTACATTGTGAATTGCAGAAAGAAGCATACCACATGAATCTATTCCCATCATAGAACGTGGTGGAAGATTTACGATTGCAAGTAAAGTTTTACCTGCAAGTTCCTCCGGCTCGTAAAATGCATGTACTCCTGAAAGAATAGTCCTTTCATTCTCTGTACCATCATCAAGTGTAAATCTAAGAAGTTTCTTACTCTTAGGTACCGCCTCACAATTTTTTACCTCCGAAGGAACTTTATATACTATACGTTTTTCTGACATAATCGATTCTCCTCACACATCTTCATTTATGTCTTACACATCCGTTCACAACTATTTTCATACTTCATACCAGTATCTCATCCAGCAAAGTTCTATATTTTTCATTCAAAGATGCTGTCATTAAATTATACCATACTTCTCTTGTGTATCTTCCATTTTCTATACACCATATCTTATAATGAAGTTCGTTACTCTTAGTATGTAAATCGACAGGTATATCTGGTTCACATTCTGAATATTTCTTTATATATTCCGACATTTCATATTGATTTTTTGTACAGTCAATATGTGTAAAACAATCATCCTCTGGATAATACATACCGTGTAAAAAAGTAGTTATACAATACTTTCCCTTTGACGCTGTATCTCTGTATGGAAGTGTCTCCAATTCAATATGCCAAAAGTCCTTTTTACTGTTATTATCGACTTTCTTCTTTATCACTAATAAAAGTTTATCTGCTGTGTTTTCATCTATATGAATTGTTATAGTTTTTGGATTTTTTAAAATAGAATCTTTAAAATGGAACTGTGGTCCCCTATACTTTTCAAAATTCAAAGTTGAATATGATATTGCCTGATTTATGGGCAAAGCCAATCGTTCATCTAGCCTTAATAAAATATTCCCATCTTTTACCTGCTCAGTGATTATTCTTGCAAACGCTGGCATTGTATCCCCAAACTGCATTGTATTTGTATTGGTTAATATACTGTACAGATAGGCTATCCCTTCAAACACAAAATAATCTCGCTTAAATTCAACCCCATCAACCACCGTCAAATCATACTGGTTTGTTTTGTGTGATAAAACTTGCCCTTCAATAAGATTCTTTATATCTATTCTCTTCTCAAGGAATGTGTCTAAAATGTAACCCGTCAAAACAAAAGCATATAATTCACTTAAATCATTTACGGCTTCATTTTCTTCTCCTTTTGCTACTGGTATTATGAATGTATAAGCATAATAATGTATCCAATTATTAATGTCATTATCCAGCATGTATTGAAGCATATCGACTGTGCTAATCCCTGATTCATTAAATTTATCAATAACTATACCTATTAAATTTTCTAAATACTTAGGAATCTCAAATTTTACAATGCGAGAAATTGCCATATAATGTAAATAATTCATCCGTATTGAAAAAATAAGATATTTAATGCTTTTATATTCAGCAGTTTCTGTAATATCTAATAAAAATTCATCTATTGTTTGATGATTGAACAATCTCTCCAATCACATCACACTCCTATTTCTCACATTTTCAAAACTCTCAATCCTGTTGAGAGTTTTTCACCTCTTCCTCTGCAATATCATATAACTCAGCTAGTTTTCTCTGCAGAATACTCTTATCAATCAACTTAGTTTTATATTCAGCAATCATTGTCTGCGATAAACTTCTACTCAAAGAATATTCAACGACATCCGTATCAGCATTTTTACAAAGAATCATTCCTACACTCGGATTTTCATGAGGCTTCTTAATATCTCTATCCAATACCTCTAAATAAAAGTCCATTTTTCCCATATATTCAGGTTTGAAATCATCAATTTTTAAATCAATTGCAACTAAACACTGTAACTCTCTGTGATAAAAAAGAAGATCTACATAGTAATCATTATTTCCCACTTGGACATGATATTCTTCATCAATGAAAATAAAATCTCTTCCAAATTCAAGAAGAAATTTTTTCATATTTTTCAAAATTGCTTTCTTTAAGTCATATTCTTTATATGGTTCTGGCAAATCAAGAAACTCTAACATATACATATCCCTAAGAACACCTGTCATATCTTTACTTTCGATTGCAGATGGGGCTTTTCCATTAGATAAAAGCAACCTCTCATAATATCCACTATCAATCTGTCTCGCCAATTCTTTTGCCTTATATTTTTCCTTTGACGCAAGTTTTAGATAAAATTCTTTTTCTTCATAGCTTTTTGTTTTAGAGATAATATGCAGATTATTAGACCATGTATTTTCTCTCAACAGCTTTGAGAGTTCTGGTTTATCCTTGTAAGTTTCATAAAACTGTTTCATTCTCCAAATATTTTGTGATGAATATCCTCTGATTCCGGGTTCTTTACTCAATATATATTCAGACAAAGCCTTCACAGTAGACTTGCCCCAACCATTTACATCAATTTGTTTTGAAACATACTTACCAATAGACCAATATAAATCAATAATTGTAGAATTAACCTGATACTCAGCTTTCTGTTTTGCCGAATAAATCATTCCAAGTACGTTCTCAAATACTCCCGTAATTTCAATCTCGCTCATACCTTATCCTCCTTACTTCACCTGCCATACATTTACTCTTTTATTATATCATTTTATACAGTTGATCAACTTCTGCTTCGTATACTGATTCAGTATGAGTATCAAATAGCACCCACTCCACCAGATCAAAACAATCCGGATTATCCTGCAAGAACCTATTTACTGTATGTACTGCAATCTTTGCTGCTAACTCAACCGGAAAACTATATACTCCCGTTGATATAGAAGGAAATGCAATAGACCTGATTCCATTATCCATTGCCAGCTTCATGGAATTAAAATAGCAGTTAGCAAGAAGTTCCTCTTCTTTATTTCTGCCACCATTCCATATCGGTCCTACAGTATGTATCACATAATCACATGGCAGATTATAGCCTTTTGTTATCTTTGCTTCTCCAGTCTCACATCCATGAAGTGTCATACACTCTGCCAGAAGCTCCGGTCCTGCTGCTCTATGAATTGCACCATCCACACCACCTCCACCAAGAAGTGAATTGTTAGCCGCATTTACGATTGCCTGCACATCTGTTACTTTTGTTATGTCACCTTTTATCGTTTTAATCAAATACACCTTTCTTACCTGCCTGTTTATTATATTACCTCTGCCCCAAATGGCATTAGAGACAATTTTGCAATTTTAAAAAACTGTTTTCCGAAAGGAATTCCTATAATTGTTATACAACATATCATACCTGCCACAGCATTTCCAACTGCCATAGGGATTCCTGATACAATCAGCCAGATAATATTTGCAATTAAGCTAACTGCACCGCCGCCATATACCACTTCTTTTCCAAACGGAAAAAATGCCAAACCTGCAAACTTAAAGCACTGTAAGCCTATCGGTATTCCTATTATGGAAATGCACCACAGGCAACCTGCCAAAACCCACGACAGTCCACTCATCAATCCACCACATATAAACCAAAATATATTTCCTAATATGCTCATATCAATATTCCTTCTCTATCTCTCCATCTATTCCATACATTTTCTTGAATGCATCAAGGGCTGCCTGTACCATTCATCCTTAGTCACTAAAACTTCACTACTTCCGGCTCATGTGTAAATGATGAAAATGTAGCTGTCGCATTTTTAAAATAGAATACCTCGGTATTTCCATCATCTGCTGAGTACATATTCTGTAAAGATGGATAATCATCGAGCATAGACTGTCTTGCTTCTCTTCTGTCATCTTCTATAAGTTCTCCGGCTACACGAAGCCACTCGCCATTTTTAAATGCACAGATTTCTACCTTCGGGTTTGCGTGAATCTGCTTTGAAACATCCTTTACCTTGCCAGTCTGAATATACAACTTTCCTTCAAAAATGTGTGCTGTTCCAAAAGGTCTTACCCTTGGCTGGTCACCTTCTACTGTTGCCAAATAATATGTCTCTGCTTCTTTTAAAAATTTTACTACTCGTTCCATGATGTAATCCTCCTGATAGTTACTTAAATAAATCCATAATGCCAAAGTTCGTCTTCTTATAAACCTTATTGTAAGCTGCTTTCTTTGGATTCTTAATCCATCCTGCACCTTTTTTTCCGTACCCTGGAATTAAAGCTTTCTTAACAGCTCGCTTGGCTTTTCCTGTTGTTCTTGCCTTTATTGATTTCTTTATACTCGGTGTTCTCATTCCAAACTTCATCTTAATCGCCTCCGTTGTTTCAAAAAATCACCTGTTATTACTATCTATCAACAATAGAATTATACCACCATTTACCCCTCTTCAACAAACACAATGCCATAGATTTTCTCAGATGCCAGTTCATTAATCTTATCTATTTCACATCCAGTCTGTTCCATCAGTCTTTCTAGTTGCTCCTTTGTGCACTGATATGCATAGCTTCCCCAGTCCACTTGCTTTTCATTGTCAAAAAGCTTATTGGCTATATCAAGAAATTCTCATCCTCCAAGTTTATATACTCGATTGTTCTCAACCAATATATTGTATGGATCTTTATTCTCGTTCCATGATACCAACTTGTCACTTTGTATTTCTCCATAATAAATAGATGACAACATGCAATCAACCTCCTAAGCGATTTGCCAGACTACAGTTACTGTATCAGTAACATCTATATCGTCTGCTTCAATATCTATGTCATATGCTGCCAGTGCACTCATTTCACATTCCGTACACTCCATTAATCTCATTTCATTCATTGGCTTTGTTACAAAATCTATCTTTCCCCAGGAATAATCAATCGCCTGTATTTCACCCAGTTTCACATTCGCTGCTGTTGTAAGTACCTGTGCCTTTTGAATGGAATCCTCAATCGCTTTATGTAACAGCTCATTTTTACATTTTTCTACATCAGCTACAGTATATTCAATAGAAAACTCCGGTTTTAATGAACTATGTGCCAAAGCATATAGCACCTGTCCCAGCTTTTTGTTATCAGAAGCAAACTCTATTTTCATATGATGAATATACTTATATCCCTCAAATCTTCGCTTCCAACTCTTATCCCTGTCCTGATAGCTTTCATATTCTGTATCAACATTAAAATATACTGTTTTAAGGTCTTTTCTCTGAAATCCAAGTTTTTCAAATAAATCCTTGAGCAGCTCTGTATCTTCTGTTGATCTGCGAAGAGTATCTTCATATTCATGGCAAAGTTCTTCCTTGTTTACATATAATCGGATCATATCCGGCTTTACCGCTAATTTTCCTTTTCCCGTAACTTTAATTGTTCTCATCAACTTTTATCTTCCTTTCATTCTCATAATGTTCATATCCATTGATTAAAAGCTCTATCATCTTCTTTGGCATCTGAATATACTTACCAAACGGATTAATTACAATTCCATTTACCTGTTCCCAATTAAGAGCCAGACGAAGTATTGATTCAATAGACTGATTCATCTGCACATTTCCAGCAGAACCCTTATGCATTTCATCAGAAGATGTAAATACTCCAATCCATTCTTTTTCATCAGCATCTTTTACAGTTTCTATTTTAAGTCTTACATCATGGTCAAGTGAACTCGTGTCACCAGCCTTTACTTTACTTATCTGTTCTTCCGACATAAAAGGATTTTCCGTAATATATGGAACAACAACTTCTCCTGCCTGCTGCATTCTTGTTACCATAACTTCCATAAATAACAACATTCCATTTTTATCCTGCTGAATATAATACTGATCGATTGCTGCCTCAATCATCTGATTTGCCTGTATCTCATCCATTTCATCCGAATAAGTATCCATGCTCCTGCCAAGAGCATGATCAAATTCATCAAGAACATCCGTCATCAGTCCCTTATCAATCCGACTTTTACACTCTGCAATCAGCACAGCAGGGATTCCGTAAAATGCTTCTGCAATACTTCCTGTAATGGCTCCAAGTGTATCCGTATCTCCACCAAGTGATACTGCATTACGCACTGCGTCCTCAAAATCTTTGGATTCCAGAAATGCGATAATTGCTTCTGGCACCGTTTCCTGACAGCTTTCAACATGATGGTAGTAAGGTCGGATATTATCCAATGTTCTACTCAGATCATAATGAAACTCCCTCTCTATATACTCTTTGATTTCTTCTTTTGAAGAGCCATTCCTTGCCATGTATATTGCACTTGCTGTTGCTTCTGCACCCTTTATACCTTCCAGATGATTATGTGTCACATTTGCTGTCGCTCTTGCTACCTCTCTTGTTCTTTCAATTGAATCATAAAGCCAGCCTGCCGCTGACACTCTCATGGCAGAACCATTTCCATAGCTTCCGTATGGTTTTGGATTTTTTTCTTTAAGCCAATGTCTGAAGCTTCCACCATAACCTGCATGTGGATATCTTTTTCCCCAATCCTGCATATTGGATGCTACTGCATCTTCAATTTCCTTTACTGCAGCTTTTGGTCCGACTGCAAGAAGAGCCTCTCCAACTGCTATTGTCATAACAGAATCATCTGTAAAGCCACAGCCTTCACTAAACAAATCAAAGTTCTTTGTTTTATCACCTCTGTCAAACTCAAACGTGCTCCCAATAATATCTCCTAAAATCGCTCCGTACATATATGCCTCCAATCCCCGGATTACTCCGGCACCTCTCTTTCTTTGTTACAATATAAGTATAATTGAATGGCATCTTTATATGGTCGCTGTTCGGGCGACACTTTTAAGATAAAAAACAAACGCCGATACTATGTGAGTACCGACGTAACATTTACTAATCAATATTTACTTGTAAACTCTTCATAGAAAATACTTTCTTCATCCGCTGTTGTATCCTTATCTATGAATTCCTGCAAGTCTTTTTTCATATTATCAAATACTTCCTGACTATGACTTTTATTACAAAAAGCTGTATGCATCATACATCCATATACTCCACATGTAATTGCATCATATCTTTCACATCTTTCCAAGGTTATCCTACACGATTCTTTATATTCCTCATCTGCAATAATCGTGCCACCCTCACTGCCAATAGAATTCGATTTATATATGTCATCCCACATATCAATCTTGCTCCTATACTCCAAGAATTTCATTCGTATACTTAAATAATGTCACATTCAGCTGCATAATATCATACTGCTTATCTATTATAGCCTTCTGTACAATCAGATCCACCTTACTACTTGGGCTAAATGCCCAGTCTGCTCTCGCCAGTAAGTCTCTTGACTGTTCCAGATCAAGATGCAGTGCAATGCAGAGTGCCATTACCGTCTTCTTCTTTGGATGATAATTCTGGTCACATTGAATCTTTGAAAAATGCTTTCTATCAAGGTTTGCCCGTTTCCACACATCCTTATTATCAATATGTGCTTCATCGATCAACTCAAATAATTTATCATGAAATGAAACTCCGATATTTGCAAGCTGATCTTCCAAAGAAATGTCTGCTGACAGCATACAAGACTCTGCTAACCATGTGTCTTCCTCCAGTGGATAGTTATCTTCTGCCTCTCTTTGAAGCATCTCCTCATAGAACGCTTCCTCTGACAATTCTCTCCTGCGAGCACCACTTCTGCTTCGCACCGGATATTCTTTTCTATGACTTTCCCTGACATAATTAGCATCTATGTAAGAATCAATATCACCTACAATCTGACTGGAAAGCTGAAAAGACCTTTTATCAAACACTACCAATATAATTTCAATTTCATTTTCGGTAAGAAACTGGCTGAATACTGACACAGCAATCTGTAATGCCTTATCCTTCGGGAATCCATACACTCCTGTCGAAATTAATGGAAATGCAATGCTCTCGCACTTAAGTTCTAATGCTTTTTGCAATGATTTACGATAGCAGTCCTCCAGAATTTCAAATTCATGATGCAATCCATCCGTCCATACCGGACCTACTGTATGAATGATATATTTTGCATTTAGGCTAAATGCACCAGTGACAGCAATACCACCTCTTGCAATTTTGCCGATGTTCGCTCTTTCTGCGAGAAGCTTTTCTTTTCCTGCTGCCTCATATATTGCCAAGTCCGTGCCACTTGCACATATCGGATTTGGATTAGCAGTATTTACGATTACATCTGCTTTTACCTTTGTTATATCGTTGCGGACAATCTTAAATGGCATTGTGACACCTCCTTATCCATGCCTGTATTACTTTAATATCTTCCTTATCTGCTTATCCGTTGCCTCCGGATACATCTTACGCATATAGTCTACAAGCTGTTTCCATGAATCCTGTGGATTATCCTTATAGCCGGAAGTTACATAATCGTATCCATAGATATGCTCAATAGATGAATACACTGCAACATCCCATCCATATTCAATACCACTCTTATTCACTCGCTTCTTAAAATCACAGTTGCACAGATAGGTCTGCATCATAAGATTCGTTATTGCACCATCAAATCCCTTTTCTCCATCCTTACCAAATCCAGCTTGTTTTTTCAATTCATTGGAATAAATCTCTGAATCAGCATTATTTTCCATAAAATTGACCATTATCTTTTTATGCTTATTAGGTGCTTTACCATCATCATATAATGCATCAAAATCATATCCATCCCGGCGGTAATTAGCAAATACAGGAAGCCACTTTTTTGATATAAATCCTGCCTTCTTATCAAAGAACTTTCCATAGACGATATCATGCCGCCTTGCTATAATAGCCCGCCACATCCATGGATCAATCTCTGGATCATCACTCCACCAATACTCTGGAACAGTTCTTTCTTCAAGTGAAAACCCATCTATATCATTCTTAAATAATGGTAAAAAGCCAAATTCATTTATATACTTGATTGCTTCATCTACAGAATGGATGCAATCCGGGTTGTCCCACTTCATGCCATGCATAATCCATTCACCTGATTCGTTTTCCATAATATATGTACCTCATGACTCAGCGTACTTGTCAATCCAATTTTCGCCATCATATTCATCAATCTGTTTTACTAATCTCGTAAGATAATCTTGTAACCTGCTATCTTTTTCACTTGCATACCACACATTTGCCCTTCCAAATCCATAAGCCCAACCATTTGATTTTCTTGGGACCTCCCATTGCACCTTTCTTGATCTGTTCCCTGCTGGAAGTAAAACACAATCAGATGAGTTTGCAATTGCATTGTAATATTGTACATCTTCCGGAGCAAACACTGCCTCTTGATAATGTCTGAAAACTGTAGCATGTTTATACCATCCCACAACCGTCGTAAACTTATGCGCCGGATGCTTTGCACAGTACACAACAAGCACATCATCTACGGATTCTTCTTTTTTTAATAGTTCACATCCTGCAATATTCTCAATTCGCATTTGATTAACATCTTTACCATTATGTGATTTTGTCTCGAAAAATCCCAGACAATATAAACCTTCCCTGCCCTCCATATTCACCGGTGTAAAATTATATTTTTCATGTGCATCTCCTGTCTCATCAACATAGCTTCCACCATTTAACGGAGTATCCTTTCCATCTTCATTCCCTCGATACTCCTTCATCCACGCTATGTTACAAAAAAGTACTCTCATCATATCAACCTCCTTTTCCCTTTGAAAATGGACTCAAGTCGATAAACAGTTTCTTCAATCCGCTTGTGTCCTTGAACTCCTTGAATAAATACTCCAGAAGTTCTTCCTGCCTTGCTTGCCCTAATGTAAGCCGGTAAAGAGACAGAATCTTTATCAGCCTTTCATAATTCACCTCATCCTTACTCATAGGATACATTGGCACAAGCCTTTCTATTTTTACACTCTGATTTTTTCCGAAACACCAGAATGGTACAAGCTCTGACTGGTCATTCTGCTTTTCCGCCTTTGCTGCTTCAAACATTTCTTTCCAAATGTCATGCTTAAATTCCATCCCATCTGCCTTGCCATATTTATCAGCAACATTCTGTCTGATTGCCAGACACTTAAATCTATTAATCCTGCCTTCCCTTTGTTCCAGATCGATGGGATTACTTGGAAGATTCCAGTGCATAATCACACGACAATAATTATGAAAATCCAGTCCTTCCTGTCCGATTGATGTTGTGGCAAGCACAAATGGACGCATTGGTGAGTTAAAGGCATTTCTGATATTTTCTTTACGCATGACTACCTTGGAATTATCACCTGCATCCTTTGTAAATCCAACTGCATAGCTCGACCTGATTCGACACCCATCATTCTTCCTGTCAGCTCCGTTCATACGCTTTTTAAAATCAGGATAAGTATCAGCGATATAGGTGGCTGTATGTATTTTCAACGAATCCATCATCATGTCATGCACAATCTGATACTGATTTCCATCCGACTGGAAACCTGCTGTTTCTTTCAGCATATGGATATACTCATCAATCATTGCCTGAAAACAGCCATCCTTACAGTATTTAAGCACGTTCTGCCAATGGGAGTTATCATCCCTGCATCTTCCATAAGCAAGGTCAATGATAGCTGTTGACTCCGGCAAATTGAAATTATTGACGAATACCTTTGCAAGTGATGTTGCTCTTGCTGTGCTTCTTCCATTAGAACGATAAATGCATATTGCCGGCGAACCCAGTACCATATTTACCAATGTTTCCAGAAGATCATCCGGCTTTCTTCCAAGATGAATCTCCTCCGGTGCATCCAAATAACTTCTTAGCTTATCAATATGAGCAATAAAGCCCTTATTTCTCTTATCCTTTGAACTGCTTTTTACTTCAGATGTTGTATCCTCTTCATCTGTATTCATTTCCCACACAATATCCTCTATCCAATGCTTTGCATAGATGACTCCATCCATAAGCATCGGTGCAAGATAATACCATCTGGCATCCTCCTTATTGTTATCCGAAACACCATACTTTTCTTCGATTGTCGCAAGCTTCTCTTTCAGTTTCAGCCGTACAGATTTTTCTATTACTTCTAATGATTCATGTTTATTCAAGGATTCTATCGGTGAATACATATCAGAAAGTGTCTTTGATGGATAAAGCAATGCAAACAGGCTCATGCCTCTTACTTCTCCATTTGAGACATTAAATCTCAGTCTTGCCACCGGGTATCTTCTTGAACCTTCCGCAAAATAACCTGTATTCTTCTTATCCTGATTTTTTATCTGATGTACCAGTTTTCCAACTGTAAGTCTTTCCGCTTCGTAGGAAACAAGCGCACCTATCATTCGTGGAACCATCTCCCATGCAGAAAATACAAGTATTTTTGAAAATCCTTTGCTGTTTTTATATACTCCCTGCATCTCATAATATGGCAGCGACGGAGGAATCCACAGATATTTTTCCGCACCGCCTGTAAATGCTTTTTCTTTCAGCGCCTCAAGCCTTGCATTGGTTTTCGGCAATTCATCATATTTATTGATTTTATTGCGATTCAGCCACAAAAGATTTTGTTCTCTTTCATTTCCAAATTCATCCGGATGTTTTGTATAATATTTTTCAATCTGCTCCTTAATCTTATATTTCTTCATAAAGGACATAAGATACGGACAGCTCTTTGCATAATCTACCGGTAAAGAATGATTGGAATCCGTTTTTGACAGCAATCTTGACATCTGTATATATGAGTTTATGTCATTTTCATCTATCTGCAAATGATGCTTCACGCTGCTGTCGTCCGTATAATCACCGGAATCCATGACAGATATACGCTCTGTCCTGCTGACTCCCTGATACATCGCATTTTCTGCTAATTCCTTCATACGGATAATTGCACTGTCTCCTGCTTTCAACTCACTTAGAGCATGGGAATAATTCTTCCACACTTCCTTGAATTTAATATCTTTGACTTCATCATCAAAAAGAAAGTTCATAACCTGAAAAAACTCTGCATAATGCTCATCAAGCTGATTTTCATCTATCTCTTCAAGGGTAGAATACAATTTATATGGTGTAGCCGACAACAGAAGTACCCTTGTATCATGTCCACTAAGGAAACTGTGTGCAAGGATACCAAGCTCACTGTCATCGGATGACAGAAGGAACTTAAATCTCTGAAATTCATCCATGATTACCAAATCCGGCTCAAGCATAGATACACTGATTCTCGCAAACATCACACGAAGCTTATTCATCACATAGTAATTGGAATATGTAAGCTGTTTATTGTATCTTCTTTCATGCAAATGATTAAGCAGCAAGTCCCTTATACTTTTATATTCCTGATAATTAAGAATTTTATCTATCACATTTTTTGGATAGACACCCTTCGTCATCTTTTCGCATTCTGCCACACGATTTTCAAAACTCCATTTTGCCCATCCATCCCATGCTTTTACAGCATCCATTATCATAAATTTTTCAAGAGAAGCTGCATGACCTTTAAAGTCCGGCATTCTCCTTAAAATGGCATACATAAGTGCTCTTTCCTGCACACTTCCGCCTCCGGAGGTCATACGGAAAGATGTTTCCGGTGTAAGAGGGATAAGCTGTATATAGCCTTCCTTTATCTGCGGATCATTCTCCTGCTCGGTAATCTTTAAATGCTGCATAGACAATCTGGTATCTGATACTGAACCGATGGTATTCTTTCCTGTTACGTCAAGCTTTCTGATATTCTGATTTGCTATGTTCTGATTAGAGCAGATATAGATTACCTTAAACAGATCATCTTTCTCTTCGATTCTAAGCCTTGCTGTCTTTACAATTGTTCCTCTGGCAATAAGAGTTTTTCCCATACCCACTTCATCTGCTACAAGCACACGATTCTGATTATGCCGAAACAGATAATCCACTCTCTCAACAGTCGCTCTTTGAAAATCCTTCAGACCGGAGAGGGTACGCTTTTCAATTTCATCTATATTAAATTGTGACATAACATCACCTCGTTATCTTCTGATTTTCAAAGTATTGCAAAAAGTCTCATACAGTTCACGGAATTCATCCGGTATAATATCCTTATCTGTAACCATCTTAAGCACATATCCAATGTCTTTTATTCTTTCCGGTTCTTCTACAGATATTTTTAACATCTTTTCATAGAGTGCCGGCATTGCATCACTCGAATTGGCAAAAAAGCCGGATTCCCCCATCTGCTTTCCTTCAAGCATAGATGCTACATAATCATCGCCAAGTACAAACGCTATGTACTCAACAAATGATGCCCTATCTTTTACCACACTGTTTACTGCAGCACTTTCTCTGTCATCCGGGAAACCACTTGTAGGAATCATAATAATTCTGCGGATTGTATCATCACCTGATCTTGCAGTAATCTCATAGAACTCAGATAACTGCAAGATCTCAAGCTCTGAAAACTCTATATGTTCTGACAATGTCTGCTCCTGCTTTGAATTAAATGGTGATACTGTAACCTCACTATCAGATTCAATACCACTGAACTCAACCTCTATCTTGTACTTTCCGGCATTCTCATTATCTTCTGAAATTACAGCCTGCCTTTTCACACGGCACAATTCCTTGATTTTCTGCTCCAGCAGATTTCTATTATCACTTTCTGTTTCCAAAACTGCATCCGCTACTGTAACCTGCTCAAATGGATTCTTTACATCTCCTGCTGGTCCACAGAAGATATCTTCTAAGAATTTATCCCCATTCAGATACATATTCTTTGTACCAAGCCACAACATCATTTCAACATTTTTATTAATTGCAGAATAGGAAGCATTCATGGACCCAAGATACAGGTCAACATCTGAATATTTCCTTCTCAGATAGATTTTTGCATGAATATCCTGTTTCTTTTTATCTGCAAGCTCATCTGAGATCTCGTTCTCACCATCTATAATCTCATCCTTTAATGCATAGATGGTAAAATTATCTACATTTGATGCTTTGAGTTTTCCAAGCTCAGAACGTCTGGTAACAAGTGTTCTCTTACAGTCCGACAATGCCCTGTCTGTAAGGTTAAAATCGGCAATCACACTTTCTGATAAAAACGGAGACATCACTACAAGCTCATTAAATGTCGAATTGGCATTTCCTCTTTCCTTGCAGAATAGAATATCCTCCTGCATCCGGTAAGCATTTTTTCCAATACCAAGTGGAAGAACTGCAAAATTCTCTCCAAATATTTTACTATCAAGTGAAAAGGATACATCCTTAATGTCTGAACATAATCCACGAATCAGATTTCTTTTCTTTCCGGCATTATTGCTGGTATTATGCACATTCGTTACAAGATAATCCAGAAAATCACAGATAGGTTGAGTCTTTTTCTTCTGTCTGACATTTTTACTGCTATCCATTGCGAAGCTGATATCCCAGTTCCTGTCAAAAGTCAGATTCCTGCTCATTACCACAAAACGATATTTTTTATCTCCATCAGCGTTTACATATGCTAACATCCATGTTTTCGGATGAAATGACGGATATCGACCAAGCTGTCTATCTTTTGGCAGTGCGACCTCTACTACCATTTTCTCTAATAAAATAGACAGTGCAGTCGTTTTTGTTGGTACTTTAATCTGTCCTGCTTCACAAAACAGCACGATTTTATCTGACACCTTCTGCAATGCATTCAGCATACCAATTGGATTTTGCATAAGCTTACTATCTGTTTCTTCCGATAAGCCAAGGCATATCGCTACAGCTGTGAGTGCTTCCAGGTCAAGTGAATATGTAGTGCCTACTGCTCTGTCCAATCTATATCCGTCCGGAGGCATCAAAATACCGCTGTAATCCGTTCTATCTCGGTTTGAATCTGGTCTAAACATCAGCACTCACCTCCCCGGCATAGATGTCATTCACAATTCTTCTGGCATTTGAGAATCTGTAATCGAGCATTCCACCACCTACCCATTTTGAATGATCAAATTCCTTTGTTCTGCTTAACTTCGCTCTGGCTGCTCCTTTCAGGCTCCGTTCCCTCTTACGAATCAGTTCATCCGCCATATCAATATCAGATGCCATAAATGCAGCCTGTATCCCACATAAAAAACTCTTTGCTCTTGGATTGATCAACTGCAATTCTTCAAACACAGCATCCAGATTGACTGTCGCATTATGCCTTATATCCGGAAGCAATCTGCTCCATTCATCATTTGCGTATATATTCTCGCCTTCTGAAAGCATGACATTGTATCTTACTCTTGCCATATACACCAGATTATTAAAATCGCAGGCAAGCTTCATCATATATGCCAGCTTTTCACCTACTTTTTCCGATAGTTCAGCCGTTAAAGAAGCAAAATCATCATATTCATTCAAATCAATATGATTTTTCAATACATATTCCAAAAGAGACCCTTTCGTTGACTTCTGAATCTGCTTATCCAGATAGAATGCTTCCTCCTGCGTCAGCTCTATTGTAAGATTGTCTCTCCAACCATCATGATAAATCGGAAGATTCCAGAATCTAATATTGCCGATATCTCCTGCATCAGAATCATCCTTCTCATTTTCCTCTGCATCATCATTTCTGTTTCCCAACCGGCTGACAGACTTCTGTTCTTTTAGCTTTACCGCCAATGAAACATACTCCGGTATAGACAGACCATAATCACAAAATATTCCAAAGGTACGAATTCCGTTCCAGTAGATATCTGATGGTTTTCTTGCTACCCATCCCTTTGGTAATACACGGGTTCCAATAACACCTTCTGCCTTGGGATCTGCTTCTAACAATCTGATGCCACAACCTTTTTCAGCAGAGTCTATAGCCCTTAAAACTCTATTTGCATCCTTTCCATACCTGCCATCAACAGCTTCTCTTAACACATATGGAACAATAAGGAAGTACTTTGCTCTGGTCTGGATGGTAGATGTTCCAGGAAAGAAATAGTTGGCAAAAGCATCACGAATAATGCCGATTCCAAGTTCATCGACTGCTCCCTGTTCACTCAGAAGGTTGATCACATCTAATGCCTTCTGCCGGTCTTCTTTTGAAAAATCTATCCATCCTAACTGCATGTTTTCACTTCCTTATTTCTTCGTCAAATATGTATCTTCTACGTAAGTCTCCGGTGTCGCCTCTTCAATTACGCCAGACTTTGGATCAAAGATATATTTCTTCTTCAATCTCTCATACAGTACAGAACCTACAGTTTCCATTACCTGTTTCATCATATCCGGATCATCAAATAGTTTTCTGAAAAACTGGTCATTCTGCTCATATCTGTCTGCTGCCATATTCGGAAAATCCTTTTCAAACAACAACATAAAGGTTGCCCTGTCATTGTTCTTTGCGTAGCTCTGCCACTTCTCCTGATTGGCATAATCATTTTCCATCTGAACAAGTACTTTATCCATTTCTGTAAAATGTGTTCCATACTTTTCATTTATCTTATCAATAATTACTGTCAGCGGAGCTTTCTTAGGCTCTCTATGACCGGAATCACCGGAGATAGGTGTATATCCGCCATGATGAATCAGATAGTCTTCGATGTCTTCTTCAAATCGTTTCTCTTTTACATCAAAATCAGACATGAGCTACACCTCCTTTTTTCCTGTGACAACCTCGTAGATGAGGGATTTTTTATATTCCTGATATTTTTCAACAAGTTTATTTCTTTTATCAATCTCAACCTCAATATGATTTACCTTATCAGTAATATAATTCGCTATTATCCGTCAAAAAGATTATTCAATATAGTTTACGTTTTTCATTAACTTAGTGCTAGCATATAAATAGTACAAAACAAAATGAGATATTCCCCTGAAAATATTAATAATACCAAAAGGAGGTACTTATTATGCCAAGGAAACAACATACCAAGCAATTTAAACTGGATGCCATTAACTATCGCAAGGAGCATCCTGATCTCACACAACTTCAATGTGCCAAGAACCTGGGCATCGGCATTAGCACCCTTGCCAGATGGGAGTCACAGTACCGTAACAATGACGGCGACATTCCCGTGATCGGTTCAAGCAATTACGAATCTGAAGTACAAAGGGAAAACGCACGTCTTAAACGTGAACTACGTGACACTCAGGACGCACTCGATGTGTTAAAAAAAGCCATAGGCATTCTGGGAAAAGACTAACCGAAGCCATCTATACAGAGGTTGCTGCAAAGGTAGAGGCATCAAAAGTTACTAAACACCGTGTGTCTGTCTCCGGAATGCTTAAGGTTTTAGATGTTTCACGTTCAGGATATAGAGCCTTTTTAAAACGCAAACTGTCAGCCACTGCCAAACGCAAGAATTCCATTAAGAAAGAGATTCTCAAAATCTATAATGATTCAAAGCAGAATTACGGTGCTCCAAAAATTACTAAAATTTTGCAAAAATCCGTCGAAACCATTTCACAACGTACCGTCGGTAAATACATGCGTGAAATGGGCATCAGGGCTCAATGGTCAAAACCATGGATTGCCACAACAAAAGACTCTGACTTTAGCAGTGAACTTCATAACATTCTTAATGAACAGTTTAATCCTGAGCGTCCAAACGCTGTCTGGTGTACTGACATTACATACATCTGGACCAATGACGGCTTTGTATACCTTAACTGTGTAATGGATCTGTTTGCCAGAAAGATAATTGCATGGACTCTTTCCGACACAATGGAAGTTTCCACTGTAATAAAAACAATTGAAAAAGCCAAGGCAATGCGTAACACTGATTTACCATTAATAATACATACCGACCGTGGAAGCCAGTATGTGTCTCAGGCATGGCGTGAAGCCACCAAAAACATGCAACGCAGTTATTCACATAAAGGTTATCCTTATGACAATGCCTGCATTGAATCCTTCCATTCACTCATAAAAAGGGAATGGCTTAACCGTTTTAACATTAAGAATTACAGACACGCATACAACCTGATTTTTGAATACATCGAAACCTTTTATAACACTGTCAGAATTCATAGTCATTGTGATTATATGTCTCCTGACGAATTTGAAAAATTGTACGAGAGGGTTAAATCTCTGCCGGCTGCTTAGCTGACAGAACTTCTCATTTTATTTTGTGCTAAATCTTGACATAGCACCACATCATACATATACCAAATATCATACTTCTTATCTTGGTGCTATGTCAAGATTTAGCACCATCTCTTATATCCAAAACTGTCTGACTATCCGCCATAAAACAACCATTTTCAAAGTGGTGATAAAGCAATGCCATTCAGTTAAGCATCATTTTAGTGGTTTTCTGTCATAGAGAGCCACTGTTTTTATGCCTAAAAACTTTAAAATATTACAAAAAACAGTTTACAAGTAAGCCAATATATGTTGCGCAAGCCTTGATTATAAACATATTTCAAGGAGGCTCATTATGGCTGATTTTTTCTTATCTAATTTAAAATCCACACTCGACAACTGCATCACAGAACTCGATGAAATTCACTCCATGTTCTGCCGTAATCCGGAAAGTGATTTTACCAGGAACCGCAAACTTTCTTTCCGCGAGTATATTCAGTTTATGCTCCAGATGCAGAGTAAATCCGTTTCAAATGCAGTAAACATATGCAGGGCATATCTCAAACACGATGGTAACGAAACAGAGTCCATGCTTCTCATACAAAAGTATCTGACACCTGTCAGGTACAATCAAAAATATCCTATCCACCTCAGTCCAAAGAGAAATAGGGATTTCATGTATCGGGTTGCATAAATCTCGTTACCATTATACTGCATTATGAGGCAGATATGTAATCTGTCTTTTTGCCATAAAAAACCTTATCTAAATGACATTGAATGATTTATTTTCTATCTAAAATTTTATTAAACCGACTAAAGACTCCATAGTTTGTGTGTTTGACTTACTGTTTATATCTATCTTCTCCTAAATATTTTTCTAGTCATTGCAATATAAAATTGCTTATACAATCTCTCCTTTAAGAGTCCTTGTATTCTGTATAATATACAGAGCGACCGATATGACCATCATTATAGCGCACAAACCAATCAACAGATCTGATACCATCGGTGTAATGTGGAACCATATAATATGCACCGCTGCAGTTCCATATAATAAAAAGGTTACTATCTTTCCATGCCAATCTGCACCATGTACTTTTCCTGTCTTTTGTATCACAAGACATCCACTGACTACCATATACAGCTCCTTACCTGCCATTATTACGATTAAAAGAAGCACATGCGGAAAACGAGTAAACAGACAGATTAACATCGCTGCCTGTGTCAGCTTATCAGCCACCGGATCAAGTATTTTTCCTAAATTACTAATCCTATGGAATCTTCTTGCGATATATCCATCAGCAAGATCCGTAAGACCAGACAGCAATAAGATTTCACCAGCTAACAGAGGATTTTTCTTTACACAATAACTCCATATAATTACCGGAATCAGACAAAGCCGAAAAAAAGAAAGAAGATTAGGAACCGTAATAATTCTATTCAAATTTTCTTCCTGATTCACTTCACTCTGCATGTACGGTCACCTCACTTTCCTTTTTTTTAGACATAAACCAATAAAATATAACACAAAATGCTAAAGCAAACACAACACCAAAAACATTTTGAATCACTCTAAGACTAACCGCTCCTTTTAGTCCATAAGTCTCTGCAGCAATGGCTAAAGCACCAAATGTGTTAAATACTGCCTGCCAGCCATATTGTGCTGAAAATCCTACACCGATTCCACCAAGAATTCCTATATATGCATAGATTGACGAAGGAAGCAGAAAATATAATACTGTAAAACATATAACACCTGCAATATTTCCGACAATCCTTTTACGGACTCTGTAGTGCATATCTTCCATAAACGGCAAAATCGCGGACATGGCCGCAATACCAGCCCACATTGCACGTGGCATATTACAAAGTTCTGCAATGCAAAGGACAATCGGTACGCATAAAATCTGACATATCTGCCATTTTGTTCTGGAAGAAGTGATATCAAATTCTTGTATCAGATCTTTCAGATTTCTTTTATAGGTTCTGTTTTTATGATTTCGATAAAATACGAAGCAGGTAAGTGCTGCACCTAAAGCCATTCCGACTAATCGCATCTGATAGCTTTTTCCCGTAACATCATAACCATATAGCAGTAGATACCCAAGAACCAATGTAGATTGATTAAACATGAATGGATTATGGCATCCGAACAGAATCAACACAGCCAGTGCCACAATATTCAACAGCATTCCCAATACCGGTGAAAACTGATTTGCTAAATGCGGACATACAGTCATAATTACAAAGAACAAAGCCAAAAGCATCGTAGATTGTCCGGTGTGGATCCCCAGATCCGCATTTCTAAACACCATGAGACATAATAAGACTACTACACCTACAATGCTGTTCTCATTTCCAAATAGGATACTGAAAATACTAACAAAGAAAAAACAAAATGCCATTGTAGCAGCTATCTTCACCAGATATACCCACATATGATATAATTTTTCTTTTAATGTTTCACTCTTTTTCAACAGGTTTTTAGAACCTGCCTGATTTAACTGCAACTCCTGATAAAATGTCATATAAATCCTCCCATCTTCTAATTTATCTTAAAACTATATAATCTCATCTTTCTGCTTTGGCAGCTCTATAACAAATCTGCATCCACCATATTCACGGTTTTCTGCTTTGATTGTTCCTCCGGCACTATCTACAATCCGTTTTACAAGTGCAAGACCTAAACCATTTCCTTCTGCTTTATGAGATCCATCTACCTGATAGAACTTGTCAAATATTCTGGATTTTACATCATCCTCTATTCCTGGTCCTTCATCTTCCAGAATGAACTTAACAGAATCCTGTTCTTGTTTCAGAAACATCGTAATTGTCCCCTTTGAAGGGCTGAACTTAATCGCATTATCCAAAAGATTTATCCAGATATGCATAAAAAGTCCTTCATTCCCAGTATATTTAACTTCCTCCAATTCTACCTGAAAACCAATTTCTTTTTCTGTCCATTTTGTTTCCAATGAAAGAAATGCCTGGCGGATCTGTTCATCCAGACGATATTCTGTTTTTTTCATTGGTATATTCTGATTCTCTAACTTGGATAACAGCAAAATATTACCAACCAATCCGGAAAGTCTTTGGGTGTTAAATAAGATTTTTTCTACATATTCCTCTTGATCCGGAGACAGTTCTTCTCCCTGAAGCAGCATTGTATATCCTTCAATGGCATTAATCGGGGTCTTAAACTCATGAGAAACATCAGATACAAAATCCATCTGCAGCACCTCCGTTGCACGAAGTTCTTTTGTCATAACGTTAAAACTTTGATAAGATTCTCCAACTTCTGCTATACGGCTGTTCGTTTCCAAATGCTGTTCAAAATCTCCCTGAGAAACTTCCTTCATTGCTTTACTAAGTCTGGTAATTGGTTCCAGTAACTTTGCATTAATAAAGGAAGTGATCAGCCCTGCAATCAATGTATTGAAAATCAAAAGCCAGCCAAGCACAGGTATGCTGCCCGGCAGATTTAAAAAATGATTCAAAAAAGCAAATAATAAAGCAGATATGACTGTTGAAAATACAAGTGCCAGCCAAATTGCACCAGTCAGACAGGCTCGGATCCTCAATCCTTTTTCTTTCTTTTGTTCCATTATTTTTTCACCACCTTGTATCCAATTCCACGCATTGTTACGATTTCAAAATCAGGGTTATCTTTAAAACGCTCTCTGATTCTTCCTATATGTACCTCTATCGTATGTGGGTCTGCCTCCGTCTCGTATCCCCATACTTCATCCATCAACTGTTGTTTTGTAAATGTTCTGCCTGGCGAAGCTGCAAGCTTATATAAAAGCAGGAATTCTTTTTTAGGCAAAACAAGACTTTCCTTATCAGTTGTAACCGTCATTGCATCATAATCAAACTCTGTTGAACCGATCACAATTTTGTGTTCATTCAGTATCTGTGCACGGCGAAGCAGTGCTCCGACTCTTAAAACCATTTCATTCACATTTACCGGTTTTACCATATAATCGTCACTTCCCGAAAGAAATCCCTGGCGCATATCATCAAAGGAACCTTTCGCAGTGATCATAAGTACCGGTATCTGATATCCTGCTGAACGGAGTTCCGACACCAGTTCATAACCATCCATAACCGGCATCATAATATCAGAAATGATCAGATCAATATATTCTTTATCCAATACTTCTAATGCCTGTGCTCCATCCGATGCACTTTTGACTTGATATCCATTCTTCTCAAGCACTTTTTGGAATAACTGGCTTAATTCTTTATCATCTTCTACAATCAATATTTGAAACACTTTTTCCTTCCTCCTTATTAAAACAGATACCTTGCCCATCCAAGCAGATGCTGTATCAAAAATATTTTTCTCTGACGTTTCTTTGTTAATTCGATTGGCTCTACATGATATGGATCATTATAAGTTCCGCCTTCTAATATCTGGCGGGACACTTTTTCATATTCCATCATGCCCTCTTCCAACTGTTTATTAATCTCTTTGCTACGTATTACAAGCATCAGTTCCGTATCCAGATACGTGCTTCTCATATCCATGTTAAAGGAACCGATTACGGATAGATCATCATCAATCAGGATGCTTTTTCCGTGGTACGAATAGCCGCCTTCATACTCCCAGATATTAATTCCTGTACTTAAGATTCTATTTCTGTTTTTCGCATAATCGGCAGCCCCAAATGGATTCCCATTATTCGCAACTGAATTTGTCATGATAGAAAAATCCGGAACTCTCTCCGCAATCTCTTTCCATGTATTATACATCATATCATTGCAGATAATATATGGTGTATGAATTTTCACGCGCTCTTTTGCATTTTTCATTAGTTCTCCCAGTTGATACCAGACTACTGGTTCCTTGGGACCTATGTGTATAGGATTTGACACTAATGCAATCTTTTCTGTCTCAAAAGTTTCGTCCGTGTAATCGGTATCGCAGATTCTTTCCTTATTCTCTTCAAAATATTTCTGATAGCCGTTCTGCAGCTCTAAAACTGCGTTCTTTACAGATTTTCTATTTGCCAGTTTTTTATTGTCATGAAAATAACCACTGTCTTCTTGTTCCCATATCGTTTCAAAATACTCTAACAACTGGTTAACTGAATTTTCTTTCTCAGGTTCATCGCAAACCACTAACACGTCTCTGTCATAGTTCTTATGTCCCGGAAAATCACCCAGGAAATAATTGTATGTATTTCTTCCTCCAAGAATATATCTCTTTCCATCTGCAATCAAATATTTATCATGCATTCTGCCCATCATTTTCCACGGTTTCAACGGATTGGCCTTATTATATAGTTTAATTTCAACATTCTCATGGGAAGATAATCCATAGAAATACGGATTTCCTTCCATATCAATCCAGCTCTCCATTCCATCTACTAACAGACGAATATGTACACCCCTGTCTGCCGCATCATGCAGTGCTCCTAAAATCAATTTTCCACTTTCATCGGATTGAAATGCAAAAGTAGAAAGAATAATTTCCTTTTTTGCATTCTTAATCAAACGCACTCTTTGTAAAAGCGCTTCTGGATTCTTTTCTATGATTACTGCCCGTTCTGTATTTTCACTGCATTCGTTCCATAACCCATTTTTTGTTTCTTTTTTGGTTGTATTGGACACCTCCGGCTGCTTTTTATATGCAACGCAGATTCCGAGCAATTCATAAAAAGCCACACATAAAAAAATTGCCAGTATAACAAGAAGGATTTTACATATTTTATACTTTTTCATTGTACATCACCTAATTCCTTTTTATTTCATACTTATACAATACAAAGTCAATCTCAATTTAACCTCAACAAGGTTTGTTTTTCATAAAAAAATATGACAGGCTTCTTTTTAAAGAAACAGTCATATTTTTATTCTAATATATGAAGGAGCTTTTCTTACTCCGTTGTATTAATCACTATTTTATTTCTTCCATAAGCTGTCGGATTTTTTTCAATGTACACCGTGTAACTGCCAGGTCATCTTCTTGTATATTCGATATGATTTTTTCATAAGCTTCTATCATTTTTTCTTTCTGACAATTACTTAATTCAATTGCCTTGTTCGTCAAAACAAGGTATGTTCTTTCTTTTTTTTCATCTAATTTCCAGATAATATATCCTTTATTTTCAAGACTTTTTACCATCTTAGATGTTTCTGGAATCGATAATTTCATGTATTCTGCCACTTCTGAAAGATATACTCCTTCATGACAGTCTGATTTTTCAACACATTCCTTTATGCTATAAAGTAACAAATAATCTGTTCTTTCAACAAATTCAAATATGCTTTCAACATTGATGCTCTTTTAAAAAAACTCCTCTGCACTGGTTCCTGCTATCATATTATCGTTCCTCTCTTTCTATATATTCTTTTTTGCTGACTAGACTCTTATATGCCGGGCGAATGATCTTATCTGTAGTTATCAATTCTTCCAGGCGATGTGCACTCCAACCAGCAATTCTTGCTATCGCAAATAATGGCGTGTACAATTCTCTTAGAATATTCAACATATCATACACAAAACCACTATAGAAATCTATATTAGGACTTACTCCTTTGAATATCTGACGCTGCTTTGCAATCAACTTAGGTGCAATCTTCTCAATTCCAGGCCGGTTCAGAAATGACAAGCCGCTTTTGGGATGGATCGTGGGCGGTGGTA
This sequence comes from Eubacterium segne, assembly GCF_014287775.1. Taxonomy (NCBI): domain Bacteria; kingdom Bacillati; phylum Bacillota; class Clostridia; order Eubacteriales; family Eubacteriaceae; genus Eubacterium; species Eubacterium segne. The sequence goes on from NZ_JACOOZ010000001.1 coordinate 228,790, forward strand.
TTGTCTATACGCTCAGCATGATTCCATTTGTGAAGGACACCAAGGGGATGCACTTTATCTGGCATATCTTTGTGATGCTGGGGGCTGCGCTGCATTGGTTTGGAATGTACCTTTATGTGTATTAATAAAGGATAGATAAAAATGTGCCTATTTTCACAGTCCATTTTTCTGTTGCTAGTAGTTGATTATAGACATAAACAATGGTATCCTTTAGTCAGTTATAAACATGATGAGTAAATATTATAAATGCGAGGAGAAAATGCTATGGATAGAGTAGAGAAAATGCTTGGAAGAATGAAAGCAAGTAAATTATACAGATGTGTGGATTGGGATCCGGAGGGTAAGGCGAAGGATCTGGTAGATAAGTTCAACAGTGCTTCGAGGTCTGAGACTATGACAAGAACCGGAGAATATCTTGGACAATTATTTGCACACATGGGAAAGGAGTGTTATATAGAGCCACCTTTTTATTGTGACTATGGAACCAATATACACGTGGGAGATTATTTCTATGCAAATACAGGGCTGATAGTTCTGGATCAGTGTGATGTCATCATTGGAAATCATGCATTTCTGGGACCAAGGGTCAATATATACTGTGCATGTCATCCGATAGATGCGATGATCAGAAATACCGGTGTGGAGCTTGGCAAGCCGGTTACAATAGGCGATAATGTATGGATCGGTGGCAATACGGTCATCAATCCGGGTGTGACCATAGGTTCAAATGTTGTCATAGGCTCAGGGTCGGTTGTCACAAAGGATATTCCGGATAATGTGATAGCGGCAGGAAATCCATGTAAAGTCATAAGACTGATAACAAATAAAGATAAGGAATATTGGCTTAAGCAGCTAGAGGATTTTGAGGCAGACACAGGTGAGCAGGTAAAGCTGGAGCAGGACTGATTCAACATTGCTGCTGTGAGTTGAGATTCCAAAGCGTTTTTGAAGGATATACATTTGACAAATTACAGATTTACTTTCAGCTACGATGGCACACGCTATCACGGCTGGGAGAGCAAGAAAAGTGCAGACACGGTTGAAGGCCGTATAGAGCCTATATGCTTTTTCAAGTTTTATGCGGCTTTGAGCCGATTTTCTATACCACACATCCTAATGAAGAGCCAATAAAAGTTATAAAAAAGATGAAACAGACTGATAACTTCCAGTTTGCAGAACTGTAATCTGTCTATTTCATCCTATCTATCATATTCTTTATTTTCAGTTCTATCTGATTAATTACTTTGATGAAATCTTCGTCTGATTTTCCTGTCGGATCATCCAATCCCCAGTTATCATCAAATGGTCTTCCAATGAACGGGCATCCAACATTACATCCCATAGAAATAGCAATATCTGGCTCTGGTATATCCGAAATCAGCTTTGAATACTGTTCTTTCTCCATATCAATGCCATACATTTCTTTCATAATACGAACTGCATCCTGATTTATTTGTGGCTTCGTTTCCGTTCCAGCAGAATAACTTTCAAATACGTCGGATGCAAAATGCTTTCCCAATGCTTCTGCAACCTGACTTCTGCATGAATTATGGACACAAATGAACGCTACTTTCTTCATACCTATCCCCTAACTTTCTTTAATGCTTTTATCACATCATCCTTACTTAATACTTTCCACATTGAGACTACTTTATTATCAATAACCAGAGCAGGTGTACTCATAACTCCCATTGCCGCAATCTGACCAAAATCTGTAACATGGTCAATCTCATCCGTCATGCCAAGCTCACTAAGCGCTTCCTTCACATTCTTCTCCAATGCATTGCATTTATCACAACCGCCACCAAGAACTTTCACATTTGCTCCTGATGAAAGAGTTTCCTTTGCTGCCTCAACGCTTTCTTCATTGCAATTTCCACCACAGCAACAACCTGATTGTTCCAAGCTGTGTCCCTTTTGCAAGTAATGCTGCAATACAGTTTGCCCAGATTCCATGAAAACGCCCCATAATCTTCTTACTTCGTTCTGGTGGAAAGTAGCTTTGAATATAGGAAATCATAAAAATCAGGATACAAAGCAATATCGTTATCTTCAAAACATCATATAGGAAAAACTGTACACTTCCACCCATTCTACTTGAAGTATCCAAGCCAATTTTCTCAAGAAGATTTCCAATTAATGTACTCATCCATTTCATTCCCAAAATCTGATTTTGAATAAACTCCCAAATCATTATTGACAGCACCCACTTTCCTCTTTACAGCAGGATAATCCTTCAATAAAAGTTTTAAAGGCATTCAAGGTCTCACAATTCAATGAATAATGATGCCATCTACCTTCTTTCCAATCATTCACCAGCCCACATTCATTTAAGATTTTCATATGATGAGAAAGTGTAGGCTGCGTAATCTCAAAAGCCTCCAATAGTTTACAACCACATTTTTCTCCGTCGGAGAGCATTTGGATAATCTGCAATCTATTACTATCTCCCAATGCTTTACAAATAAGTGCTACATCTATTGTATTCATGTTGTCCTCCTTTACATAGATAATTGTCTATGTTTCTATTATGCATTATGCATAGATGATTGTCAATGTTTATTTTTATGGTTTACAAAATTCCCATCACCCTTTATTAGAAGTGTATGCTCATGATTTCAGGAACAACAAGAGCCAAAAGAAAACACCTGCCGCTTCTGACAGATGTTCCACTATAAACTATCTATTTTTCATCAAGACAAACACCGAGTTTCTCAATTCTAATTCTCCAAACTGGAATTTGGTGTGTGCTTTATAAATTTTTTCCGATCCACTCAAGTTCGTTCATGGAATCCTTATTTTTTTCAAGTTCATCTCTGGCTGTTGCGTAATATGATTTTTTGAAAAGCATATCCCATGAAAGATATTTTGCCATACAGTCAAACTGCTTATCAATAAGCTCATACTGGATACTGCCTACGGGAGAACCACCTACAACAATTGTGCCAACTTTTTTGTTTTTTAACTGCAATCCACGGCAGTAGCACTTATCAATGATAAGTTTCAATTGTGCTGACATTCCCCACCAATAAACTGGTGTAGCAAAAAGAATCATATCTGCGGCAGCAATTTTATCAATTGTAGAATTTGTATCATCCTTATCGACGCATCCCTTAGAGCATTGACAGACACCACATCCCTTGCATGGTGCAATGTTGAGTTTGTCGGGTTCAATGATTTCAATTTTATTCTTTTCTGACGCTCCTTTTATAAATGCATTGATTGCTGCCAGCGTATTTCCTTTTCTGGCACTTCCATTAATGATTACAATTTTCATGCGTGTATCCTCCAACTTCCGATTTGTATTTCTGTTTGTTTTAAAAATGGGCAACTCCGATTGGAATTGCCCACTCATTTATCACTCCAAAATCCAACGGCTTTGCCGTTGCCGTGCTTAGCACTCCTTGATTTTGTCGTTGTCACATCAGGTGAAAACAAATACTCGCTTTGCTCGTGCTTGTTTTCCTGCTGATGTTCCAAATTATGCGATTTTTTCTTGCTTGCACCGATTTCTGCATCAATTGATGTAAGTTTGATGTAAATCGCTATTTTTTTAGTTTTTTATCAAATGAAGTACGTCCCGTCTATTCGGTAAAACGGTACATCTTTACATCACGTCGACTAACGTCTCCGTGTGTTTTTCGCCTTATGTCGGTGTTCGCAAGCGCACACCGCCGCAAGGCTCAGTTTTCTCATCTTAATAGAGCTTTGCACCTGCCGGAATGTGGTCATCTACCATCAGAAGATGAAGCTTTTCTTCGCCTTCTTCTTCGTGGATAGCACTGAGAAGCATACCACAAGAGTCAATGCCCATCATAGCTCTCGGTGGAAGATTTGTGATAGCAATAAGAGTCTTTCCAACCAGTTCTTCCGGCTCATAAAAGCTATGAATACCGCTTAAAATGGTTCTGTCTGTGCCTGTTCCGTCATCAAGAGTAAACTGTAACAGTTTCTTTGACTTCGGTACTGCAACACACTCTTTAACCTTTACTGCACGGAAATCTGACTTGCTGAATGTATCAAAATCAACAAATTCCTCAAATAAAGGCTCTACCTTTACCTTAGAAAAATCAATCTTTTCAGGCTCTGCCTTCACTTCCACATCAGCCTTAGGTTTTACATCATTTTTCTTATTTACATCATCCAACTTCTTCATTGTCGGAAGCTTTTTCGCTCCTGCTGTAAAGAGCTGTAAGATGATTTACATTTCTTTAAATCATTACAATATTTTCTTTAGCAAGCTGTACTAAAATAACCAAATTTGCAGTCTTTTTTGGTCATATATTAGTCATATTAAATTTTTTTGGTCAATTGCCTAGTCCTCAAATCAGAGGACTCTTTTCTATATTATATCGTTGTTTCTAAAATACATCCATGTTCTTGGCAAGTTTCTCCAAAGCCTCTCTAGTAACCTCTGGATTTGCCTCCGCATAAATGTTCATGGTTGTGCTGACATCAGCATGTCCCATTACTTCTTGAATAACTTTTACATTGGTTTCGTTCTCACAAAACCTTGAAGCAAATGTGTGTCTAAAAATGTGACATGAAAACCTGGGCAACATTATAGGTTCTCTCTTCTTTTTCTTTGCCTCTACCTCTTCTTCGGCATTATGAGCATCAACGATTCTCTTGATTGCACGATTTACTGCCTGCGGATTATGTGGATTTCCAAACCGATTAGTAAATATAAAGTTTGTCATTCCATCAACCTCTGCAACACAAAAACCTTCTTCCTGCTGACGCTGGTATTCAGACTTGAGCACTTCATACACCGGTCCCATCATTGGAATTGTCCTTATTCCTGCTTCTGTTTTAGGTTCTGAAACCCTAAACTCACACTTGAATGAATTGTCAGATCTTGTGTAATAAGTAAGACTATGGTTAATATTGATTGTTCGTTTCTTCATATCAACATCGTCCCATCTGATGCCTATTGCCTCACCGATTCTGCATCCAGTTCCAAGCAGAAATACAAAAAACGGATACCAATGGAAGAAAAACGGATTCTTCGCAACATAATCAATAAATTCTCTCTGCTGCTCTACTGTCAGTGCTCTTCGACTCTTTCTAGCACCACCATTTCTTTTTTTCACCTCGGCATAAGCTCCATCTACAGGATTTCTTCTTATTATATCATCTCGTACTGCCAGCTCAAATGTAGGTCGCAATACAGTATTGATACTCTCCAAAGTATTTACCTGCAATCCTTTGTTCGTAATCAAATCCGTATAGAAAAATAAGACATCAGAATACTTTACATCCTTAATCTTTTTCTTTCCAAAAGTATCCCTGATAAAATGTTCCCATGTATATAAGTAATTTGCTTTTGTAGTGCTTCGCAACTCCGTCTTGGTAGAAATATATCTATCAAACAAAAAATTTACATCTGCACTTCCAGCAACATATACATTTAACCCGTCCATCTGGTCACGAACAAGTTCGTCTTCTTTCTGCCTAAGTGTTACAAGAGATTTCGCATATATCGTCCTTTGTTTTCCCAATGGATCAGTATAAATATATGAATACCTACCATCAGTTTTACGATAATGCTCTCCTTTTCGTAATACTCTTCCTTTACCATCTTTTCTACAAGCCATCTTTTCTCCTTTCTCAAAAAGAAAAGAGCCTGCATTACTTCTGGTCAGCCATTAGTTTCTCTAACACTGCCATTTTAACTACTTGCGTCATAGTCATGTTATGATTTTTGGTGTATTCAAGCAGCAATTCATGTTCTTCACCATTCAGTCTGATTGTAATCCTCTTATCAGCAGGATTTTCAGCCTTTGGTCGTCCCATCTTTGCCAATATATCACCTCCATCTGAACATAGTATACTTTATGTCGGACATAAAGTCAAGTATATTAATGCATACTCTTTCATATTCTTTTCAATTTATTTGTAGAATTCCTCGTCTTCTATATGAAATGTCTCCAGATATTCATCAAGAATATCAAGGTTCACAAGCACCAGTCTATTCATCTTATAACATGCTTTCGCATCCTTAGCTAACTGCTGGAACTTTGATAAACTCATTGAGTACATCTCTGCACCCTCTGGATATCTGACAAATCTCTTATTATTTGTTTTCCTTGTTCTGCTATCCATTTTGTTTCATCTCCAATTCCTCTAATACCATCTTACGTGCTACTGGTAACAGATTAAACTGCATAATCATTGCTCTATCCATTGCTTCCCTAATCTCTGATTCTCCCGGAATATATCCCGACTTAAAACGAACACAGCCCTTATTCAAGGTCTGAATATCCTCCGGCATAAAATCAGATCTATTGCTCAATGCATACCCTCTTATTTCTGAAGGCTCAACTATCACATGCACAGGATTATCTTTCAATTTTGATGATAATGGAACAACTGAAATCTGAGGTGCACCACCATGATTACTTGCATCACACGATACCACAATTCCAGGTCTGATTCCGCCCTGTACTCCATGTGGGTTACGACCAAAGTCTGCATATACAACGTCAAATTTTTTATATTTGTCATATCGTTTTTTATTCTTATTCATAACCTAAAACCCCCTTAACTGCATAGCCAGTCTGCCATCATCTACTGTAACAATAATTCCTCCTGCATCCTGAACCTGTGCTATTTTTATAAATGCATCAATAAGGTTGTCTGTAATAACACTCATGTTTGCGACTATTACACCATCTACCTGCTTTTTTCTAATCTTATCCACAATCTGATGCCACTGTCTGTCCACATCATTCTGTGAAAATCCATGTCGGCGTTCAGTGCCAACAATCATGTATTCTTTATTTTTTACATACTCATGAATATATTTACTCTGCTTGTCCTCTAAGCGATCCACTTTATCCAATGGTGCACTTACTGACAGATACTCTATACATTCAATCGTCTTTTTCTTTCTTCTCATAGCCAAACCTCCTATGAAACAAGCATCTCTGCATTATCAAGCATCTCGTTAAATATCTTTTGAAAATATGCCTTCCTGCTATAATCCATTAATTCCAACCTAGAGTCTATTGAATTTTCTTTCTTACCCTCTGCCACATTCAGGATTGTATTGGCATCTACTTTGAAATAATCAATTATCTTAAATAGATTTGTGATACTTAATGCACGTTCTCCATTCTCATACTTTTTGATAGTTGACTCACTAATACCAAGCTCAGCAGCAAGGGCTTCTTTTGTAAGATTTCTTTGGATTCGTAACGACTTAATCACGATTCCAACTTGATAACCATCATATTTCATCGCTATATCCTCCATCGTCCTTTGCCATTTCTCTTAACATCTCTACAGCTGCATCTTCTGTTTCATACTGACCAAGCCACTTCCCTCTCGAATCATGTACTACTGTTCCGAATGCAGTCTGCGTAAATCTGCAATCCTTCACAGCCGGGACTTGTTTGTCCCGACCGGAATGATTTTCTGTTGTCGATCTACCAAAGGACTCCATTAGCATCCAAAGTCCTCTGCATGAGATACAGTAATTGGCACCGGACCGACTTCAAGAGAATAGAGCCATATGCCCATATCTGTGATGGTCTTCACAAATTCCTCCAGATCATAAATGTCATCGGTGATCTCATTCAGGCTTCTGACTACTACAACCTCAAAATATCCCTCTTTAAGTGTTGCAAAGAAAGCATTCAGTGCTTCTCTGTCATAGTCCCTTGTCATTGAGCGATCACAATACGCATCATTTATTATTACTCCATTAGGTATTGCCTGATCACGCATACTTTCAACCATCTGGACTACATTGAGTTCCGCTCTGCGTGACTTTACAAATGCAATACCCTTTGCAAGCTCCTGATTATCTGTACCTTCGTTTCCTACTAAGTTAAAATCTCTTTTTTTCATTTTGTTATCTCCTTTACGATTTCGTATTGGAGAGTTTTGGCGCCTCCACTCTCGTGGTGTGCTGTATCTCAAGCACAAGTATATTGTAATCTGCCACACCTTAATTGCCGACCGTGTACAGGCGACAATTATGTCGTGTAAACACGACAATCACTTTTCAACTGACACTCTTTTCATCGCTTTCATCATTGCAAGGCACTGTCTTATCTGCAATTCATCCATATCTGAAAGAACATCCATTGCCTCAGATAACAGTTCTGATTTTTCTTCATTCTCCCCATACATAATGAAATCAACAGATACACCTAGTACGATTGCCAGACTATCTAATGTCTTTGTCTTAAAATCTCCACCATTTTCAATAGCCGACAATGCCTGTCTGCCTATGCCAGCTCTATGAGCTAACTCATCCTGTGACAATCCAATCGCCTTTCTTCTATCAGCAATTCGTAATCCTCTCTCATAATCCTTTTCTCTTGCCTGTGCTTTACTGCTCATAAATCCTCCTTGCCGCCCTTGGAAACGAACAAGTCGGATTACCTTTACAGCACAAAAAGACGCACGAGGAAACCAGTATCATAAATACTGTTCGTTTCCCCTGCGTCTCTGGTGCTTCCATCTTTTGATGTGCCCTTATCAGGTGGGCTATAATTTAATTTTCAATCGTTATATTCTGAAAGTTCCATTCTCAGAATGTTCCTTCATCATTCCCTCGGAATACTTCTTGAGTATCATCACTCGCTTGCATCTGTCACACTTAATTCCAATATTCTGAAGTGCCACAGTGGAATCATCACCGCATACAAAATATTCCATCATTAACTTGTTGCATTTTTTACATCTAATTTCTATAACATTTTCTTTGTTCAATTCAGTTCGCTCCTTATTCATACAAAATCATCAATCTACAATTCTGTACTCGTAAAGGAAAGGGAAATCACCTTTGCAAGCCTTTTGCCGAGAGTTCCGATGAATGTCTGCACATTCCCCGGCTTTGCTGATCTAAAGCCAACTGATATGAATTGTGCTGTAAGCACACAATCACATCAGGCTCCGGCTCTTTCCATAAACCACATATTGTTATCTTCATAGAAAAGGAATATTTCCTTTCCATCTACCACGCAGGTATAACGCTCTCCAACGCCACCAGCCCTTGTACTGGCAGCTCTGCGCTTGTCTTTTACTCGTGTAATCTCATACTTTCTGCCATCTTCCCATGTTATCTCTTTGGGAATGAGCAGTCCGTCCTTTGAAAACTCTGCAAGTACATCAACATATACCTTATTGCGCAATGTAATCACCTTCCTTACAAGATTGCTATTGCTCTAGAAGCATCCATCTTCCTTGCTATATAGCCTTTTTCTTCTAATATTTTCAGATGTGCATAAACACTTGAAGTCGATGCCACCCCTACCATCTTGCATATCTCCCTGATAGTAGGAGCATAGCCATTCACACGCTGATATTGCATAATGCTTTCATACACATTCTGCTGCTTCTCCGTCAATGGTGCTCTGTCTACCAGATCAATTCTTGCTGCTTCGCTCATGTTCCGCCTCCCTCTTTATCCAAAATACCCATGTGGATGTACTGTGTGTTCTTCTTTTGCATTGACTGCCGACAGAATCCTGTCCCGGTACATGAGTCCCCTCTGGATACTGTAAAATCCAAATCTTCTGCGTATCTCATCCACCGCTGAATCCATCTTCATCTGCTTTTCACGCTTCTCCACACTTGAGAACAAATCAATCTGTTCCCAATAATTATCTGTTACTAAGTCTGCACCTCGGACACCAACACTGCGGATCGGCTTGCTCCAGTTATAGTTTTCCTTAAATATCTGATAAGCATATGCAGCTATCTCTCCGGTGATATTCGTTGCATGGTCAATCTTTTTCTGACGAATAAAAGAGAATAACTCATTATCCCTGACACTTATCTCAACCACTCTGCACCGGAATCCATTCTCACGAAGTCTTGCTGCAACACTCTCAGCCAGAATATAAAGAACAATCTTTACATCCTCATCACATACTAAATCCTTTGGAGTCGTTGTGCTGTTTCCCACCGATTTGATTGGAGCGTGGGTATTCTCTAGCTTGACAGGTGAATCATCATAGCCATTCGCAAATGACCATAAGATACTGCCCATCTTTCCAAGGTGACTGTTAAGCACATCTTCATCTGCTCTTGCAAGATCACCTATGGTTTTAATACCAAATAATGCAAGCTTTCTGTTCGTACTTTTGCCAACGTATAGAAGATCTGCCACCGGAAGTGACCATGCCTTCTGCTTAAACTCACTCTTATACATAGTTGTGATTGCATCAGGTTTCTTATAGTCTGAACCAAGCTTTGCAAATATCTTATTGAAAGAAACACCAACACTTACTGTGATGCCAAGCTCTGACTTCATTCTCCTGCTGATTTCCTGTGCAATGAGCAATCCATCCCCTTTAAGGGAGCTGCTCCCTGTCACATCAAGCCAGCACTCATCAATTCCATATGGCTCCTGCCTGTCCGTATATTCTGCATATATCTCATGTGCCATTCTTGAGAATCGAAGATATAAGTCCATTCTTGGTGAAACAAACGTTATGTCAGGACAGACCTGCTTTGCCTGCCAGAGTGCCATTCCTGTTTTCACACCGTACTTCTTGGCAATATAGTCGGCTGTTAAGACAATCCCATGTCTTGCCTCCGGGTCACCGCCTACTGCCAGTGGCTTTCCTGCAAGCTCCGGATGATGCAGATGCTCAATCGAAGCATAGCAACAGTTGATATCTGAATGAAGTATTACCCTGTCTCCCATCTGCATAACCTCCTGCTGCATTTAATCTGTCACTACCATAACCTTTAGTCCAAGTATATGAGTAATGTTCCTTACAGGGCATAGTATAACCCCAAGAATAATCGACTGTCAACGGACACATGTGTCCTTTTTCTCATTATATTGGATTTTTAACTTGAATAATTGGCACTATTGCTATATACTATGGAGTGAAAAGAGACATTTGAAATCAACAAAATGAAAGAAAAGAGGCGTATGTATGTACTCAATCGGAGAAATCATTTCAACATATAGAAAAAAGAAAGGCTTGCTCCAACAGGATCTCGCTGATGAACTGGCAAAGGAAGGCATTACCATTTCCTATAAAGCCATATCCAACTGGGAGAGAAATCTTGCTGAACCAAGCGTTACCATATTTTACAAAGTGTGTAGAATCCTTGGTATTACTAACATGTATGAGGCATATTTTGGAGTAAATCCTGCCGATCCTTTCTCATCACTAACTGATGAAGGCAGGGAAAAAGCTATGGATTATATCAATCTGCTCCACGCATCCGGAATGTATGAAAAGCAGACTGCTAAGATAATTCCATTCCGTAGCATTGATATTTTTGAAAATGCTGTATCAGCCGGAACCGGTAACTTCCTTGTAGATGGACCGAAAGAGACTGTACGCATAGATGAATCTATCCTGCCAGAAGATACTACTTTCGGTGTCCGTATTAGTGGTGACAGTATGGAACCAGAATTCCACGATGGTCAGATTGCATGGATATTACAGCAGGAATCTGTTGCTAATGGAGAAATCGGCATCTTCGCTCTAAACGGAGAAGCCTATATTAAGAAATTACAAAACGATAAAGAAGGAATTTTCCTTATCTCACTCAATGAAAAGTATGCACCTATCAAGGTTAGTGAAAATGACCGCTTAGACATATTTGGAAAAGTTCTTGGAAAATCTGATGCTTGTGCTATTACAGGACATTGCCGATAAAATTGCAAGTCATTTTTATCGGACACATTATTTTGCATAATTGACAATAAGAAAATATCTATAGAACTGAAAGAAGGGATTTTTATGGCGGTTACCAATAATATAAGAGAAATACGTGAACAGCGAGGCATTTACCAGGATGACCTTGCCGCTGCTATTGGATACAGCACCAAAACTGTCGGCAGGATAGAGCGTGGGGACAGCACCCCATCTGCCGAATTTATGCTGCGGATATCAAAGTACTTTAATATGCTGGTGGAAGATGTATTCCATGTGGAAGATTGAGTCGGAGCAGCAATCCGGTTCACCTTCTATTTTGGACAGCTTTTCATGTCCTTATCAACAACTATAGTTTTTTTGATAAATGCTTGACTGTAAACCTTGTTTATAGCTTATTATTAAGTAAAATAGAGTTGCTCGAAAGGAGGGCATAATATGACTATAAAAGACGTAGAAGAGCGAACAGGTTTATCCCGTTCTAATATCCGTTTTTATGAAAAGGAAAAACTTATTGAGCCTTCGAGAAATGAAAGTAATGGTTATAGAGATTATTCTAAAAATGATGTGGAAAATATAAAGAAGATTGCATATCTACGTACATTGGGAATTTCTATTGAAGATATACGAAATATTATATCCGAAAAAGTAACATTGCAGGAAATGCTTGAGAAGCAAAAGGAAGTATTAAAAAATCAGATTACTGATTTGAATAAGGCGAAACTCATGTGCGAAAAAATGCTGGATGAAGGAAGTATTAGTTATGAAAAATTACAGGTAGAACAGTATGTAACAGATTTTCATGACTATTGGAAAGATAATCGAACTGTTTTCAAACTGGATTCAGTCAGCTTTTTGTATATATGGGGAAGTATGCTTACCTGGACTATGATTACCGCACTATGCTTGATTATTGGGGCTTTGTCTTATTCTAAGTTGCCGACAGAAATTCCAGTACAATGGAGTAAAGGAGTGGCAACATCCCTAGTTAATAAAAACTGGATTTTTATTTGTCCTGTTATATGTATCATAATCCGTTATTTATTAAAACCTTTTATCTATGCGAAATTGCAGATGAACAATTATTATGGAGAAATTATAACAGAGTATTTGACAAATTATATGTGTTTTATGAATAAAAAAGCCCCGCCGCAGCGGGGTTTTTTTATAGGAATTTATCAAGTTCAGTCTCGACACGCTTATTTATTTTAACTTTAGGATTTTCCATAATCGTTCCTCTTGCGACAACCATTTTTACATGTCGTAATGCTCTGAGGTCATCGAGTGGGTTTTCCTCGGTTACAATCATATCTGCACATTTATCTTTTTCGAGCGTACCGGTAATATCACCGATTCCCGCCATTTCGGCAGCTCTTGCGGTTGCCGTATACAGTGCAAACGCATTGGAAACGCCCGTATATTTGTGGAAATAATACAATTCTCTCCAGAAATCATACTGTGTAATCCACGGACATCCGACATCATTGCCAAGAACGACAGGTATATCATTTTCAAGTGCCGCTTTCGCACATGCAATTATTCCCTCAAACACAACATTTCCGTTAAACTGTTCAACTTCAGTTGCGTTGGTAATCGAACGATCAAACAATGCATACGGAAGTGCAGGCGAAATTGTTGTGCAAAGAAATGCTTTTCTTTCCTTGAATAACTTAATTGTATCATCATCAATTTTTGCACCGTGTTCAATTGAGTCAACACCATTTTCAAGAGCAACACGCACCCCCTGCGGAGATTCGACATGTGCAGCAACTAAATAGCCATTTTCATGTGCCTTGTCACAGACTACCTTTACCATTTCCGGAGACATTTTCAGTTCACCCGGAACACCTTTTTCTTTTGCGTCCATTACGCCGCCAGTAATCATAAGCTTTATCAAATCAACCTTTTCTTTTTCCGATTGCTCCAGATGTTTTAAGGCTGTATCTATACTGTCCGCCGCAACAGCAACAGAGCCAGCCATATGTCCGCCAGGCACGGAAATCCCTTCATTAGCGGCAAGTATTCTAGGTCCCATCTTTGTTCCTGCATTAATCTCATCTCTTAATTTTGTATCAAAACTTCCAAGTCCGCCAACCGTTCTTATTGTTGTCACACCGCTCATAAGCTCTGTTTTTGCAAATCCGGCAACCATACCGTATGCAATTGAACGCATAAGTGCATTTCCCATAAGTATTTTTACAAGTTTCTCATTATCACGCTGTTTTTTCTGCGGCTTGCCATTACCTGCAAGGTGAACATGCATATTTATAAGACCGGGCATAATATATCTGCGTTTTAAATCAACTTTTTCATATCCATTCAAATCCGTGCCTGCCTTGACAATATCCTCAATTTTATCATTGTCCGTAAGTATGACGAAGCCCTCTTTTACCTGCATATCTTTGGTTCCGTCAAGTATTTTTCCGTTAATATAAGCATATTTCATATTTTTATACCCCGTGTTTTTGAAATGTTTATTTAATACCAATTAATCAAAATCTTACGCACTGATTGACTTTCCTGTGTAAAGCTGATAGTATCTGCCTTTTTCTTCCATAAGCTGGTCATGTGTACCACGCTCAATAATTCTTCCCTGTTCCATAACCATAATACAGTCTGCATTCCGTACCGTAGAAAGACGATGAGCGATAACAAATGAAGTTCTTCCTGTCATAAGTGCATCCATACCACGCTGTACAAGTTTTTCTGTACGTGTATCAATAGAAGAAGTCGCCTCATCAAGAATAAGAACAGGAGGATCTGCAACTGCCGCCCTCGCTATTGCAAGAAGCTGACGCTGTCCCTGACTAAGGTTCGCACCACCGCCGGTAAGCACTGTGTTATAACCATCAGGAAGTCTTTTTATAAATCCATCAGCATTAGCAAGCTTTGCGGCAGCTATACATTCTTCATCAGCTGCATTGAGTCTTCCATATCTGATATTGTCCATAATCGTGCCTGTAAAAAGGTTGGTATCCTGTAAAACAATGCCCAGGCTTCGGCGTAAATCGTCTTTTTTAATATGATTAATATTAATTCCATCATAACGGATTTTACCATCCTGTATATCATAAAACCTGTTAATAAGGTTGGTAATTGTTGTCTTTCCGGCACCGGTAGAACCTACAAACGCAAGCTTCTGACCAGGTTTTGCGAACATTTTTATATCGTGAAGCACGATTTTGTCAGGATTATATCCAAAATCAACTCCATCAAATGTAACATCACCCTGAAGTCTTGTATACATTTCATCTTTGTTTGCAGCATTTGGTTTTTTCCATGCCCACATCTCTGTCAGTTCTTCAGTTTCATGGATTTCACCATTTGAATCATAACATATATTTACAAGTTCAACATCACCTTCATCTGTCTCTGGTACTTCATCACAAAGGTCAAATACCCTGCCGGCACCTGCCATAGCCATTACAATACTGCTTACCTGCTGGCTTATCTCTGTTACAGGCTGTGTGAAACTCTTGTTTAATGAAAGAAATGCTACAAGTGTACCAATTGTAAGTCCTGAAAAGCCGCTTAATGCAAGCACACCACCTACAAGTGCACACAAAACATAACTTATATTTCCTATATTTTCATTGATAGGCATTGTAATATTTGCAATTTTATTAGCATTGTTGGCACTTTCTCTTAACTTGTTATTAATCTGCTTAAACTGTTCAAGACTTTCCTGCTCATGACAGAATACCTTAACAACCTTCTGCCCTTCCATCATTTCCTCAATATAAGCATTTACTTTACCGATATCTTTCTGCTGTTCAATGAAATATCTGCCAGATGCAGCGGAAAGCTTTGATGTCACAAAAAGCATAATTGCAACCATAATAACAGATACAATTGTAAGTGGTATATCAAGAACTATCATACTTACAAATGTTGATACAAGTGTTATAAGTGAATTAAGAACCTGTGGAATACTCTGGCTTATAAGCTGTCTTAATGTATCAATATCATTTGTATATACCGACATTATATCTCCATGTGCATGTGTATCAAAATATCTGATTGGAAGTGATTCCATGTTAGTAAACATCTCTGTACGGAGCTTTTTCATAGTACCCTGACCAACATTTACCATAATTCTGTTATATCCGTAGGAACATAAAACACCCACTGCAAATATTGCTACAAGTTTTAAAAGAGCCTGTGCAAGCGGTGAATAATCAGGAACTGCCATCTGGGTAAGAGGCACAATGTAATTATCAATAAGTTTCTGTATAAATAAAGTTCCACATAATGTCGTAAGTGCCGAAACCAATATGCAAACGACCACCATGAAACATGCCAATTTATAATTTTTTACTATATAAGAAAGAAGTCTTTTTAATAATAAAAGCGGATTCTTCTCTTTGTTCTCATTTTTATTTTTCATGTCTTCCTCCTATTCTCACTATTCTGCCGATTCGTCGAAATCGCCGCCGCCCTGCATCTGAACTTCACAGATTTCGCGGTAAACTTTGTTATTTTCCATAAGATTCTCATGTGTATCAAAGCCACTGACTTTTCCATCTTCAAGAACAATAATTCTGTCGGCATCCTGAATACTTGAAATTCTCTGCGAAACTATAAGCTTTGTTGTTCCCGGAATTTTCTGGGCAAATGCCTGTTTGATTTTTGCGTCTGTTGCAGTATCTACAGCACTTGTCGAATCATCAAGAATAAGAACCTTTGGTTTTTTAAGCAATGCTCTCGCAATACAGAGTCTCTGTCTCTGACCACCTGAAACATTAGTACCGCCCTGTTCTATCCATGTATCATACTTCTTAGGCATTCTCTCGATAAATTCATCAGCACATGCCTGTTTACATGCCTCAACACAATCTTCATATGAAGCATTGTCATCACCCCATCTGAGATTGTCAAGTATTGTTCCTGAAAACAGGACATTTTTCTGTAATACTACAGCCACCTGATTACGGAGTGCATCCATATCATAAGTTCTTACATCTTTTCCGCCAACACATACAGAACCTTCAGTAACATCATAAAGACGGCTTATAAGGCTCACAAAACTTGATTTTCCGCATCCTGTACCACCAATAATACCAATTGTCTCACCTGCATTAATATGAATATCAATATCATGTAAAGTATCCTCTGTACTGTTTTTTCTGTATGAAAAATTAACATGATTAAAATCGATTCTTCCGTCTTCCACTTCTTCATAAGGTTTTTCCGGATTGGCAAGGTCCGCTTTTTCATTAAGAACTTCTGAAATACGCCTTGCACTTGCCGCACTCATTGAAACCATTACAAATATCATTGAAAGTATCATAAGTGCCATAAGCATGTTCATTACGTAACTGAACATTGATGTAAGATTACCAGTTGTAATTGAACCCGACACAATAAAATGTGAAGCAAACCATGACAATGCAACAATACATCCATATACAACAAGCATCATAGTCGGATTGTTAAATGCAAGAAATGACTCGGCTTTAACAAATGTTTTATAAAGATTATCTGCCGCTTTATTAAACTTTTTATTTTCATGCTCCTCACGTACAAATGCCTTAACAACACGGATTCCTGAAATATTCTCCTGAACGCTCGCATTGAGTTCATCATATTTTTCAAAACCTGATGTAAAAACCGGTGTTACTTTATATATAATAAAGAAAAGTACAAATCCTAAAAATATAAGTGCAACAAGAAATATAATACTTAATCTCGGACTTATTATTACACACATTGTAATACTGCAAATCATCATGAGAGGTGCTCTCACAACACTCCTTATTATCATCTGATAAGCATTCTGTACATTAGTTACATCAGTTGTCATACGTGTTACAAGACCTGCTGTACTGAATTTATCAATATTAGAAAATGAAAATGTCTGTATATTTTCATACATTTTCTCTCTCAGATTACACGCAAATCCTGTTGATGCTGCCGCCCCATACTTTCCTGCCTGTATACCACAAAAAAGGCTCAAAAATGCTATAATAAGCATTATTCCACCATAAATACCAACCTTTCTCATATCTCCGGCCTGTATTCCTTTATCAATTATTGAGGCTGTTATAAATGGAATAAGAATTTCCAAAAAAACTTCAACTGCAGTAAATATTGGCGTTATAATTGATTCTTTTTTATATTTGCCCATACATTTTGCTAATGTTTTTATCATATTTTTATCATTCTCCCTTCGATTAAATTCACCTTATAAGTCTACAGTCAGCATGACTTGATACTGTCATATACTTTCTGCAAAAGATTTCTAAGCTGTCCTTTTTCATCATCATTAAGTGCCTTTAAAAGTTCCCTCTCATTTTCATCCATTGAAGCTCTTGCCGTCTTGCATATCTCCTCACCTTTTGCCGTGAGCTTTACATGTTTGATTCTTTTATCATTTGAATCATAAAACCCCTCTATCATCCCATTTTTTTCCAGACGTGCAGCAATTCCTGCCATCGTTGCCTGTTTAACTTCAAAATGCTTTTCAAGTTCTTTTAGCGTTATCGTCTCATCGGCTGCCTCGCTGATAGTTGCGAGGACCTTAATCTGCGAAAGGGTGACATCATTGCACATCAACGTATTATTAGCCTTTCTTCCAAGTGCATCGTTAAGTCTCTTTATAAGTTCACCGCAATGCAATGTTTCTCCAAACATATGCTCATTCCTTTTCATAAAATTTGATAAATAGTTTCTTCTAGATGCTCTAATATATTACAAAAATAATCGGCTCTGCGTCTTAAGCGTCTGGCTCTTTGATGACAGTTATCTTCAAGTTGTCAACTTTAATCAATCTTTCTTGTCTGCATTTTGGACAATAAAGGGGATAATTCTCCAAAACAGTGTCCTTCCTAATTTTATTACGGGTTTTGCTCCCACAAACAGGACACAATATCCATTCGCATTTCATCATAATTAGTCTCTAATCCTTTCAAATCTCATTTTATATGACTTTTGCAAGCTGTTAAGCTAACTTGTGGAACATATGCCGAACCTTATCTATACGGCTATTCGGGCGGCGGGGTTGGCAAATAAATTTACCAATAGCTGGCTGGTATCCTTTTAACTCTGTCAAGCAGACTCCCTGCCCATTTGTGAAATAAGTTAAATCGTTCCTGTATTCTTGAATACATCTAGCAGGGATTTCTCCTTTCAGAATGACCTCGTCATTCTTTATCTGAGTACTTACAATATCTGCACAATACCTTGGAGCATCATGATACGCCCGTGAGAGATATTCCTGCG
Source organism: Eubacterium segne (assembly GCF_014287775.1). NCBI lineage: Bacteria > Bacillati > Bacillota > Clostridia > Eubacteriales > Eubacteriaceae > Eubacterium > Eubacterium segne. Next base: position 247,647 of record NZ_JACOOZ010000001.1, read on the forward strand.
GTGCATAAATTTCAAAGTGGAGATATGGCTCTAATAGTTCTGTCCCTGCTTTTTTTAAAGCCTGCTCCAATACGATAGGGGAAAGCAGCCGAAAGTCTGCGGGGGTACTTACAGGACTATAATACAATCCATATTCAAAACAGATTTTACAGTCTGTCACTTTCCATCCATACAGCCCCTGCTCGCAGCCATAAAGAACCCCCTCCATAACCGCATTTTGGAACGATTGATTTAAATATCCAAGTGAAACTCTGCTTTCATACTGCACTCCGCTTCCAATAGGGAGCGGCTCTATGGACAACCCGACAGAAGCCCAGAAAGGATTTGGCGGGACTTCTATGTGGATGGTATATTCTGCTTTTCTAAGCGGTCTTTCCATATATATAACAGTAGGCTCTTTTATTTCTGCCTCCACATGATATTTTTCCTCAAGGATGGCACAAATGACTTCCATCTGCACATTCCCCAAAAAAGAAAGTATAATCTCATGCGTTGTAGTATCCACATAATATTTTAAAAGAGGGTCGCCATCTGAAATTTCTGTAAGTGCCCCAAGCAATATTTCCCGCTGTTCAGGTTTCTTTACTGCAATCGTTGTTTGGAGCATAGGGAGAGGATTTTCAATAAATTTTCTCTGCGGCAACAGCATTTCGTTCCCCAAAATACTGTTTAGCTGCAAAACATCATTTGGTAAAATTACAATATCACCAGAGCAGGCTGTATCGGATGGATATAATTCACCGTTTGTCGGAACACACATCTCTGTGATTTTTATTTTCTCTTTTTCAGATATTCTAATAACATCCCTCAAATGCAATGTTCCGCTATATATACGCACATAAACAAAACGCCGCCTTTTCTCTGAATATTCAATCTTAAAAACCTGCCCGCATAATTCAGATTGACCTTCAGGCGTTGATGAATAAAATTTACTGGCAATCACTTCTATAAGCTGCCGAATCCCCAGATTGTTTTTAGCGCTTCCGTGATAAACGGGAAATAACGTTCCGTTTTGGAATCTCCTGTTTTCTTCCTGTTCCAGTTCTGACATTTTAAACGGTTTCCCTGACATATATTTCTCTAATAGTTCATCGTTTCCCATAATTACCGCATCCCACTGTTCCATATCGTCATTGTCCGTTACATTTATATGGGGATGCTGCCCAACCTTTTGCTTCACTATAATTTCCGAAGAAAGCTTTGCTTTCATTTCCCGATATACCATTGGCAAATCAATCCCCTCTTGGTCAATTTTATTGATGAAAAAAATTGTCGGAATCTTCATTATCTGTAGTGCATGAAACAGTATACGGGTCTGTGCCTGTATGCCATCCTTTGCAGAAACTAATAATACTGCTCCGTCTAATACGGATAAAGAACGGTATACTTCCGCCAAAAAATCCATATGGCCTGGCGTATCTATAATGTTGACTTTTACATCCTCCCACTGAAAAGATGTCACTGCTGTCTGGATAGTGATTCCCCTTTGACGCTCCAAATTCATTGTATCTGTCCTTGTTGTGCCTTCATCTACGCTCCCTAGTTCTGCAATTGCACCACTGGTATACAATAAACTTTCCGTTAATGTTGTCTTTCCTGCGTCAACGTGAGCCAGAATGCCTAAGTTAATTATTTTCATGTGATTTTCCTCCTATCAACACCCAAAAAAGGGCATAAAAATACCCAGTGATAAATACTCCTATCACTGGGTAAATAACTCCAATAGCCCCAAAACACTTATATGTTTTCGGGCATATAAAATTACATGATAAAAGTATTCTTAAACTGGGTACAAAAAACTAAGCCCCATATTAAAAGTGAAACGGGACTGCTACTTTTTGTTCCCACTATCAAATTGACAGTTTATTTAAGAATACCTTGCCGCATATTTATTAACTCCTTGTATAATACTGAATCTAATTATATTCCTTAACCCTTTATTTGTCAAGCCCTTTTTAGCATTATTGACAAGAGTATCTTCCTGCATTTCTTTGATCTGGTTCTGCATATTGGTGAGTTCTTCCGTCATGGAATCAATCTTTTTCTCCAGTCCATCCACATAGCTGCATATCTCAAATACATCGTTTGCCTGCTCTTTCATGGCATTTTTCTTTAATAAGTCGAGAAGTTCTCTTATGACCTCCTCATTGGTAAGTGTTTTTCCTGCTTCCATATCCATTCTGTTTCCTCCATTCTGTAAATGGGGCAGCCTTGGCCGCCCCTGTACTCTGATTACTGATTATCGAAAGGGCGTCGCCTCTTTGTCCTTCTCTTTATCGGGATTGCCATGATGTTTCTCTGCACTCTCTCTTGCATTTTCGTTGCTCTTATCCTTTGCTTTCTCATATTCAGAGATAATCTCATTATAGAGTTTTTCCCTGAAATCCTTTGTGACCGGATAGCAGACATCCTGGTAGATTGGCTTGCCCTGCTCGTCCACCTGCTTTGTCTTATAAGAAGGCATTGATACAAAGATTTTCTCTTTGCCCTGCACGATATTGATGTTATTTACGATGAAACTGTTTTCAAAATAAATGCGTGCAAGTCCCTTGATGTTACTACCTTCCCTCTCATAAGGTGTTACAGTTACGGAAAACTCCGGCATTTCCTGTGTACGCTCCTGCTTCTGTGTCTCCTCTTTCTCCGGTTCCTTAATTCTTGCATAGGCATCAAGGATATTGGTATAGAGTTCCTCTCGAAACTCTGCTGTGATAGGATTGCACACATCCTTATAGATCACACCGTTGCTTTCATCACGCTCATTGGAGCGGTATCTTGGCATTGATACAAAAAGCTCTCCCTTATCCTTATTCTCAAGGATTGCTATATTGGTAATCTTAAATGAATCACCAAATACTACTGTTGCAAATCCTTTGATGTTGCTGCCCTCTTTTGCCCTTACTTCGTTTACTTTAATTGAATACTTCATATGCTATTCCTCGCTTTCTTTTTGTTCTTTATTTTGCTCCGGTATGATAAGCTCACACCAAAGCTGTTCTATCTGTTCACAAGACAATCTGTTATTTAACCAGTTGCCAAGTGTAACGACCATTCCGTCCTGCTCATAATAGAGCCACTCCTGTGTTTCGATGTTTCCCTCATACACGATAGTCACATCAAAATCAGGCATAAATAATCCTTCCTCCGCATCCCATACGCAGGCTATTCCCTGTCTGAGTGTCAGATTCATGCTTTCGACATATACAGACCAGCCGCTTACGACTATCTGAAATTCATCATCAATCTCTGCAATATCATCCTCGATGTCAATTAGCTCTTCCATTTCCGATACTGCCTCTTCTATCTCACCTAACCGGTATCTCTTATTCATCCATCACCGCCTCCTTATAAATGCACCTGACTACAAAACGCATGGTTCCTTTCTGGGAACAGGTAAAAAGAGTTAGTTCTTTTTCATCGCCCTGTGTCTTGATGCTGTTATCATACGGATTTACTACCTCTGTCTCTGTTACCTCATAGATATGCTTCAGCCCATTTTTGTCGGTTATCATTACTTCATCACCTATGGATATCTGACTTAGTGGTGTAAAAAATGTGCCATATCTGCTGCCATTGTGACCGCACAATACACAGTTGCCACTCTCCCCAATCCCTGCTGTTTCTTCTATATGACCGATCCCGGCATTAAGCACTTTACTTGTGGTTCCTTCCATTACCGGATACCGGATATCTATGCCCGGTATCTCAATGATACCGATAACACCGCCTTCTTTAAAAATGGCTTCATCCTCTTCACTAATGGAGGTTTGCTCTTCCTCCACATCTGTTTCTTCATCGTAATCATCCTCCAATGTCTGCTCAAATTCACTTATGAGCTGTTCTGTCTGTTTTTCTCCTGTTGCCCGCCAGAAAAAAGGGACTGCCATAATGGCAATCCCTGCTGTAATCAGTAGTCCTGCGACCACTTTTCTTATGCTCATATTATTCACTCTCCTATCGTGTTCTGCCCTCTCTGTCGGCTGGATAAGCACCTTTATCCTCTGCTACAATTGCTGCAGATTCCATCCTGTCATCTGCTTCTCTTTCTTCCTCCGGTCCGCTCAGGTCTGCATCCACAGCCTTTGCGTTCTCAAGGTCAAGCTGGGCATTCAGTTCACACTGCCTTGACAGCTTTTCTTCCAGTTCCTTGCTGTATGCAAATGGCTTGTCATACTCTGCCTTTGATGCTTCAAGGTCATTCTGGTACTGCTCAATCTTCTTTTCTAAGAAATCAATGTTCTCATGGAGTCCATTGAACAGGTTTTCCAGCTTTACCATGCTGCCGACCGGACTTGTGGAAAGTTCTGCCTTGTACTCAGTCTTTCCACGAAGCACCATATAATTGATACCAAGGAAGTTCTTTTCCACAAACAGCTCCAATCCATGGAATTTACCGATTGCAGTTGTCTCTCCGGTCTTACATTTGCTGATTGCTTCAAGCATCATCGTTCCGCCATCCACTCGCTCTGTGTAAGTTGCTTTACCTATGGTGATGGCAAATTCCGGATTATCAATCAGCTCTTTATCCCTTGCCTTTACATCCTCACGGACATTGGCAAGCTTTTCAGTTGCTGTCTTAATCAGCTTTGGGTACTTAATCATAAAGTTATCCTGCAAGCCATATCTCTGGTTGTCATAGGAAGCCTTCAAAAGCTTTAATCTCTGGACATCATTGTCAATCTCCATCTTCTCACGAATAAGAGGATTGCCTGTGGCGACTGCCTTAATCTCTGCATAGGAAAGTGTTGCCTCGTCGATATCCTCACAGCTTCGGCTTACCGCCTTGCTTGTCATTACCTGACTGATAAAACGCTGCTTATTTTCCACAAGCGACCAGTTGTATGCATCAAAGGTTCCTTTGGTGACATATCTGTAGATTGCAACCTCTTCATTTTCATTGCCCTGCCTGATGCCTCGTCCTTCCCTCTGTTCAATGGAGCTTGGCTTCCAAGGACAGTCCACATGATGCATTGCAACAAGGTGTGTCTGCACATTTACACCTGTTCCACACTTGTCCGTTGAACCGATAAGAACCTTCTTCTTACCTGTCCTCATCTCCTTAAAAAGTGCATCCCTCTGTGCGTCAGTCTTAGCATCATGGATAAAAGCTATCTCCTCTGCCGGAATACCATATTGGATAAGAGTTTCTTTCAGATAATCATAGATGGTGAAGTCCTTATCCGGTCCCGGTGTGCCGATGTCCGAAAAAATAAGCTGGCAGCCTATATGACCATCAGCATTTCCTTTCTCATATTCTTTCCACACATTTTCTGCTACCTTATTGAGCTTTCCGTCAGGATTACTTGGTGCGTCCTTATCAATCAGCCTTGCATCTGTTCCGAGTAATCTTGCCTCATGAGTAATCTTTAGGAAGTTGTCCACACTTGGATCAACTCCACCGCCTCTGATACGCTCTGCCCTCACAACAAAGTCTTCCATAACCTGCTTTACATACCAGTCAGGCTCTGACTCCACTATGATAGGCTTCCCACCACGAAGTGCCGGCACATCAAGGTCAAGCATGTCTGCGGTCTGCACATCTGCTACCTCACGGAAGATATTCATAAGCTCCGGCAGATTCGTAAACTTATTGAATCTGCTCTTAAAACGGAAACCGCTTCCCTCTACAGTAAGCTCCAGTGCTGTTGTCACTTCACCAAAGTTCGCTGCCCATGAATCAAAGTGATAAATCCCCATCTCTTCAAGTGCCGCTTTCTGTAAGTAAAGCTGCATGACATACATCTCACACATGGTATTGGATATTGGCGTACCTGTCGCAAACACAATGCCTCTGCCATCATTTATCTCAGACAAATACTGGCATTTAAGCTGCATATCTGTTGACTTCTTTGCTCCACTGCTGCTGATACCTGACACATTATTCATCTTGGAAAAAATCGCAAGGTTCTTAAAATTATGTGCTTCGTCTACCATAATAGAATCTACACCCAGTTCCTCAAAGGTAATAAGGTCATCCTTCCTGCTCTCATCTGATAAGGATTTCAGCTGTTCCTCCAATTTTTTCTTCTGGCTTTCCATCTGCTTTACAGTCCATCGCTCTCCATTACGCTCCTTCATCTCATCAATTGCATAGCTGATTTCATCAATCTGCTCGTTAAGCATTCTTTCCTTTCTCTCTGCGGAGATTGGGATTTTCTCAAACTGCGAGTGGGACATGATAATGCAGTCATAGTCACCTGTTGCAATCCTTGATACGAACTGCTTTCTGCGGCTTTTTTCAAAATCACGCTCTGTGGCAACCAGGATATTTGCTGACGGATAAAGCCTTAAAAACTCTGATGCCGTCTGACCGATAAGTGGCTTTGGAACAACCATGATCGTCTTATTGGCAAGTCCGAGTCTCTTCTGCTCCATGCAGGCAGCCATCATCTCAAAGGACTTTCCGGCACCGACACAGTGTGCAAGTAGTGTATTTCCTCCGAGAAGGATTCTTGCCACCGCATTCTTCTGATGAGGCTTTAGCTCAATCGCCGGATTCATTCCCGGAAACTGTAAGTGGCTTCCGTCATACTCACGCAGACGGATGTTATTGAATGTCTCGTTGTAATACTCCACATACTTCTGTCTACGCTCCGGCTCTGCAAACAGCCACTCCTTGAACTTCTCCTTGATCATGTTCTGCTTTTCCCTTGCAAGCATTGTCTCATTCTTATTGACTTCGTAATGATACCTGCCATCACCGTCATCAATCCTGTCCCTGACTGTTACTGTCTTTAGATTCAGCGTATCCTCAAAAATAGAATAAGCATCCATGCGGCTTGTACCATAGGTCTTAGTGGCTGCCACTGAATGCTTATCCATGCTCTTATTCTCGATGAACCATTCCATGCTCATCTTATTTAAGTGTACCTGAATGCCTGTATTGTAAAACTGGCTTCTGACTGCCCTTGCCCTTCTTGGTGTATTGAGAAGCTCATAGATAAACTGCTCATAATCAAGCGACTCAATCCATGTCGTACCAATCTTTACATCAATATCCGAGGCTTCAATCCATTCCGGCTGCACCTTTTCAAGTGCTGCCACATTTCCTGCAAATCTTTCTGCCTGCGGATTGTCTGTATCAGCTGCCATAGCCTTTGCTACACGAAGTTTGTCTCTGACATTGCCGGAGAGATACTCGTCTGCTGTCTCCCAGCCGATATCAGGATTGTTCTCGTTGTAGCGGTCGGGATTAAGGAAAACCAGTCCGTCCAGCTCTTCCACAAGAACTGCCCTTCTAAGCTCTGCCAAAGCATCATCACTAAATGTTATCTCATCAGCTGTCTGCCCGGACTTTTCTGCAAGCTCTTTCTTTGCATTTGTAATATCCGGCTCATAGATAGAAAGCATATAGGCAAGATTTACATATCCAAATTCATTGACGGATACATTTAATGCTTCCACAGCGGTCTCTACCCTGTCTATGACAGTCTTTGCCTTAATCGTCTGCTTATAAAACATATCCGCTTTTTTCACCTCCCCGTCTTCGTTTACTTCCTCAAGGCTGCACAGAAGCGGATAATCGCTGTCATCCCTGAAAGCTATTCTGTTTGCTTTTGAGGTAATTGCTCCATACTGCTTTATAAAGGCATCGTATTTCACATTAAGAAGTCTCTGCTTATCGGAAAGTTCCTCCTCGCTGCAGCCATCCATTTGGATATCAATCAGCTCTCTTGTTATCTGTCTGATTTCGTCAAGGCTTCTGATTCGCTCCTCGGCAGTCTGTGATACTTCTTTTCTTACCATCTCGGAATTTTCCCTGTAATAGAGTTTTCCTTCAAAAAATGTGTAAGTGTAGTTTCTCACATCCGGATCAGCCGGGATAACTTCCTCCGTCTGCTCCGCCTCATCTGCCACTCTCTCAAAATCTGTCATCTGGGCTTTGATATTACCGATAGCTTTGTTTAATGCTTCATAAATATTGAAGTTCTCATCATCATTCACGCAGACTGTGTATCTGCTGTCCTGTCCGTAAATCCTTGTGTCATATTCCATAGATCCAAGCATCATTTCCGGATGCTCTGCAAAATAAGAGTTGACTGCAATGCCATTCTCAGTTACACCAAGGTGTACCCAGTCCGGCTCAATATCAATCTTTCTCTCCCTTTTCTGCAAAAACAGGATATCTGCTGTCACTTCGGTTCCTGCATTATCTTTAAATGCAGTATTCGGAAGTCTTATCGCTCCCACAAGCTCTGCTCTTTCAGCCAGATACTTTCGGATAGTAGGATTTGCCTTATCAAGTGTTCCCTTTGTGGTAATCACCGCAACCATGCCTCCCGGTCTTACCTGATCAAGTGCTTTTGCCAGAAAATAATCGTGGATACGGAAGTTATACTTGTTGTACTTCGGATCAAAAACCTTATAATCACCAAATGGCACATTTCCGACAACTACATCAAAGAAGTTATCCGGATATGTGGTATTCTCAAATCCTGTGATACTGATATTGGCATTCTGATAAAGCTGCTTTGCAATTCTTCCCGAAATGCTGTCAAGCTCCACCCCATACAGCTTACTTCTCTGCATAGGTGCCGGCATACTCCCAAAGAAGTTACCGATACCCATAGATGGTTCTAATACATTGCCGCCTCTGAAACCAAACTGGACAAGTGCCGAGTTCATGCACATGGCAATCTCCGGTGAAGTATAAAAGGCATTGTTTACTGTTGCCCTAGCTGCAGCATACTCTTCATCCGATAACATCTCTTTGAGTTCTTTGTACTCTTTGCTCCAGCCTGCGTTTTCCTCGTCAAATGCCTGTGACAGTCCGCCCCATCCGACAAACTTCGACAAGGTTTTCTGTTCCTCCGGTGTTGCAAGCCTGTTTTCTGATTCAATCTGCTTTAAAGTACGAATTGCATCCATATTCCACTGATATCTGGTCTTGGCACCGCCTTTTTCCATTTCCCAGAGATTGTAATGGAAGTTGTGCTTCGTCTGCCCGGCAACATTCTTCTCATTTTCAAGACTTTCTACTTGCTGTACTGGTTCCTGCTTTGGTGTAAAATCTACAGTTTCCTGTGATTCTGTATCAGCCTGAATATCATCCACAGATACTGATACCACATCATCTGAAACTACATGTCCATTCTCATCAATCTTGGTTTCCCATCCATTCGCTATTGCTCTTTCCCTGGTTTCAAGACGATTAGCTTTTACACTATCCTCGATGTCAAAGAATCTCTTATAGACCGGATTCATCTTATCCCTGTCAGCCTTCTGCTTTATCTCTTGATAATACTTTTTCTGGTCTTCTCCGCAGTAAAATGGCTGTTTTACCATATAGGATAAAATCTCATATAACTCACGCCAGTCGAGAGCACCTTCCTTACGCACACCATTCCTGTTCTTATAGCTGATCTTCACATATCCACTTCTGATTGAGTACTCCACAAGACCATACTTATTGTTGGAATATGCCTTTCTTTCTGCATTATCTGTCCCTAATGCAATATCCCTGATAAGGTCAAGTTTATTGGGCATAAATGCAAAATCAGACTGCACCACATCCATAAGGAATGCCCTAAACGGAGTGTAGCAGCTGCAATCTGTTACAAGAATCTCCGCCGCATCACGCAGGTCTTCATCAAGCTCTGCAATACGCTTGGCATAATCAATCGGTGTAATATACTGAAGCTCTGATGGATCTTTTTCAGTTGTTTCAGCTTCTATCTCTGCACCATATTCTGCCTGTGTTACCATGCGGTCTTCATCGGCAGTTTCCTGTGGTGTCATGCCTTTTGCACTTACATAATCTCTGTTAGAAGCATAGCTCTCCGGCTCATCCGGTATTGCATAATCATCAATCTCTGATTCTGCCTCCTCCGGTTCCACTTCCCGGTATTCGGCATCAATGACCTCATCATCCTCACGGAGTCCGTCCATCGCAAGCTCATCAATACGAGGTGTCTCAGGCTGGTATTCCCCTGTAAGAATAAGGACACCAAGCTCTTTTTCGACATCTTTCCACGAAACATATCCTTCAACCTCTCCATCCTCATCTCGCCACTGAAAACGCAGTCCATTCCCATGAAATGTGTCATATCCGTGCAGTCCCAGTCCGTCAACCGGCCAGCCTGCACCTCCCTGACCATATTCTGCTTTGATACGCTTTGCCCTGGTTCCTGCATCAATCTCAGTTTCAAAAATCTTGCATACCCTGCCCTTGCCACCGATAAAACCTGTACCTCTCATAAGCACCTGTTTGATATACTCACTTGGTACTGTTGCAGACTTTTTGGGATTCAGGTAATTGTATTTACCTGCTAATGCAGCTTTTCTGTCCTGCTCGAACTGACGCATAAACTGATTATTGTTTTCGTCCTCAGTATGAATAGTGCCAATGCTTGCCTGCCCATTCTGGTCGAAAAAAAAGGAAGCCTGTGTATATTCGGCTTCCTTACTAACACCCAATGAATTGATTTCATCAAGTTCCCTATTCAGTTCTGTATCATCTGATTCTAGTGGAATCGCATCACTATCTGATTCAGTACCACTTCCTCTGCCTGCATCTTCGCCTGCTCTCTTATCTTCCACATCTCCATTGTCGATGACGGATTCTGTGGCTTGTGCTTCGCCAGATACTGCATCTCCAGCTGGTCGTACAGCTGGTTCGCTTCCTCCTCTACCGCTGACATCTTCTCGTACATCTTCCCGAATCTCATCAGCGTCTTGTATCTTGCCGGCTCGTTCTCCTTTAGATAGTTCATCGCCATCCTTCCGTATTTGCCCAGCTTCGTGAGATCCTCCGTCTCGTCCGGCATCTCTATCTGCGGATAAAGCAGTCCGTCCACTTCCTTGTAAGTCATTTCTTCTAACATATCCAATTCTCCTTTCGCTCTCGATTGCCTTTAAGTTACGACTAAATTCTCTAAGAACACTACAGGAGACATCGCATACAATGGAACCAAGACGGTAAATGATCTCTTCGTCTTTGATATTTACGATCTGACTAAAATCCTGTTCTTGCACAGATAAGTCAAATCCGCATCTCGTCCCTACAGCATACATGACACTTGCATATACAAGCTGCTCCATGTCCATTTCCTGCTGTAAGCCATTGCGTTTCTTACTTTCTTCCTTTATCACACTACCTGATAGCTGCATAAGTTCGGTCATTCGGTCTCCGAACTCTTCTTTTATTATAAGCCAAACATCTGTTCCTGTAAACTGTTTTAATATATTTTTTAGAGACTCCCTGTCGCTGTTATCGTACTGCTCAATCTGACCTTCTGACACAAGAAAATCCACATAATCCTTAAGATTTTCTCCCTCAAGGTCCCATGTCAGCTTAACATTCTTCCCTCCGGTATCACTGATATCAAAGATATATCTCATACGGGGATTCAGTGCCCTTGACGGGAAAATGGCACAGCCTTTCGCACCACGCTTTACATATCTTCCCACCTTTTTCCAGGTATCATAATCTGCCATAAGTGTGCTTCTCTCCGGAGATCTCTGAGCTGTTACCATAACGATATTGTCAAATTCATAGCGGTACAACTGACCTGCAACCTTTAAAACATCTTTCCAGTTCTTATCTGTTCTGGTGATGTTACCAATTTCAGAATCGTATATCGCTTTGACCTTCATATCAACGCCCATACCTTTGTCCTCCTCTACTTAAACATCTCTGCAAACAATCCCTTAAAGAGCTTTAACTCATCCTTATCCAGCTCGATTGCAAATTCATTGTCGATTGCCTGTTTTTCGCATTTATCCTTTTCCTTTGCAATCTTACGCACCACACGAAGAAGCACATAGCACTCCTTGGACTTTGCAATGCTCTGTTTAAAGGTCAGCTCATCCTCATCGACTGACTTCTGTGTCTGATAGATAATCTCTTTTAACTTATCATTGATACCATCTACTTCCTCAAGGGAAATAATAACGGATGCCTTAGAAGCACCCGATCTGTCCCACTCCTTATGAAGTTCCTTTACTAAAAACTCCATGTTCTTAATTACTGTTGTTGAATCACTTTTCATCTTGCTCTTCCTCCGTTTTCTTTTAATGAAGAAGGGAGCTGACTTTCGCTGATAGGTGCAAAATCAACTCCCTTCATGTCCTCTGCTCCAAGGACTATCTGCTCTGCATAATACATATCCATTGCCTTATTGATGGCATCGTCAAGCGACTCTGCCTTTACTTTCTGTACTCGTGAAAGCACTTCTTTTATCTCAACATCAAATTCCTGTTCCATATGATATCGCCTCCTGTAAAAATCTCATCACCGGCTCTTTTCTTCCTTTACCTGTCTTTCCTTAAAGCCTTCATCGTACTTTCCATCTTCCAGCCTGTCGTAAAAACAGTCCTCTTCAATCGTTCCAAAATCCTCATACATCTGGTGAAGGAAGTCATTCTGCAGCTTCTTTGGTACATCATCATCCTTTGACATATCCTGATAAAAATAGAACTTCTGCTTTAGCTTTGCCCTGTAATCATAGATATCCTCTATCTTTTCCGGTGTGCCATACTCCCTCTTGTATGCCTTGAAATTTGTAGTTGAAAGTGTGGAACCTAGATAAATGCCATGCTCCCACGATACCCCGATTGTGGTATTGTCCTTTGTAGGCTTCTCATCCTTCGGATAACGCTTATACTCTGTCGCACCAAGGGCGATTGTAAGGGAACCTGACTTCATATCCATCACCACAAGATTCCTTGGTGATAATGCTTCAAGCACCATGTAATCATGGTCATTGAAGTTATGAAATGTCTGTCCCCTTTCAAATGAGCGGTTCTCCATTTCATAATGCAGGTTAAAATCATCCACCCAGCCCTTATCGGTCATTCCAATCTCCTTAAGCTTTGCAACACATTCAGAAGAACTGGCTTCTTTATCAAACCGGAATTCTTTGGAATCGTTATAAAATCCCTGAAGAAAATGTCCGAGCTGAATATCATCCAGACAGAATCTCGCAGATACAGTTACATTTGCTGCCCTGTAATACTCTGTGAAGTTATCTGCTTCACCAAGTGTCCTTCCAAGCTGCAACAAATTTTCTGCAAGCTCTGACATATCATCAATTGCTATAAAACTCTTATAATCATCCAGAGTCATCAGCATATTTGTCTCTGTTCCCCTGTCGTTTTCTGTTACCAGTATCATATCTTTTAAATCCATTCTTACCTCCAGTCTCAGAGAGGGACTATGCCCTCTCTGCAAATTTCCTGTTATGGTCTTCCTATCACAACAATCTTTCCTGTGCTTGCCACATCCCTGTAGACCACACCAAGACTTTCATTAAGTGCCTCTACCACCTTGCCATTTCCGACATATACTGCCACATGGCTGATGTTCTTATATCTTCCATTGCTTGTAAAACTGTAAAAGATAAGGTCTCCCGGCTGTAACTCATCAAAGGAGACAGTCTTTCCGGCTTCATCAAGTCCCTGTGCCTCCGCTGCCGCTGTGGTTGCACCGCCATAACTAATATCCACGCCTGCATCTTTCCATGAATAATAGGCTAAGGAACTGCAGTCATAATAGTTACCGCTGTCTCTTAAATCCTGACTATAAGGAAAACCAACTCTGTGTAGTGCATAGGAGCAGACTGTTTTCTGCCTGCTGTCTGTAATTTCGTTTAGGATGGCATTGATTTCATCCTCAGTCATGGAGCTTACTCCCGGACTGCCGCCTCCACCTCCACTTCCGCTTCCGGCATATCCAAGCTGTCCCATAAACTCAGGACTCATGATCTGCTCAAGCATTTCCACCTGATCAGAATTAAATCCATAGACCGAAATCATATCCCTGTACGATTTTAGTGTGACATTCACATACAGAACCGACTTCGTGACAGTAGTTACATTACCGTCTGCATCTGTTTCTTCCACATCTTTTGTTCCTGTGCTTGTGGTGTATGAACACATATCATTTACAACTGCCTGCAGCCAGCCTTTTGAAGTATCATTCATGACTGTTGCAGTATCTCCGACACCATGCTTGACCATATAGACAGCCATGATGTCATAGTAATTGCTTGGGTTTTCTTCCATACCTTCATAGTCCACATATACAAGCTCTCCAAGGTCATATCCGGTATGCTCATTCACTTTCGTATTCACATCCCGGTTAAATTCCTGCACATAAGCACTCGTTACTGTCTGCACGGTATCTCCTGATTCAAGTGGTGGCAGAAATAAAGCAAATGGAGAATTGTAAAGGATTGCTATCACCGCTATAACCGGAACCGCAATCATGGCAACTACAAGTACAAGTAACAACAGCACCAATCCAATAATCGGTGCAGCTGCCTTTACCCAGGTAATCACTTTTCGCACAATCAGATCCTTTACCAGCTTTGCCACGCTATCTGTCTGATTCTCCTGTGCTTTCATCTTATCCAGAAAGAATTTTATCTTCCTGCTCCGGTTGGTCATCTTTTCATCCTTGACCTCTATGGACACACCTGCAGCATATCCGGCTGCCATGCCGATTGCCGTGCCTACTCCCGGTGCAACTGCTGTTCCTGCCGCTGTAGCAGCTGCCTTTGTAGCAGTTTTTGTTGCAACCTTGGCAGTAGTCTTGGCTGTTTCTTTTGCTGTCTCTTTAGCTACAGTCTTTGCAGTATCTTTGGCAGCTTTCTTTGCTGTCTTTTTTGCCAGCTTCTTTCCTGCATCTACCTTCTTGATACGCTTCCTTGCCTCGGCTGCCGCCTTTTTCCTGAAAAGTGCTGCACCCTTAGAAGCAGTTCCGGTAACAGGTCGGCTCGCTTCATATGCAAGATATGCTGCCTGCGATACCTCCTGCCCGCCTTCCACCTGCTCCGTTACTGCCCCGGCTGCAAGTGCACCTGTTCTTCCTGCTATGTGAAGATTGGTGTTCTTGGTCTTGATGGAAGTGTTTGATTCTCTATAGTTTCGCTTAAATCTTGATAGTCCCCTATTCTTCGGCTCTGACTGATGAATGGTACTCTTGCGATAGGACTTCTTTTTATCATCAGATACCTTTGCACCGATAGTCTTAGGACCTCTCTCTACTGTATAGATGTTGCTGCCTTTAATCTTGGCACCCTTTGGCTCGTGGGCATGAATCTTAGCTTTCTCCTTTGTGTGAATGATCATCGGCTTGTCATCCACCTTTTTTATCTTCAATGTTCTCACCTTCTTTCACTCAAAATGCAAAACAGCCACCCAGCTTCCCGGATGGCTATGCTTTGAGGTCGCAAATTGCGACCTCTATCAACATTATTCGACATTTTTCTGCATTTCACGTTTCTTCTGTTCCGCAATCTTCTCATGAATGTTGGTATTATACAGCCTGTACAAATCTGTATCCTTACTAATCTGATTATCAAATGGAATCACCACAGAACCACACTTGATAAGTCCCATTCCCGATGCAGTATTGGTTACGAATCTTAGCTGTGCCTCTGATACCCCGATAACTTCCGCCATCTTGGAACTGTCCGTATTTGCCTGCTTCAAAAGTGCCACAAACTCAGAGTTTGCAAGCATTGTGGTTGCTGTGTAATTCTGCAACAGATCGACGACATTCTGCGTGATACCTGTACAAAGACCTCCCTGCTTTCTTACTTTCTTCCAGAGCTGCTGCAGATATTTTGCAGAATACTCAGAATTAAGTAAGACGTGGAACTCATCAATATAGAGCCATGTTGCCTTGCCTCTCTTGCCATTCTCAACAATCCTGTTCTGAATAGACTCCATCATGACAAGCATTGTGATAGGACTAAGCTCTGTACCTAAGTCCCTGATGCCATATACTGTGAATCTGTTATCCACATCCACATTTGTCTGGTGATTGAAGATGTTAAGTGAACCATTTACGAAAAGCTCTAGTGACAATGCAATGTCCTTTGCCTCGTCCTCCGGCTGTGCCATAAGGATATCGTAAAAGTCACTCATTACAGGGATATACTTCTCTTTGCTCCTTGCAATGTCGATATACAGTTTTCTCACACAGCGGTCGATGATTGACTTCTGTCTTGAATTTAAACTATCCCCGATACACTGCTCACAAAGTCCAAGCATAAACTCGCCCTTCTCTCTAACCATTCCCTTGGAATCATTCGGATCAAGGCTCCATACATCCATCTCCAGCGGATTCACATAGTTATCCGTGTAGGTAGACATATTTACCACTGTTCCACCATAAGTATCAGCTATATCAAAGTACTCGTTCATTGGATCTATGACGATTATCTCATCATCTCCCGACAAGAATACGCTGCCCATCTCCATCTTGCAGAAGAAGGATTTACCGGAACCCGGCACACCAAATACAAAGCCATTTCCGTTGATAAGCTTCTTTCTGTTACCGATATTCACATTCTTGCTGATCTGGTTGATACCATAATAGTTGCCTGTGCTGTCATTAAGCTCCTGCACATTGAATGGCATAAGTACCGCAAGTGACTGAGTAAGAAGGGTACGCATTGTCTCCACCTGTCTTACACCAATCGGAAGTGCTGTGTTGAGAGCTTCCCTCTGCTTTAAGTAGTGTATATCAATCGTGCAGCTGTTACGCTTTCCGATGGTCTCCACAGTCTCACATACACTCTCAAGCTCCTTCTTGCTTTCTGCTATAAGAATAATGGTTACTCCCACGAAGAAAAGGCACTGGTCATTCTCACGGACGTCATCCATGATTTCCTCAATTTCTTTTTTCTCCGTTCTCTTGGCGTATGAAATTTCCGTAGAAAAATCGTTATTCTTATTACGAACTCTCTGCTGTTTGATAATATCCGACTCAATACCAAGGTATTTTTTCTGAAGCACCTTTGTTGTCAGATCCTTTGGAACAGGCACCACATCAATACTCGTGATAGAATGAACCGGAAGGGAAGTAATCTCATTGATGAATCTGTCTGACAAACTGCTCGGATACTTTTTGATAAAAAGTGCCTTGCAGAATTTACTCTCATCCTCAAAATGGTCCGGGAAATATTTCACCATCCCATTGCACAGGTCATTTCTAAAATCTGCCCCGACCTTCTTTGCCTTTTTGATATCAAAATCAAAGCTGCCCTCATCTCCAAGATGATAATAGTCATAAAGCACTTTCAGCCTCTCATTTCCATTAAGAGGCACAATCTCCGCACCAAGCTCAATGAAAGCCTTGTGTATCGTTGCCTCAAGGGTTGCAAACTGTGCCTTCGCCTCCTCAAAGTTCTTTCTCTCAATCGTGATTGTCAGGTATCTCTCCTGCTCAATCCCCTGTCTGCCCTCAATAATCTTCTCTTCAATGATGTCATTGTAAATTCTTCTGTAATTATTGAAACCATCATTTTTCTCAGCAATCAGAACCTTGTCACGGAGTTCATCCATGTTTTTGTTCTTATTGTTGATCGTAATCTTATAATTACAGTCCAGCGAATTTAAGAACTTGCAGTATCTCTCGAAAATACCGATCTGCTCATCCTCGGTTGCTGTCGTGTAATTGATGTCCTGAAAGCGGTAGCATTTGGAATACTTATTTTTGCTTACTTCAAAAATGCCGTTTTCAGCCACCGCCATAATCTCTATGGTTTCCTGAATGGATTTAGGTGTCTTATACAAAGGCTCACTCGCCTTCTTTAATAACTTAAATCCGTCTGTAAATAAACCCATGTCTCTAACCTCGCTTTCTTATAATGAAAGCCCGCCGGGAACTTCACCCTGCGGGCTGTGTTCCCGACCTTTCGGTCAGATACTATTCGTTTCTAATGCATTGCCTTATATGCTGCAATGCCTGCTACTGCCGCCACAATGACTGCAACAAGTCCAAACAGCATGTTTCTCGTCTTTTTCTTCATTGCTTCAAACTCCTCCTGCTTCTTTACAGCCGAATCAGCTGTTACAGTCTCCGGTTCAGCCTTTCTGCCTTTCTTCTTTACCTGTTCATTCTGCTCTACTTCTAACTGCTTTATTGCAGGCTCTCCTTCTGTTGATACATAGGTAAGTGCCTTGTTTCCAAACATAAAATGCAGTTTCTTTCCCATATACTCGTAGAAATTCATCCCGTTAAAGGAATAGAATCCGCCAAGTGCAATCGGTGCCACACAGGGAATTGCCACATAAGCAGAACCCGTAAGACCGATATACTTGTAAAGAAGAAGGACGATACCGCCACCGACTACTACGCTTGCAATAGAAAATATAAGCTGCCTTGCAGTAAGTCCCATCGCAACCGATTCCTGATAGCGGTCAATATCCTTGTTTACTTCGATTACCATTGTCCCTGCCTCCTATCTTGATAAATCCTTTGTCTCCGGCTTTCTTGTCATTCCAATATTCGCCTCATACTTATCCATTCCATCCGGACACAGTTCTCTAAGCTTATCTACATTGAACAGATAAAGCGGATATTCGCAGAAACCACTCCTTTGCGTGAATCCTGTAAACTCTCCAAGGTCGTTATCTGTAATAAACTTTTCAATATCCGGCATGTCATTCACATTCAGATATCCGCAGTAATTTGGTGCTGCAACCAGCAAATTCACAGTCACATCCCCAAAAGGCTCCTCATATCCATCTTCATTACACATAAGACCGATAAACATTGCCCTGTTATTCATATACTGCTGGATATCAAATGTCACCTGCGTTTCTCCGGTTATGCTTGAATTATAAGTAACCTGTTTCTTTTCATTATCCATTTCTGCCTCCTTCTATAATCCAAATGCCTTGCTTGTAAGTGTCTGTGCACCCTTCACACTTCCAACAGTCATTGCTATCGTAAATGTCATTTCACACAAATAAATAAGCGTCTGTGCCCAGTCAGCGTAACTTCCTGTAAATGCTGGAAGTCCTGCATTGATAAATGCATTACATACCACAATTGCAAGTGCCATCGTTACTGCCTCGAATACACACGAAAGAAAATATTTGCAGTAGGTAGCCATTGTATGACTGACCATTCTGTTTCCTGCCATTGTGGAGCATGCAATCGCACCAAGCGGCACAATAATCAGTATCTTTAAGAACCTGAAATACACTGTGTAGATGATAAAGAATCCACAGATAATAATGATGATTGCAAGCAAAGCTGTAAGTATCAGCATTACCAGACTTTCACCAAATCCGAGTCCTTTAATGATATCTGCCTGTGTACTGTCAATGGCAAGCTGCGTCGTTGTCCCGGCAGATATAAGTCCTACCAGATTTCCTATGGAAGTAAAAAATGCTTTCATAATCGTGACATTATTTGCAACAAACCATTCTGCAAGTCCCAGTCGGATAAGCATACGCAGGATTGATTCAAACCTCATCTCATCTTTTACATCTATGCTTTCCGAGCAGAAACCGATAACAAAGAACAGCACAACGAGGGAAGAGCCGACCGCTACAAAGACCGGCTCTATCCCCTCAATGACTGCCCAGGGACCTCCGCCCTTGAAACTGACCGGTGACTGTCCAAGCATTGCAAAGACCAGGGATATCTGATTGTTCCAAAACCCAAACACTGCCTCAAGAAGTGCAAGGATCTTGTCTCCAAGCTTAAAAATATCCATACTTGTTATTCACCTCTTTCCTTTTACTAAAAGGGGAAATGCATTTCCCCAATCTTAGAAGCCTAAGAATGTCAGTACTGTTGAAATACCAGCCATCATGACACCTGCTACAATTCCTTTCAGTGCAGAGTTCATGGTAGATGAATCCTGCTGCTGGTAGGCTTGTGCGAACTCCATAACATTCTTTGCAAGAATGATGACACCAACCGCACCAATGACTGCAATGATAAGTGTCTTTAAATTCTCAAGCGGCTGTGTTACTGCGGAAGTACCTGTACCTGCTGCAAAACAGGTAGTGCTCATAAGCATCACTCCCATAAGTGCTCCGGATAATGCCGGAACGAATCTCTTTTTTAAGTGAATGAATCTACTCTTCATGCCTTTCTCCTCCATCTGATTGTTGTTTGTTGTTGAAATAACCTGTTCTTTTCTCATGTTGTTTAATCTCCTTTTTTGAAGTGACAGAAGCGGAAAAAGCCAGAAAGGAATACACATATTCCAATCCGGCTAGCTTTCCGAACGGAATATATGCATTCCTTTCTGTCCTGTTGATAGTTACTCTATGATAATCAGGCAATGCCTGTTGTACTGGTTAATCGGGCTTTCCCCGATGCGTTTTTGCTGTGACCATCTCCTTTCAAGGTATGAAAAAAAGCACCTTAACCATATGGCTAAAGTGCTAATTTACTCTCAAATTTGCTTTATTCTAAAAGCATTCCATCAATTATTGCAAACTTTGTCTTAAATATAGATCTATTCTGGCAATATCGTAATATGACATCCTGTACATAAGGTCTTGTACAATAACTGTCTACCACAATCTGTTTATCTTCCTCTTTCTCTATCCTCTTAAATATGCCTTTTGCATTCCAATCCGTCTTTACAGCATCTACTAAATCATTACTCATCTCAAGATGTGATAAAATCGTGGAATTCAACTCGGTTTCTTTAATTTCAGATATTTGTCCATAGTCATTAAGTTGCTTCAATTCTCTCTTAATTGCCTCCGTGTAACTTGTCATATTATTATCTCCTATCAATAAGTATTCAGGTGTTACATCTAGTGCCTTTGCTAGTTGTAAAAGATTATACGCACTTGGCTCTTCATTGAGTCTACCTTGTTCATAACGTCGTATACTCTGAACAGATATATTTGTTATCTTACCCAGCTCTTCCTGTGTATAGTTTCGTATATTACGCAACTCTTTTAATCTATCTGCAAAAGTCTTTTCCGTATTCATCCTGTACCTCCAATATAAAATAATTTCTGTCTTTTGTAACTGCTCACATGTTAGTAGTCCAATAAGCTGAAGCATACTATGTGAGCAAATTATATCATATACTCTGTAATATATCTAAAAACATTACTGCTTCTTTCGATATGAACTCATCTTCTCCACAGTAACCTCCGGATAAAAGTAAGTAAGAATCGTTGCCTTCGGAACTCCTGCCGCAAGTGCCTTCTTCACTTCCTCTTTCTGCTCCGGTGTATATGACCAGTGCAGCATTCGGTTTGTGATTGTATCCTCCCACTTAGGCTTTTCCCTCTCAGGATTCCTTACAGGCTTAGTACCAGCACTTCCATTAGAAGAGTTAGCACATTCTGTAGTATCAGACTTCTGTGACTCATCGACATACTCAAGCTCATTTGCCTGCTCCCTGTCAATCTTTGCTTTCTGCTCTGCCTCATCCTGCATGGAGAATCTTCTGCTTAACTCCGCATCACCAAGCATCATAAACTGCTCATAGGTAAGAGAATCTATATACACATTCTCGCCCTTATCCCTCAGCTTTTCATAATACTTAACTGCCTTGTCTGAAAGAATCTCAAATGGCGGACCGATAAGATTATCTGCTCCTCTTATCTGATGAACATAAGGCTCTCCCTTGCCATCTGCTGTCTGGTTAAACATCGAATGATTGAACGGTATGAACTTATTGTCCATGATAGGATCAAAACCACGGATAAAGATAATACATTTCTTATTATCCAGCTTTCTGACTTCATCGGGTGTAAACAATTCTCTGCCTAATACATCATAGTTTCTTGAAGAGCTTCCCTGTCTGCCCTTTGTTTCTCCACTTGACTTCTTATCAATCGTACCTTTTCCAAGCAGCTCTGACACATACTTATGCGTACTCTGCTCGTTTCCACCGAGATAGATGAACGTATCGCAGTTGCCGGGAATTGTCTCCCAGGTATCTTTAAAAAGTGCTTTTAACTGGGCAAAGTTCTGAATAATGATAATACTTGAAATCTCACGGCTTCGCATTGTCGATAACAGTGAACAGAAGTCATCTGGCAATGCGACATTCGCAAATTCATCTAACATAAATGTCACATGGATTGGCAGCCTTCCACCACAATTAAAGTCTGCCTGATAGTACAATTCCTGAAATATCTGCGTGTATAACATACCGATAATAAAGTTATAGGATTTGTCACTATCCGGGATTACACAAAAGAGTGCTGTCTTTGTCTCCCCATCTCCGTTTACACCAATACCGATATCGGACAGATTAAGCTCATCTTTGGAGAGTAATCGTAAAACCTGCTTATTTTCAAGAAATGCAAGTCTTGAGTTGGCACTGATGATAATGGAACGGACGGTATCTCCTGCACCTCGCATACATTTGTTGTACTGCTTTACTGCCGGATGATTAGCTCCGAGTGGGGAACTCTCCTCTAAGAACTTCATTCGCACATCCAGTTTCGACGCCTTTCCCTGCTCTGTCACTTCTGCTTCTCCAAGAAGCTTCAGTACTGTCTCAAAGTTTCTCTTTGCCGGCTGTACTTCAAGCCACACATAATAAAAGATTGACTGTAAAAATAATCCTTCTGCTTTCTCCCAGAATGGATCACTTGGAGTGGAACCCTTTGGTGTGGTATTACTGATAAGATTGGTAATCAGCTTTACAACATCTGTTTCCTCTCTGATATAGGAAAACGGATTATAGCAGTCCGACTTATCCATCTCAAGCAGATTGATGACCTTCACATTGTATCCGTTATTCTTTAACATCTGCCCGCAACTTCTAAGAATCTCACCTTTTGGATCAGTACAGATAAAAGAACAGTTATGTGGCATCTGCATCAGATTCGGCTTTACTTCATAAAATGTTTTTCCTGCTCCGGAACCACCACAGATAAGTATATTTCCATTGAGCTTGAGTCTCCTAAAATCCAGCGACATCTTCACATTTTGGCTGAGTATCCGGTTGAAATTCTCATCCTTATCTGCAAGTATCTTGTTGACCTGCTTCGGATTTTCAAATCTTGCCGTACCAAATTCCTTACCGGGCATATAGTTTCTCTGACTGGTGTAATACATGACAATAGCCATCGCATAGATACCTAATGCAATGGCTACTGCTTTTACTGTATTGGAATTGTAATAGTTGGCAAAGGGAACAGCACATACTTCATTGAATCTGTCCATAAATTCATTAAAGGCAATCCCTTCTGCCCACGCACCATTTATCAGATAACCAAGATACCCGGCTAACACTGCACCCACAAGGATGAATATCAGTGACGGCTTTTTCTTTGTTGTCTGCATAGGCTGCTACCTCGCTTTCTTCGTGGTAACAGTTTTCTTCTGTGTGGTCTTTTTCTGCTGCTTCTGTACTTTCTCGTAACGCTCCCTGACAGATGACTCCACCTTGTCGTAGTGAGTATAAAGCTCGGTTCCTTTCTGGGTTGTCACCACACGATTCTGCTCATCGTAAAGCTTATAATCCTTGGTGGAATCAAGGAAAGTAAGCATTGTCTTTCCACCATGAATCTCCATGATGTTTTCCTTACGGAGCCATACATATCTTGCCTCTTCTCCCCATGTGCCGGGAACTCTGGTCTTAACAGCATGGTCATTCTCTTCGATAATCAGCTTCTTGCTGATAGTCACATCTGATAAGTTCGCATTCTTTGATGCTGCAACTGCCCTCATTCTCTCAGCAAGGTCCTGATAGCCTCTAACACGATTGATAAATGCATCCTTGTCCATCATGACTGTATGGGTGCCATCCTCATTTTTCTTTCCAAGCACACCGATTGTCTCTAGCTGTTTGATAACACTTTCAGCCTGCTCACCATTGATACTGAAATTCTCCTTGACCTGATCCACACTGATAGCTTTCTTTTCCATTGCAAACATTCCGACCTTTTCGATCAGTCCGTCAATAGCGGTATTAACCCTATCCCCTTCTATCGTGTGGCTTTTCTCGTTTCCCTGCTGTTTCTTCAAAAAATCCATCAGCTTGCCAAGGGATTTTTCATCTCCATTCTTCAGATAATCGTCAAATGTGGCAATCTTACCAAACTTGAGCTTCTGTATCATCATATTCACACGGGGAACTGCCTCTGTATGAAAGATTACCTCACTCAGTCCATCTTTCCTGTTACAGTCTGGAAGTACCGAATACAGGATTCCATACTTCTTTGCCATCTTTTCAACCTTTTTCATATCTTCGGTATTAAACTGTAACACCTGTAAATCGCCACCTTTTAAGATCAGCTTTCTCATGGATGTCTTGCCAAGTGACTTTTCATAATCAAGCATCCCTTTTAAGAAATCTATTGCCTTCTGCATGGCAGCAATGCCGCCGCTTCCTACCTTCATGGCAATCTCAATGCCATCATAAGCTACACGGATGATCTGCACCGCTTCCTGAATCTCTTCTGCCATTATCGCACCTCCACTTTCTCTCTAACTGTTGTTTTAAGCGTTTCTGTCTCTGTAGTACGGATTTCCTCGGCTGATACATCAATACCATAAGTAGTCAAAATATCTGCCAGATGATTGATTGCTTTCTCCTCCTCGATACGATACATTTCAAGTGCCACAAGCAGGTTTTCCACCTGTTCCACCCATGCAGGCTTCATATCATATTTAGACCTGTATGTGACCATAATCTCGTCCGACTCAGCCTTATCCGCTGAATGTGCCAAAGCTTCAATAAGAGAAATCGTGTCTTCCTTGCTGCCGCTTCTGAATGCGAACTGGACAACAAAGTTTTTCTCTTCCTCTGTAAATTGATGCTCCACACCATTCATCTCTGTTACTGCTTCATTTACTACTGCTAAATTCATAAGTTCCTCCTAATCTGCCATGCTGTTTTCAAGCACAGCAATCTCAATGATCTCCTTCATCTTTTCCGCTGAAATGTTGTTGTTTATAAGCTCTACAAGCTGTGACTCAGTAAGTCCCTTTTCTATTGCACTCTTAATCTGCACAAGCTGCGCCGGAACAAGGTCTCCCGATGCAACCAGCTTTACAATGTCTGCTCTTGACTTTTTCTTAAATGACAGTCTTGCAAAAAGACTTGCCACTCCGCTGTTGCTGCTCTTTCTCACACTTCGCTCAATCGGAAGTCTCTGCACCACATTTCCAGTACCATCAACTACCGGAATCTGATAATAGACCGGAATTCCATTTGCCACAGCCTGCATATTCTGAGGAACTGCAACTGTATCAACCATCTTTTTATCTGCCTGTGATACGGACTGGCTTTCCTGCGGCTCTGCCTTACTTTCTGCCTCTTTCTTATTCTCTGTGGCAACACTTATGATCTTATCTTCCAATGACTCTATTCTGTCTCCCATACGCTTCATCTCCTTATCCTTTTTCTCAATATCATCCCTAAGTCTTGCAATTGTACTGCTTGCCTTATTCAGTTCATTCTGCTGACTGTTGATAAGAGCGTCCTTATCCTGGTTCTCCTTGACCAGACGCTCCCTGACTTCCTCGTCATCTTTGGAAGTTTCTATTTCAGAAAGCTTCTTATTCAGGGCATCATACCTTTCATTCTGATGATTGATCTTTGCAACCACTTCATCCATCTGAGCTACAAGACTTTTCACATACTCTAAATCCTGTGGCATCTGCTCTTTGGCTTTATTAAGCTTTTCTAATACCACATCAAACATCCTGCGCATGTTTACTGCTGTATCATCTTTTTGGACTACCTCTCTGATTGCATCAATCGGCACACCTTTTTCATAGTAATCCAATGCTGTCTGCATCTTAGGTGCTGCCATCCTGCTATCTTTCAGCAGCGTTAACAACTCTTCTGATACACCCTTATGCAGACATTTTGATAACACCTTCATCTGCTCAATGTCATAACTTTTGTTAAGATACAGACCGATTTCATCATCAGTCAGTCCATATTCATAATCGCTTTTGACAAGAGCAATAACCTCACTGTCCATATGCTTATTACGAAGAATCTGTATCTTTCTCTCAATCGCCATTTCACTTAATGGCTCTCTTTTTTCTTCCATATATGCCTCCTAACCACTAAAAAAAACAGCCTAACGTACCGGCTGTTCTTTTCTGTCTCTTATTGTTTCTTTGTCATACTGCTTCTCTTCTGCCGAAGCTGATACCGTAAGTTCCTTCCATATTGATCTTCCAAGATTAAGTTCCTTTGATACCGCCCGTTCTGCCTTACAGTCCTGTGCATACTTGCTCTCATATTTTTTTCTAAGACTCTCGACCTCTTCCACACTGTATCCCTGTGCCAGAAGCTCAGTGTTAAGCCTTTCCCATGCATTGTGCTCATCTTCAAAAAAGGTATCCCCACTCTGATAACACGATTCCGCATCATCAAGCCCCCGGATCTGTTCAGCCTTGTCAAAAATATCTTTGAATCTCTCCTTAGCCTTATAGGTCTTACTCTTTTCCTTTGATGCTTCTTTTTTCTTATCCGTCAGATTATCAAGTACCGATACAAGTTCTTCCGCACTCTCAATCTTATGCCTTACCAGAAATAGATACTGCTCCTGCAGCTTATGCATCTTTCGGATATCATCCTTATACTTCCATACCTGACTATATGGCTTCTTTTTCAGCTTTCCAATCCGGTAAAGCTTTGCATAATATCTTTTCTGCAAGCCTGACATCTTCGCCCTGCGGTATCTTTTGACATAGCACTTTACTATCGCTGCCTGCCTTTCCTCATTCTGTGACTGGTAAAAGGATAAATCTTCCTTCGCAATACGCTCCACAATAGCTTCCTGTGAATAATTCTCGCCAAGAGTCTTACATCTTCTGAATCTTGTCATCCCCTGTGGTCTGACTGCCAGATACTTTCCCTGCTTGACCTCATATCCTTTTTCCGACAGCAGCTCCAGAAATCCACTAAAATCATTTGCCTGTAAAATGCAGGCATCAAAATCTCTTTTTATCATATCTGCCCACACAAAGCTGCCTTCACGATATTCGCTCCAATCCTTATAATTCTCGTGCTGTTTCTCTTTGCTGCCATCCTCCACATCTATAATGGAAAGACCATACTCCTGACACAGCTTATTGGTAATTGGCTGGATATACTTTGCCCAGTCACCTTTCTCGTAGCGATACTTTTTCCCATCCACAAAGCTTACACTGTTAAATACAATGTGTGAATGAACATGGTCTGTATTATCATGAACCACAAATACCGCTTCATAGGCATCACCAAGATATTCTGCTACAAACTTCTGTGTTATCTCAAAAGCCCTATCCGGTTCCACCTCATCCTCTTTGAAAGAAAGAATGATGTGATACCCCTGTCGCTTGTCTGTTTTTCCAAACTGCTTCTTTGTATCCATCATCTGTTCAAAAGCCATATCTGCCTGGCAGTTTATAGCTCCCACAAGTCTTCCTCCCTGCGTTTTCTCAGGATTCATCACATAATCCAGTGCCCGTTTCAAATGCCTTGCATGAAAAGAATTCCCGCTGTCCTTCATATGAAGTATCTTACTGATTGCCAATCTTTACCACCGCCTCGCTGACAGACTGATTCAGCTTTTTCATATATGCCACAAGCTGTTCCTTATCTTTCTTGGAATACAGCTGTGCATTGCTGTTAAATACAATCTGATTGATGTTAATGCCGATTCGGTTTATCTCATTGATAAGCTCTTTAAGAAGTTTCCTTACTTCCGGATAGTCATTTGGTTTCTGACTGATTAGAAGCCTGATATATTCGGCTTCATTCATTCCATTTGCCTTTGCCTTATCAGAAAGTACCTTCGCTTCCTGTGGCATAAGTCTTAGTGTTTTCCTTATACAATGAACTTTATCAGCCATAGAATCACCTTCCTCTCTTACCCGTACTGTATTCTCTTACTCCTTCTGCTACTGTTACAGCAGCTTTTTCCAGTTCTTTATTACCCAGCTGGGCAATAACCCTGTCTGCAAGCTCTGTAGCAACTTCTATAAGTTCCTTACCATAACTGGTTTTATCAAACAATCTGTCCAGTCTCTTTTCATCTGCTTTCAGACTTTCATACTTGCTCTGATACTCGTTATAGTCGTTAAAATCCTTTGGATCACTCCTGTGTGCTTCCGCATCAAGTATCAGTTCATAGTTCCATTCACAGACAATATCTATAACATCATCAATCAAATATGGTTCTATCTCGCCATTCTCTTCAGCAATATCCTGCCTGTACATCTTCCCATCTGAATCTATGCCAATGGCATAATCATGTCCTTCCATATAGTTAAGCAGAATTGCAGCATCTTCTATCGAAGGGTTTAGTAAGATATCAAATGTGTCTGCCCAAGCAATAAGTTCCTCTGGTTCTGCGATTATTGTAAGTTCTTTATCCATTGCTTTCCTGCACCTCCCTTATCCGTGTTTTGTATATCTCTTCCACCCACACGCCTGTCTGAATCTCTTAGGTTTACGGCTAGATACGCATTAGAGACATCTCTGTCCTAATGCCATCTAGTTAGGGAGAAAATCTCCCTAAAACCCTCTGTTTATGGAAGTGGGGGCGCTTTTTGCCCCCACTTTGCTACTTTGGGGGCGCTTTCTGCCCCCACTTTGTTATTTTGGGGGCGCTTTCTGCCCCCACTTTTATACTGAATTCAATCCGGTTTTTATCGTGTCCGAATTGCGGGGGCGCTTTTTGCCCCCACTTTGACATTTTGGGGGCACTTTCTGCCCCCACTTTGCTGTTTTGGGGGCGCTTTCTGCCCCCACACATCAAAATCCGGTTTCTCATGCCCTGACTGGTTCATCTGCTCGCTTATTCATCCTGTTCAGATTAAGCTTTGCCGCCACAAGCCACTCGTTGTAATCCTTATATCCGGCTGGAGGCGGACAGTCTTCTACCTCATATCCAAGCTCATAATACTTTCTCATAAGTTCAGCTGCTGCTTTTCTCCCCGGCTCATCTCTATCAAGGCAGAACCGGATGGAAGTAATCTGCGGATGTTCCCGAAGAAAAGTCTCAAGTGGTGCATCTGCAAGCATCCCAAGTGCCAGCTTATTTGATTCATAATCCGTGAAGATATCCACATAACTCATAAGGTCGATTGCAGCCTCAAATACTACAAGCTCTGTACTGTTAACATTTACTACATTAAATCCATAGTTTTTATCATTGCCTGTGACATCACACTTGAATGGCTTGCCCTGCTTATCAAACACGCCTCTCATACTTGCAAATCTTGTCACTCCATTTTTATCATTTCCCTTGAAAACAACATTGTGGTAATGCCTGCTCTCATAAATCAATCCATCTTTTAAAAACAGATCTATGACTGCTCTGCTGATTCCTCTCTCCTGATTCAGATATGAAATAAGATAGGAATTATCTCCTGCCGGTTCCGGTAGGACAAACGGCTTTCTCTCCTCTGCCTGCTTCTGCGATACCTGATGAACAAGTGGCTGCTTTACAGGATTCTCGATTCTTCTGTATCCTGCAAAGTCCAGAAGCCAGAACACAGCCTCTTTTACACTCATTCTACAAAATACCCGTAAGAAATCTATCTGTGAGCCGCCATTGTTGCCTTTGTCAAACTGCCTTGACCATCTGTACCAATGGCTTCTGTTATAGATACGGATGGAATCCATCTCCTTTAAAGTGTGGTATTTGCCAATCCTCTTTACCGTATACCCAAGGCTTTCTGCAACTGCACACAGGTCAACACTCTTTGCTATGGCAAGCTCTTCATCCGTAAATCTTCCATCCATGCTTTCACCTTGCCTTTCCCTGCTCTGCTACAAGCGGTGACTTGATATCAAGTGTCCGGTAATCTGTGCTCAGGGTAATCTTAGGATTATCAATCATGCCTTTTTCCCTGAAACTGAAAAATTCACGATTGTCTCCACCGACTATGATATGGTCAATGAGCGGTATTCCCATCAGTTCACACAGCTTGTTCATGCGGTCTGTCATCATCGTGTCTGCCTTGCTTGGGAATACATTTCCGGATGGATGACAATGGATTAACATCATGCTTGCAGCATTGCTTAAGATACTTGATTTAAACAGCTCTCTCGGATGTGCCATTGCCTCATTTAAAGAACCAACACTTGCAAAATGCACATTGATAGGTTTTAAATCTGACCTTAGATTGACCACACACACTACTTCCCTGTCAAACTGGCACATACAGTCTCCCATGACAGCAGCTATATCCGCCGGATTGTTAAAGGTGTGCTCCGAATAAATCGGAGCATCCTTTACAAGTCTTACCGAAACCACATCAAGCTTGAAGTCATTCTTCTTTGGCATCAGACACCGCCTCCTCTCCAAACTCGACACGGATAACAAAGTCACCTTTCTGGCTGTTTATGAGAGCAATGAGTTCTTCCATTGTAAGTTCCTGCTCCATAACTGCCTCCTATCTGGACTTTTCCTTCGCATCATATACAAGGGGAGGTTCTGCAACGATACCATCAAGTCTCTTGTTAGGTGTATCAGTTGCAAGTGTGAGTTTTCTTAAATCCTTATCATAGTGATATACCTGATTGGAAAGTCTCTCGTCCAAAGACACCTCCTGCATATTTACCTCGACTACCATCTGTGCAAGCATCTCAGGGCTTCCCATATCTGAAGATACTGCAATAACCTCATGCACGCTCGAAGGGAGAATATAAAGGTCACTCTCTAAACTCTCTGCCAGCTCATGAAGCTCATTCTCATAAAGCATGGATGCTGCGCCATTGATACCCTTTTCATTGGAAATCACCCACATTGTCTGTTCCGGTGGAATCTCGGCTATCATCATATCTGCAATCTCCTGTGGCATCCCATCCCTTGCGAACATTTCTTTCATAATGTCATTCATGCTTCGTACTACAGGTGGAAAGAGCCTTCTTGTGTTTTCAGCAGCACACTTAAAGAGCTGTTCCTCGCTCATCCCAAGTCTTTTTGCAAATTCATTTGTAATTTTTGAACTCTGCACCGCATCCTTATCGGCACTGATAATTACCTTGTACACAATAGAAAGATCCTGGAACTCCCTGTGAGGTACCTGTTCCAAAAAGGTCTTATTCTGCTCTGTATTGATGAGCTGGAATACAATCTTCTCGTTAGCATCTCTCATAATGCTGTCCACATCAACAACCGGAGCCTGCTCATATGCCCTTTCCATAAAGTCACATGCAGCCATAAGTGTTTCCTCAAGATCACCACAGTCCTGATACTTCTTATACATGTCATTGATATAAATCGTAGGCGAAATGTTCCTGCCTTCTTCTCTTAAGATGATGCCATCAAGAGTCACATTCACCTTTTCCACTGGCTCTGCCACAAGCTCCATTCCTTTGAACTTCTCAGGCATATAATCCATAAACTTTTCTTTTACTACTTCCTTAAAAATCTCATAATTCATCATATTACGGTTCCTCCTTAATCTAAATTGTCATACAAAATCCCTTCATCCTCGGGATTTTTGTGTTCTCTGTAACTGTTGTCTTCTTCGATTCCCATATCAAAAGTGGTATGAGATTTTCTTTTCTTTCTGTAATAATTCTTGAGAAACATGCACTTTCTACAGTCCTCACAGAATAATTCTTCCGGCGGAATGCCAAGTGCCTTTGCAATCCTGTTCAACGTTCCCGTCCTTGGAACTCTTGAACCATTTTCGTATTGGGCAATTCTTACATCACCTCTATTTTCAAAACCACTTTTCTCGCCCAGTTCCCTGAGTGTCATTTTTTGTCGTTTTCTGTAATATCTGATTCTTTCTCCTACCACTGTTTGTCCTCCAAATCAAAAAAGCGGAGAACATAAGTCACTGGCTTACATTCCCCGCAAGGTTAATTGTTACTGTTTATTCTTTTTCTTTCTTCCACGAAGTCCGACTCCAACACCTGTAATAAGTGCAAGTGCACCAATTCCAAGATAAAGAAGCGGATTTGCATTGTCGCCTGTCTGTGGAAGCTTAGGCTCTGTCGGTACATTGACAAGCTTAAGAGTTGTTACAACAACATCCGGTGCATTGTCATCATATCGAAGAGTTACATCATGAGCTGTTTCATCAAGGATATATCCGTCAGCTGCTTTAGTCTCAACAACTGTATAATGGATATCTTCTTTGAATGATCCATCCTCGTTGTAAGTACAGATAGGAAGCTCCTTGCTCTCTGCATGACCATTCTTGTCAGTAGTGAGTGTATCAAGCACCTTTCCGTCCTTATCCCTTACTTCAAATACAACACCCTCAATCGGCTTTCCGGTTACTTTGTCAGTTTTCTCAATGACAATCTTACCTACTGCCTGCTCATCCTTCATGGATACCTTCTGAATCTCGGCAGTCTCCTTTACCTCAAAGGTCACATCCTTCGCCACCTTGTATCCATAAGGAGCTGATTCTTCACGAAGTGTGTACTTTCCAACAGGAAGTCTTTCGATCATATAAGTCTTTCCAGCCTCAGATGTCCAGCTTTCTACAAGCTTTCCATCAGCATCAATTACTGAAAGCTTTGCTCCAGGCAACTCTTTCTCTCCTGTGATATCAGTCTTTGAAATTTCTACCTTAATAGGTGCATTTTCAAATGCTGCCTCAAACTCGATAACCTTTACCTTATCTCCCTGATATGAAGCATCCACATCAAAAATCTTATCAGACTTCACATAGCCCTTTGGGGCCTCAATCTCTTTGACATAATACTGTCCAAGCGGAAGGTCAGAGGTAAATGCAGCCTTTCCATCCTTGCCTGTTACTGTTCTCTCAATCTGTGTATCAGCTTTTACGATTACCTTGCCATCTTTGTTCACGATATCTTCTTTCGCAAATAAACCGAATACTGCTCCTTCAAGTGCTTCCTTAGTCTCTAAATCCGTCTTGGTTACAGTAATCTGCACTTTCTGACGCTCATTTGTCACATCCATTCCTGCAAATACAACCTTTGTATTCTGGTCGATATAGGAAAGGTCTGCCTCAATCGGTGTATCATCTAATACAAATCCATCAATGGTTTTTGTCTCAACAAGATAATACTTGCCAAGTGGAAGGTCATCAATTCTTGCGATACCCTTATCATTTGTCACGATGGTTGCCACCTTGTCTCCTGCCCTGTGATATACAGTGTCAAGTCCGTCAGCACTTACGATATCCTCTTTTGCATATACATCAAAAGTTACTCCTGCAAGGCTGTCCTTGAAGAAATTGAAGATAAAATCATACCAGTAACCCTTCATAAGAGTAGTGTCTGTTACAAATTCGCCGTCCTTATTGATAACGATGGAACCTGTAGGAACTTCATCCTTCATCTCTACATGCTGCACTTTGCCAGTGTCCTCTACTGTAAACTTAATATCTGTTGCTTTAAGATATCCGTAAGGAGCAAATTCCTCACGAAGTGTATAAGTCTCGCCTACGACAAGTCTCTTGATCACATGTGCTTCCTTAGCATCAGATGTCCATGTGTCTACCACATTTCCATCCTTATCAAGTACAGTAAGTGTTGCACCTGTAAGCTCTGCACCGCTTGTGATATCTGTCTTTGTAAACTCAAAGGTTGTAGGTGTGTTTTTATACTCGCTGTTATATACAGCAGTCTTAACATCCTGTCCCTGATATTTTGTATCAAAGTTTACTGCTTCCTCATTTGTCACATATCCGGCAGGCTTTACAAGCTCTCTTGCAACATATTTTGCAAATGGATAATCCTTAACAAAAGCAATCTTTCCATTCTCATCAGATGTTGTCTTCTCAAGAAGTGTGCCTTTCTCGATAATTACCTTGCCATCTACATTCTTGATATCCTCGTCTGCATAAAGACCAAATACTGCACCTACAATCGGTGTATTATCTTCTGAATCAAGCTTAGTCACTGACATATCAAGCTTCTGTCTGTCATCTGAGAAAGTAAGGCTTTCCTTGATAACAGGTGTCTTATCATCCACATATGTGAATGTCACTTTCTGCTCATTCGGATTTAATACATATCCGTATGGAGCTTCCACTTCCACAACCCTGTACTGTCCAAGAGGAAGATTCTTAGCTGTTGCCTTTCCATCCTTGCCAGTTGTAAGAGTTGTCACAAGGTCTCCCTTGCTGTAATACTTAATGCGGTTTCCGTCTGCATCCTTCTGGTTGTCTGCTGTGTAAATATCCTCGGCAGCATAAACTTTGAATTTTGCTCCGGCAAGTGAGCCTTCCTTATAAACAAACTCTTTCTCATATGAGCTTGCCAGGAGTCCACCCTTAAATCCGTCAAGTACCTCTCCCTTCTTTTCTACAGTCAGCTCTCCGACTGCAGGGGCATCGGAATATTCCACAGTAATGATTGCATCATTTGTATCACCATCTGTCTCAAATGCTGTGTCAGTATCAACAGAGATGTTGACATACTTATCATTTACAACATATCCAAATGGTGCAGACACTTCCTCAATGCGGTAGTTACCGATTTTCAGTGCCTCCGGTAAGATTAAATCTCCGTCCTCATCAGTAAAGAATGAAGTATGCTCTACCTTTGACGGATAAGTTGTGTACTGCTTTACATATTCGTTCTTATCAAGGTTGAAAATCTTAAACTCTGCATTTGGTACAAGTACTGTCTGCTTTGTATCAGAATCCTTCTTGATTACACGAAGCTTTGCTGTAAACTCTCTGTCCAAGAAAACTCTCCATGTCTGAGGCTCTGTTGGATGATTCTCCTTTATCTTTACCTCAAATGGCTTGATTGTTTTCATATTATGCGGAGTCTTTGACTCAACTACCACATAGGTTCCATAAGGAATTGCAATAGAAACTGCATGTCCCTTGTCATCGGATGTGATTGTTGTTGCTCCGTTTTCCCCGATTACTACCGGAGCTGCCTTGTCAAAGTCATAACTTCCATCTGCCTTTACAGGTAAAGATGATTTCAAATAAGCTGTGAACTCTGCACCTGCCAATAAGCCTGCTTCAGTATCATCGCCATTGTCAGATACCTTGATAAGCTGGAATGGCTGCTTGATGACCTGCTCTGCTGAGGTTGTGCTTCTTGATACCTCTGCTACAAGGTCTCCCTCATAGTCGCATACTACATCGTGCTCCTCTTCGTCTAAGAGATACCCCTCTGATGGAGTGATTTCTTTCACATAATAGTTTCCAAGGTAAAGGTTATTGACCTCTGCTTCGCCATTCTTATCTGTTGTAAGTGTTGCTACAAGGTCTCCTGCTTTGAATACGACTCCTGTTGCTCCGTCCGGATGCACGATATCGTTTCTCGCATAAAGACCATAAACTGCACCTTCAAGGCTTGCATCTCCCTGGGCTGCTGCCTTGCCTGATTCCTTGTCTACCTTGTAGATATGAATCTTTGCTGTGGTTCTGTCATTTACAAATGTGTGACTGAATGATGCCTTTGCCTGTGTTTCAGGTAATACATTGAAATTGAAGCTGTAAACATCTTTACTGTTTCTGATATACGCATATGGTGCCTGTGTCTCTGAGACATAATATCCGTTAGAGATTGGCAGATCCACGCTATAGCTTGCCTTTCCGTCCTCACCTGTAGATACTGTCTCAAGAGCTGTACCCTTTGTCACAATAACCTGTCCGGCATAGTTTTTGATGTCATTTCCGGCATAAAGTGTGTACTTGCCACCATCAAGAGGATTCTCTGTGTCAGAGTCCTTCTTTACGACAGATACATCCGCTTTCTGTCTTGTATTCTCAATCGTAGTTGATTCATACTGTACTGTCACAGTCTGATCCTTATACTCAACTGCTACTGTCTGAGGTGTGGTATTGATTGTATACCCGTCAATGCTCTTAATCTCAGTTACCACATAAGTTCCAAGATGAAGGTCAGATAATACCACCTGTCCGTCAGTTCCTGTTGTAAGGCTTTCTGCCACAACATCGCCAGCACTATACACCTTTGTACCATCTGCCTTATAGATATCTGCTCCAGCAGTTACCTTAAAAGTTGCTCCAGAAAGCTTCTTTTTCTCATAAGTGAAATTGCTTCCATTCCATGAGCTAAGCACCTCACCCTCTTTATAGATTGTGATTGCTCCAAGCTGCTCTTTATCTGTTGCAGAGATTCCCGTTGTCTGTCCTGCTTTTACAGTAAGTGTATGAACTTTACCGGAAAGGACATATCCCTTTGGTGCGGTAATCTCTTTTACATAATAAGTGCCTGCAACAAGTGCAGCTGACTTTGCATATCCGTTTCCATCTGTTGTCATGGTCTGTACTCTGTTTGTGCATCCGCTGTCAGAATAGATTCCATAGACTGCACCGGAAAGCTTCACTCCGCTTGACTCGTCTGTCTTTGTAAGCTCACCATATCCGATGTTCTCTGTCTTGACCTTGATATAGGCTTTGATAGGATCTGCTGTCGGTCTTTCAGAAATAAACTCCTGATATCCGCTCTTTCCTGTAAGCCAGAATACACAGCTTGATGTTGTCTCAACCTTGCCAGCATTGGATGTGAATGTTCCTGTTGTAGCTGTAGTATTCACGCTCGTTGAAGAGATTGTAATACTGTTGCCATTCTTATCAACAGAATATCCGCTGATGCCAAAATCAAAATCCGATAAAACACCATTGCTGTCAGATAGTGTTGTTTCAAATCTCTGACTTCCCTCATTCCACTTTAATTCATAAGTTGGTGCCTCACTAATTCTGCGTGATGCAAAACTTGGAAGTGTTGCATTGTAGGAGCTGCTGATATTGTCCCTGAGTCTCTCATAATAGCTGTATGAAGAATCAGGACTTGGTGCTGTGTTACAGAGCTTTCTTGCTGCCGAATCACCACTTCCGGTTCCAAAGATATCTGCTACAATAACCCATACCATTGCCTGAGTTGCGATATACTCATCGCACTGACTGTTGCTTGGTGCCGCCTTTTGTGTACTGTTAAACCCATAATAAAGGCAGTAACTTAAAAGTTTTCTCTGCTGTGCTGACATTGATGTGCTCGCATCATCGTAGCTGTTCATAAGCTGACCGCCATCTGCTCTTAATCCGAAATTCATACAATATGCAGAATTTCCGTCAAGAATTGAATACAGAATCTTGCCATGATTATATCCGGGCTTCAGCTCACTTACTTCTCCGGAATTTTTGACTGACGCATTCCAGAACGCAATATTTGCCTGCGGACTGGCTGCAAATGCTGTTGTTCCATTCGTAAAGAGTGTTCCAACCAGTGTGAGCATAGCCATAAATCCTGCCATAAAACGCTTTAGTTTCTGTTTCATATGCTCTTTCCTCCTTAATTTACGCATAAAAAAAGAAAGACATAAGTTTATGGCTTACATCTTTCTTCCTTCTGCTTCTATTCGTTTTTATTTATCTGTGACATCGAAACTCGTAATAGTCTGTGCCGCCTGTCGTGTAAACTCCATCATAACTGATGTAGAATACCGGATCTGTTTCCAAAAGTAACATACTTGCAATATATTCTGCAATTGCATCCTCAGATGATAACCGCTGTCCATCAATGGTACTTGCTTTGTTGAGGTCTGTCTCTACAAACACACTATAATAAGAGCCTTCCATACCATCGTAAGGATAATACTCATTGTACTCTTCCTGCGTGATACTACCGTCATTCAAATGATTCTGTAAATTCTGCTGTGTGGTAATCATCCCTCCTGCCTGACACTTTGCTGTTGCAAGTGACACAACATTCTGTGGACTGTATGCCACGGATGCAGGCTGTGGATTGCTCACATTGTCTTTCGGTCTGTCTGTAGTCTGACCACCATTACCTGCATTACTCTGATTTCCTCCAGCTTCCTTATTACCACTTGCAGGAGCTTTCTGTTCCGGCTCGTCATTCTGCTCCGGCTTTTCTTCCTGCTTTGAAGCAGTTTCATTATCAGCTGACCGGTTATCTTCCTTATCAGTCTTCTCTTCTGAATCTTTAGCCTCGGCAATATCTTTCTCTGTCTCTTCAATTTCAACTTCGGTTGCGACCTCTGTGACAGCTTCCGTTGCCATTTCTGCTTCTTCAGTTGGCTTTACACTTTCCGTCTGTTTCTCTGTCTTATTATCAGCCTTTTCCTTACCACCATTACAGGCAGCCATTGAAAAGACCAGTACTGCGGATAATAAGATAATCCTTATCTTCTTCATAGTAATCACCCATCCCTTCTCCGCAAGAGGGACGGGCTTTGTGTTCCGTGCCATCCACCCTTGCGGTGAACTATTTATCTGTAATGCACGGGACACATAGGACTGTCCCGTATTCTGTGCATCTTAAACTCCTTTCATTATACCAGCTCTCTTATTTTAAAGAAATACTGCATAAGTCTTCTGTTTTTCTTATAATTTAAGAATAAACCCTTTACCTGCATACGCTCACCTCCTCTCAGAATGTGCCCATTCTTACGAATGAAAGAAATATCCTTGCCACCATAGCGAATAGAAGAAGAATTATTCTGGCAAGTCCTAAGACCAGCTTCAACGCTCCAAGAATTATCCTTAATATCCACTTGAGTATCTCTAAAATTACTGTTCCTACGGCTCCCATAACTCTTCTCATAATAATCAGTCTCCTTTCGACATCCATCCCATTGCAAGTCCTGCAACATCTGCATCGTCCATAACATCTTCTGTAGGTTCTTGTGCTTCACTATTGGCTACCTGCATTATTACCGGCTGACCAACATTCATTCCGGATATCACTCCGCCTAACAGCCTTATGACCTCTTTCCTAGCCTCATTGGTTGCTGCTTCAATGACTTCTTCCTTAATGTCATCAATATCTTCTGACCGGATATATTCAGCCCTCTCTTTTTCCTTCTTCTTGATAACAAAAGTTTCTTTTCCATAATTATCAATGTAGAACTGAATCGCATCTATAATGAACTGGTTCTTAGATTTGAAAATCTTCGGATCAAGGTTCTGAATCACATCATTGATTTTCACATGCTGAGGATTGCTCATGTTGAGGCGGACAGAAGTTTTTACTTCATATTCAAGTCTTCTTCCCATCATCTGCCTCCTTATGATAATCGCTTAGTGCTTTTAAGTCCCATTGTGGCAAGCTGCTCATATCCTCTTGCATTTGCCTTTACATCAAGGTTATAGGAAATGTTCTTAGCATCATGACTACCAAAATTCTTCATCACAACTGCCCCGCCACCGACAAATACAATCGGTGTAGTCTTTAAGTTATACCCAAACTCACGGATTGAGTTATATACCTTATCAACAAAATCCTCTATCTCTGCCTTGATAATGGCAAAGTATTCATCATCAATATCTGACCTGCCATATCGCATGATGTTCTGTATCTCTGACTCGTCTACCTCTCCGTTAAGTTGTCTTACACACTGCTCATTGATAGAACGCATACAGGTAATAAGACCTTTTGGTATCGTCACACACTCTGATTCATCCGGTGACTTGTTGATTACCGGCATAATGTCGATTGTCCAGCTACCGATATCTACTATCAGCGTTTTCTTTGCCATTGTAGGAATCTTGTCCACTACTGCTGCATAACACTGAGGGAATACTGCCACATCATCAATTTCAATATAATACGGCTCATTCTCATATTTGAAGCTTACACGCTTATTCTTTGTCAGGTACTTGATAAAATCATTCTTCTCTGCTCCAAACCTTGTAAGTGGTAGTCCTACGGCAAGGAATACCTTTGCCTCTGCAAGACCTCTTCTTTTAAGTTCCTTAGCTACTGCCGCAAGTGTGAGAAGATAAAAGCTGCCATCTTCGACCTTCGTGTCCTTTACCTCCTGTCTCACAGTTCCAACCTTATAGAACTTTCCTTCATACTCGAGTACATCACCGAAAAGTGCTGGAGTTGTTGTAATCTCCTTAACACCTGTGACAAATACCTGAGAGATTGTTTTCATCATTGACCATCCATGATCAATGCCGATTACTTCTAACTTGTTATTCATGTGTTTTGCACATCCTTTCTTCTTAAACAGCCACTTGAACATCTTAACCACCTACTTTCCTATCAGCTTTCGCATACAAGGAAAACAATAACCATTCCCTCGATAATATGGACATCCGACACATTCCGTCGGAAGTTTCTGTTCCTTTTTCTTAGATGGTTTACAACATGTTCCATTGGCACATCTGTTGTTATGTCCCCAGAAGAATCTACAATGCATACAATCTTTTAATTCTCTTTCAAGCTTTTCTTCTGGAGATACAAACCTGCGTTTCTTATGCTTATCTCTTTTTTCAACTGTTCCCACCAGAGCTCTCCTCCCTTCCAAGGAGTGATTGCTCTCTTATCTGTTCCATTGTCCTGTCCGACTCTCCTGCCGTCCTAGCTAACGAATACAATACGATAAGAACAATAATTATTAATGCTATGCTAAATCCCATCACCACTTTATCCTCCTTCAAATTAGTTGCCATATAGACAGAATTTGAATTTGGAAGTGATATAGTCTACATGGCTATGCTTAACGCTAAGCATGTAGGTACACGCCAGTCTTCTAGACTCCTATATCGCCCCGTGTACAAAGAGGTGTTCTCACCTCCGGGAGTTACAGACGAGCCACAAAATGTGTTTCACGACGCCCTTCTGAATTATTAGAAGCACTATCTCCTCTTTTAGCCTTTTGAGGATAAGGACGAACTTCTCGACCTCTGTGGTTGATTATCCTTACGCAACATGTCGAATCCTTTTTCCAGATTTCCATCCAACTTCTCACCCTTCATCTTTCGATCCATCAGGCTACTAATATGATAGCTGTGACTTTCATCTTCCAGGTACATGCCCCGTAAATTTACTACCTACAGATACTCTGCAGTGCAAACTACTTTGCAAATCTGTAACTGATTATTAAATTGTTCATCCCAAGTTTTTCTTGGAATGTCCATATATTACATTAGTTTCTATAATGCCGAAAGTGACAATCACGGGTCTTTTTTATCAAAACAGGTACTATTGTGGTCTTTTTTATCTTCGCTTGACAATTTATTCCAAATATGTTTGGGCAATGGTCTTGTTGGTTCCTTAAATTTCTCCAAATACATTTCAAAAATATCTGTATTAATCAATGCTGAATTTCCAACCTTATATACTGCCCCTGCTTCTGAAGCCAAAACCATAATCCTTGATTTACTTATGCCATAAATAATGGCTCCCTCAGTAGCATTTACATATTTTTTCATAATGTCTTTTGTATCTGAATAGAACTTATATGAGTTACTCATTCAATTCACCTTCTTCCTGTCCGTATAACGGCTCTTTCAAAGGTCTTACAGGTTGTCTGAATTGCTCCATGTAATTATCAAATATTTCTAAATTAACCAGTACAGTCCCTCCTGTCCCCTCATTTATTTTATATGTAGCACCTGCTGCTCTAGCCAGCTCGATAAACCTATGCCTTCCAATACTGTATATAATTGAAGCTTCTCCAATTCTCGCAAACTTTTTGATTATCTGCTTATTTGTTCCCGGCACTTTATATATGTGTTTCATAAACTCATCAAACCTTTCCTTTTTTACCAAATGAATACGGGTAAGCTTGTATAAAGAACTTGCAGCCTTAGCTATATATTCAGTTTCCTCAACACTAAATCCATATTCATGAGCCACCTCTTCGACCCTTATGTATCTTTTTATTACCTCCCCACCATGAAGATAAGCCCTAACATCCGGCTGTAATTGTGTTACCATCCTTTTCACCTACTTATAAAATTCATCATCAACTATATGGAATGTCTCAATGTACTCATCAAATATTTTTAAATTCACAAGTACTAACTGTCCTAACTTATAGATTGCTTTGGCATCCTTAGCCATTTGCATAAACTTTGATACGCTCATATGATACATTTCTGCTCCTTCGCTATATCTTACAAACTTTGTATTACCATTCTTCTTAAATTCCTGATATGCCTTTGTGTGTTCCATGCTATTCTCCTTTCGGTATTTCAATTGTTCCTATAACGCAAAAAGAGGACATCTTCTAAATTTCTTTAGAAAATGTCCTCTAAGTAATACAATCTTTAATTTTTCAGACTAAGCAATCTGTACTAACCTGTACTAATCTTTTTTTGACTATGCCAAAAATTGGTCAAATCTTGGTCAAAACCCCTTGACCAACTATATATTTTAGTACATCCACGCTCTGAAACCCTTGATTTTCCTGCATTCCTACTTATCAATAGACTTCATCGTTGGGACGTTGTCTGGCAATTATTCACAGAGCTTCATATTAAACTATACTAATATAAAATTATATAAATAGACTATTCATAATCCTTCATTATTAATTAATATTCTATCTATTTTGTTGTCAAATTGATGTCAATCGGAAAATTTGATGTCAAATTCTCAATTATACTTCTTAAAAAACATCTAATTTCACAGATAAATTTTCAAAAGACTCTTTCTTCTTTTTATCTGTAGCTTCCGCATATATATCCATTGTTGTTTCAATGTTTCTATGTCCCATAATAGACTGAATAACTTTCAGATTAGTTTCCTGTTCACATAGCCTTGTTGCAAATGTGTGTCTAAGAATGTGACATGAAAAATATGGTAATATTAACGGATTCCTTTTTTCTCTTGCTGCAGTGATTTCTTCTTCATTATTATAATTAATTACAATTCTTTTTATTGCTGAATTCACTGCTTGTTGATTCAGAATATTTCCGAATCTGTTTTGAAAAACAAAACCACTTACGCCATCTATAACAGTCTCATTAAATCCATTCTCTTGTTGATCCTCTTCTTCTAATTTTAGAGCATCATACACAACATCAAGCATTGGAATTGTTCTAACACCTGCCTCTGTTTTTGGAGTAGACAGCGTTGACACACATTTATTCTTTTCTGCCGACTTATAATTTGCAATACTATGATTAATAGTAATCATTTTATTTTCAAAATCCAAGTCATCCCATCTTAATGCAATAGCTTCCCCAATTCTACATCCTGTACCTAGCAAAAATGTGAATAATGGCCACCAGTGATAATACACCGGACTATTTGCAATATAATTCATAAATGCTCTTTGCTGTTCGATTGTCAGTGCATGCCGAATACCTCTGTTTTTACCAGATTTTCTATTTACCTCTTTCATTGC
The DNA here is from genome assembly GCF_014287775.1 of Eubacterium segne. Lineage (NCBI taxonomy): Bacteria > Bacillati > Bacillota > Clostridia > Eubacteriales > Eubacteriaceae > Eubacterium > Eubacterium segne. Next base: position 290,367 of record NZ_JACOOZ010000001.1, read on the forward strand.
GCCTGTAGCAGGATTCTTTCTTATTATGTCATCCCTTACCGCCAACTCAAAAGTTGGATGCAAAAGACAATGAATTGAATCCAAAGTTCCAAGGGCAATATTCTTATCTTTCAATAAGTATAGATAATACTGCACTACATCTGAATATTTAATGTCTGCGATTTTCTTTTTACCAAAATCTTTTCTCACGAAATGGTTATAAGTATATATATATCCGCTCCTTGTAGAATCCTTTAGATGCTGTTTCAAGGAAATGTACCTATCAAATACAAAATTGATTGAAGCATTTCCTGCTGTGTACACATCTAAGCCATCTAACTGAGCCTTTAATAGTTCTTGTTCCTTTCTCCTAAGAGATACAAGGTCATTAGCATAAATGTATTTTCGCTGTCCCAATGGATTAGTGTACGTATAAACATAACGACCATCTTTTCTATAAACCTCACCTGATTTAAGTGTTCTACCTCTAGGATCTTTTCTATTTGCCATAAGTTCCTCCTTAATAAGAAAGAGCTCATACTATTTATCTCTTGATAATATTTTCTCAAGACCTTTCGTTGCGACTTTTGTCATAGACTCATTATGTTTTTCGGTATACTGCAATAACCTTTGATACATCTCATCTGAAATGCGAATACTAAGAACCTTGTCTTTAGTTTTCTCTAACTTAGGTCTTCCTTTATTTGCCATATTGCATACCTCCATGCGTTTATTATATATTTTGTATGACAAAAAATCAACTATTAAATAGTACAAACTCTTTAATGTTCTATATTAACTTTTTTATTTCTAAAATTCTCTAAATGTTTCTAAAAATTTTTCAAATACTTCGCAATTGACTAAAGCCATTCCATCTATCTTATACACAGCTCCAGCTTCCTTTGCCAACGCTTGAAACTTTGTCATCCCTATACTATATAGGTCTGAACCTTCTTTATATCTAACAAATTTTTTTGCCATTGCTTTTCCTCTAACTGAAACCTTGCCTGCCTCTGTCATCTATATCGCCTCCTTCATTCTTACCATCGTCTCCACCATGTCTGCATAAAGAACTAAACATTGTTCCCGCTCATCAAATGATAGCTTACTCAAATTATCTTCAAGTCTGTCTTTCGTTCCGTGCTTGATTCCAAGTATAGTATTAGCATCCGTATCATATGCTTCAATAAATTTGTAAAGCATATTTACTGTTAGATTTCTGCACCCTCTCTCTAATTGTCTAATATGTGACTCACTACAATCCACCATATCTCCTGCTTCACCGGGAGATATATTTAGTTTTGTTCTTATTTCTTTTAGTTTGTCTCCAACTGCTAATTTATTGTATTTCATTTTTACCTCAATTCTGTTAGTTATGTTCTCTAGCATCTGTTTATTTTGTTGAAATACATTACTAGTAATGTTTGTTATAAATGAACACTTACATTTTCATAAGTTAGCACGCCTGCATCTCTAATGACTGTTTACCACAACAGAGGAAACGCCTTAATTTCCATCTCATTAGTGACTTCTTTTGATCTGACCGTCGTCAGTATAAGTTTGAATTGCTACGATGACTACATCACCGATTACGGCATAAGCAAATCTAGCCATTACTGGCAGAAGTTTTTTTCTTATTATCTGTAAGTCTGTGTCATTGGGTTGGTAATCAATGACTATGTAATTATTCTATGTTAAATAAGAAGATATTCGTACACACGAAATTGTGGAATTTAATAATAATCCCCACAAATTTTAGTGGGTAATTCGAAATTCAATAAAAAAAGAGCCGATTTGCACTGGCCCTAATTTTATGACAGATTGTTTTATAATTCCTTTATTGAAAAATATAAAATCATATCACAACCTATTATTCTTATTTTATCTAATTTTAAAATGCTTACTGGAACGTTGAATTTGGTAAATTTTCTAGACTTGGATATCTTATATAACACTGCATCCATTATTTCATCCCTGTGTTGTTTAATAAATTCTATCGAATATGTTCCTTTAAAAACCTCAACACTAACAAAATCAAATGTATTTTCATTAGGATTATCTATGTCTCTTGAAACTATAATACCTGATTCTCTTATAAACATATATTCGAGTGCAGGATGTTCTTTTTTCTGCTTTTTTACCTTTTCAGCTCTTTCCCTATTCTTTGCATACGTTTGTCTATTTGAATGTCTTTTATACAAAGCCATATGTATTAATTCCAGTGGATTTTTCTCTTCACTAATCATTCTTGCATTATATGCGGTATGACATGTAGGATTTTTGTATTCCACAAAATCATAAATTGCATCTGCAAATTCATCTGCAAATTTCATTTTACGAGCCTCTTTTTTATATTTATCTCTAATAAATATATCATCGCCTTCTCTTCCAATATATTTACTTAAAACTGTTAAAGCTTCATTAATTTCATCTTCTGTAATATTTTCACAATACTCTTTATATTTTTTTGAATTCTTATCAATTACTTCCTTTGTTATCAATTCAATTACTCCTTTTCATTATATATTGTAATAATATTCGTTAGATTTGTAATCCCCTTTTCTATAACAATAAAGAGCCACACTATGTGACTCCTTACACTAATACCATATACTATTATATAATTATATATTTTATAATTAAACAATATATAGCATAATTAATTTTCATTAGGCAACTCTTATCTTCATTATTCTTTCTACTATTTCATAAATAGCTTTATTTGTTTTCATGTCATTTTGCTCAAGCAATCTCATAATCTGCACATCATAATAATTGTCATTAGTATTACCAATCAAATAGTCTGCCGACTTTTGATATATTATACACATCTTTTTTAACACTTCTGATGGTATAGTTGCTCCATGTTCATATCTTGCAAGTGTATTAATATGAATATCAAGCTTCTCTGCAGCTTTTTCTTGAGTTAATTTGCTTTCCTCTCGACTTTCTTGAAGTCTATTACCTACTTTGTCACTGTCGTAATAATCCTTTCTAATCGGGTCTGACCCAGATTTCATAATGTCTATCTTCAAATGTGTTGTCTCCTTTTGTTATAATACAAATTTAATGTTTTAAGTTTGTACTCACAAAGGATGGGAAACTTTTCCTTGTAAGCGATTGCTAATTAACTACGCCTGTTTAGCAACACATAGTAACTAGTTAATTTGCTGATCTTTTACCTTGGTTAATTTCCGTCTAACACTCCTATTTCAATACTGTTATCGCTCTAGGGCATGTTGGATATCTTCTTATGTATCCTAACTTTTCAAGTGCCTTTAAATGTCCAGCTATAGAAGATGTAGAAGTAAAACCTGTTTTTTTGCACAACTCTCTTACGGTTGGTGCAAATCCAAATTCTTTAATAAAGTCTATGATGCATTCATATGTCTTTAACTGTCTCTCTGTTAACTGACTTGTATAAGCCATCCTGGTTCACCTCCTATTATTAAGTTTCTCTGATACTACTGTTTAATTTTCTTTTACAAATTGCAAACAAGCCTACGTATGCAATTCTTTGCTTTATACTTATTTCCGGATCAAAGTATTATCGAATGTGTGTTCGATTCCTTTAAGCATTGTAATTATATTACTTTTGAATTGATATGTAAATACCCAAAATTGAAAACATACATTTATATACTAAATACTAAAACGCTGATGTCATCCCAAACACCAGCGTAAAAAAACAATACATAATGCATTATTCTAGATTTCTTTTGGCTTTACTCTTTCACATTTCCATATATTACTCATTACAACGACCAATTCATATAATATAGCCTGTTCTGCATTCCTAGGATTTTGATCTTTAGCAACCGGAGATAATGACACTCTTTTTGCTAATGCTCTCTGTATTTCATGTTCATATATTGGATCTGCAATAAATGTCACGCCTGACTGTACTTCCCTTACTTCTACATTTATAAGCTTCATTCCTGCTACAAAAATATTCTGTTCTATGTAATCTAGGGCATCATATGCATCCTTATCTATAAAAATAGCATCTGCCATAGGTGCCAGTTGCATTATTAATCTAGCATATCCTACGTTATCTAAACTATTTGTTGGAACTATACTCCAAAATTTGCATCCACTTTCACTTTCACAAACTTCAAAACCCTGTTCTTTGACAATTGCACACATTTCGACAAATTCTTCAAATGTTTTTTCTTCTAACTTATCATCTGTAAGAACCACAACTGCTTTTTTTCCCTTATTGGGGAACAATTCACATTTATTCTTTTCATTTTCTCTGATTGTTCTTTCTTTTACATTTTCAAATACTTTATCTATCTGCATATTCTTTTCCTCCTTATCTAAAGGGTGTTTCCACACCATCTAACGCTTTGTCCACCTGTATAAATTCTTCATTCATTTTTTCATATACTTTTTCTTTTTCACTTAAAATTGCATTGTACAACTCAGTTCTGAATTCCTTTGTTATCGGGAAACAAACATCTTCATATTTTTTTCCTTCATCTCCTCTGTTCACTAACTGAGACGGCATTGCTACAAAAGAACCTTTTTCACTTGTCATAACCTTAATATTATTTATGACAAAGCACTTGTCTAAATAAACCCTGCCAATTGCTTCTAGATTTGTACCTGACATTGTATTGAGTGAAATTCCAATTTCCATTTTATCATCCAGCCCTTTCACTTCATACTCGTTAACACCTTCTTTAAAGTTTTTCAGAATATTTCCATATAACTCATCTCTGAATTCTTTTGTCGTTGGATTGCAATATTCTTTGTATACTGGCTTTCCATTATCATCAACAGACTTACTTTTGTAACTTGGCATTGACACAAACAGTTCACCATTTTTATTTTCTCTTACAGTAATTCCTGTAACTATAAAACATTTATTAAATGTTACTGATGCATACGCTTTTGTACTTCTTTCTTGATTTTTTGTTTTAAAAATTCTTATACTATAATTCATTTACATTTCTCTCCTTCCAATTAATTTATTCCTATTATTTCTTCTAAACATTTTCTTTCTTCCCTGTCTAACTCAATATCGAAATGTCCCCATTTTTTACTTGAACTAAGCGCTGCTTTGTTGCAAATCTTTTTAGCAATGCGACTTAACACGCACATTTCTTTCATTGATTTTAGTATTACCTTTATCTGCATTGCTTCATCTTTATTTCGCTCTTTGTCATAATTTTCCAGTTTCTTTGAATAACATTTTGCAAACTCATCATATTCATCCTGACCAATGCGCCTAGTAACAACTGTTTTCCCAGAACGTTCCCACTCATGCTGTAATGCTTGAAACAAATATCCTATTTCACGAGCTGACTCCTTATCATTTACATGTCTCATCCTGAATCTCCTTTCGTATTTTATTTTTCTTATTGTAGGTGCAAAAGAAAAACGCCCTATCAAATACTCCATTCACTACAATAGAATATTGATAAGGCGTTATTAAATTATTACTTAGTGTTTTCTAAGTGATGTTATAATTCTAACAGTTAGAAATTATTATGTCGAAAACTAGTATGGTCTTTATTTTGTTATTTTTAAGTCTATGTTGGTCTTTTTTATGTAAATTACTATGATTCAGCTAACTTTTAACGAATTTTTTTAACAATCTCTGTCATTCATTGTTTTTTCAAGCACTTTAGCTCTTTTTATCCATTTAATCACCTTAACTTTTTATTCATATGCCTTAATACTTGGGAACAGCGTAAGTTTCAAGATGTTGTTGAAGTTGCGTACCAAGGAATAAATACAACTGCTGATAAAGTTGAATATGTCAACAAAGGTGTTCCAATTTTGCAGGGCAAGCATATTACTTCTGGAAAAATAGATTATAAGAATGTACGCTACCTTGATAAAGAAAAATATGAACCAATTTATTATCCTAAATATGTTCCAAAGGCTAATGATATTCTATTGGCAAACGATAAATGATGTATGTTTTTGCAAGAACAAATTTCTTCTCTGCCATAAGCTTCTGTTCAATAATATCCTGAATATCTTCAACTGCCATCTCATCAAAGCCACGGTTTTCAATAGAAGCTAATATATTATAAATCTGTTCCTCACTAATTCTTTCTTCCTGGTCGACTTCTGTGTTCGCCTTCTGAATAGCTGATACAATTTTGTTACGATCATAAGTAGCTCTATGACCGTCACGTTTAATAACACTTATCATTTTTTTCGTTCCTTCTTTCTTCTTCATATATCATGTATACAGCATTAAAAATACGATAATAATGCTGTTCTATATTAAACACAATTAAATACATTGTGCTTTTTAGGCAATAAAAAAGCGATGTGTTAAACTATGATAATCAAGTAAGGTGTTTAACTCTTTCGCATGCATTAGGTTATAGCACTAAGCTAAATGAATGTCTACCAAATATTGCGAAAATCAAAAAACAAAAACACAATATATAGTGTTTGCAAAATGAATGCCCTAAATAAAGGGATGGAACAAAAAAAGAAAAATTGTCAAGTGAAAAATAAATTAATTTAATTAAGTGATATATATTTTATTTGAATGCAATTATAAATTTAAAGAGAAAAGTATATTGCATATGTGAATGAAATTAAAAATCATTCTTCATCTTGATTCGGTTTTCTTTTCGTTTAAGGGCACAGTCCCACTCGGCCTGCTGAAATTCATTTTCAATGATAAGCGGTGGAACTTTTGTTGGTCTGTTATTAGCGCCCATTGCAACCATTACAAAGAAAGCTCTGTTAATAGGGTGGCGCATTCCTTCATTATTTTCAACATAAGTATCTATGCGAACTTCCATTGAAGTGTTTCCGGTATATGTTACATAACCAATAATTACCAGCAAATCATTTACATAGGCTCCATCTTTAAAGTCTAAATGGTCGATTGCAGCAGTTGTTACATTATTGCAGCCGGAATGGCGCTTTGCAACAATTCCTGCAATTTCATCAAGCATAGAAAGTAATGCTCCGCCAAATAAACGACCGCCACCATTTAAATCACATGGCTTTATTACATGTACCTGCTCAGTCCTTGAAAAAGAGACTGTTTTTCTATTAATATTTTTTCTATTCATATATAAACACGCTCCTTTGTTACATCGTAAGAGTAAAATTATTTTATAACATACATACATATGTCATATTAGAATCCAAAGTATAATGCAATGATTCTTTTAGTTCTGCTAAAAGTTCTTCTGCATCTTCGCTATTCATTGCCTCCTCATAAACCTTTTGTGCCTCTTGCAAATCATCCGGTATCTCATCATTTAATAAATCGTACGCCTTTGATAAATACGAATCTGATAAATACTTATAGAATACTAACCCTAATAAATATGTCTTATATTCATTCGCATCAATCTTACCTCTTAATACATCCGCCCCACTCCATAAAACCTGAAGTAAGTCCTTTCCTTCTGTCATTTTACTCCTCCTTTATTTGTCATATATGTTTCTTAGATTTCTAATCGTTTAAATATAAATTTTCAACCGCTTATTTCACATAATTTGTTACCTTTATATTTTAATATATATTTCTTAATTTTCCAATTAAAAATATATTGCTCAAAAAAACATCAAGAACGACAAAATTTGCTACTGTCATTAGCATTAATTTTATTTTCCCGGACGACATATCATCACCAACCCACCATTATGATAATTGCCCAAGCATACTCCGTGTGCCTCATCCACTGCCTCAACCATTTTTCCATTGCCTACATAAATACCCACGTGGCTGATATTTTTGTATCTTCCATTGGTTGTGTAGTTATAAAATATCAAGTCTCCTGGCTGTATGTCTTTTTCCTTAAATGTTTTGCCTTTCAGCCCTTCTGCTTCTGCAGCTGCAGTGGTTGAGCCGCCAAATGCTATATCAATACCTGCTGATTTCCATGCGTAGTATGCCAGCGAACTACAATCAAATGCCTTTCCACTGTTTCTTAAATTCTGACTATACGGATATCCTACCTTAGACAATACAAATGATGCCACGGTCTTTTGTGCCTGATTTGTTATTTTGTCAGTTATGCTTGTTATTTCCTGTGGGGTAAGGCTTCCCTGCAAGCCACTTAGCTGACTTCCACCTGTCTGACTGCCTGACGGATTACTTGTGATGCAGGCACTCATTAGCTGATTAAGTGTTTCCTTTCTTTCCTCATCAAACTGATACTGCTCTGACATTTCCGTGTAGCTTTTTAATGTAATTCTCACTTCAAGGTACTTTTTCTTCTTTTTGCCCTTTTTGTCTGTTACATTTTCTGTTGTATACTTGCACATGTCATCAAACACTGCCTTTAAATTCTGCTTGTTTGCTTCATTCATTTTTGTTGCCGTGTTTTCGTAACCATATTTCACCATGTACACGCACATGATGTCATAATAGTTTGAAGGCTCGCTGTTCATTCCCTCATAGTCCACATACACCTTTCTGCCCTCATCTGCATCCTTGTGTTCATCCACCAGTGTCTGTATTTCCTGATTAAATTCAGATACGTACTGCGTTGTTACAGTCTGTATTGTGTCTCCACTTTCAAGTGGTGGAAGAAATATTGCAAACGGTGAATTATAAAGCACCGCTATGATTGCAAACACAATTCCTGTTGCAACCATTACCACTATGAGTATTGGAACAACCAACGGTGCAAGCAGGGATGCCACCTGCTTAATCATGTATACCATCTTGTTTTTTATCAGGCTTCCTGCAAGTTTGAATATGCTATCGTTTTGCTCATCACCGGGCTTTAGCTTGTCCATGAAATATTTCATCATCCTGCTTTTTTGCTCTGCCCTGTAAAATGTGTTTTCAATCTTCATTCCCACTGCTTCACCTGCAGCCATTCCAATCAATGTGCCTTCAGGACCTGCCGCTGAACCGGCAACTGTAGTACCGGTTTTTACTGCAAGTTTTGTACCTTCCTTGGTAACTTCCTTTGTTGTATCCTTGGCTACCTTTTTTGATGTTTTCTTTGTCACATTTTTTGAAGCATTCTTTGCTGGCTTTTTGGCAAGTTCTTTTCCCTTGTTTGATGCTTTCTTTCTGATTCTTTTGCCTGCCACTTCCTTCTGTAGCTTTGACGTTCTTATCTTTTTCCTGATTCGATTACCTTCACTTATTGCCCCTTTTACAGGTCTTATTGCAATGCCTGTTGCCTCAAATGCTCCATCAATGTTTTCACCGCCTTCAACATTTTCAGTAATAGCTGATTCAGCCATTTTTCCTACTGACGTTACACTTCTCCCTGCTCTGGTTGTCATTGACTTATTGTCAATCTTTGTTTCATTTTTTTTATGAATCTTTCCGGTCCTTTTCTTGTGTATTTCTGTGTTAACTTCTTTTTCCTTGTTTATTTTCATGTTGTCCTCCTTGATTTTGGGTAAAAAATAACGCCAGATTAGTTCCTTGCTAACTTGGCGTTTGCATATTATTTATTTTTCTTTTCATTCGTAATAAAAACTAGATTTTTCCAAACTATATCCATAATCAATTACTATCTACACTCCTCCTATTTCCATCTTCTCATACAGATTAGTGTTATACAGCTTGTACAACTCGCTGTTCTTTGTTATCACGTTATCAAATGGCACCATTCTGCTTCCGCATTTTATGAGTCCACATCCTGACGGTGAATCTATTACATAGTTAAGTTGCTCCTCTGATATTTCCAGCGACTCCACTATCTTTTCTATGTCCTTGCTTGACTGATTTAAAAGAAGTATGAATGCTGAGTTTGAAAGCATTGTTGTGCTTGTCTCACTCATTAAAAGGTCCACTATGTTCTGTGTAATTCCTGTACAAAGACCTCCCTGCTTTCTTACCTTTTTCCACATCTGGCGTAGATATTCTGCACTGAACGGAGAATTTAAAAGAACATGCACTTCATCAATGTAAAACCATGTTGCTATTCCCCTTTCACCATTGTCAATTATCTTCTGCTGTATTGTTTCCATCATTACCAGCATTGCAAGTGGGGCAAGGGATTCTCCAAGGTCTCTTATTCCATACACAATAAATCTGTTATTTACATTTATGTTTGTCTGATGATTAAAGATATTCAATGCTCCGGTAACAAATATTTCAAGTCCAAGTGCAACATCCTTTGCTTCCTTGTCATTCTGTTCAAGAAGTTTATTGTACAAGTCTTCCATTGTAGGAATATACTTTTCTTTACTACGTGCTATTTCCATATAAAGATCTTTTACGCATCTTGATATAATAGAGCGTTGCTGTGGTGTTATTTCTTTCATTATCTGTTCACAAATACTTAGCATAAACTGACACTTATCTCTTACCCATCCCTTGCTATCTAATACATCAAGATTCCATACATCCATATCCATAGGGTTAATATAGTTTTTTGTATTATTAGAAATGTTAATATATGTCCCATTGTATTTTTCAACTACATCCTCATATTCATTCATTGGATCCACACAAATTACATTATCTTTTGTTGATAACAACACTGAACCCATCTCCATTTTTGCTTGAAATGATTTACCTGCTCCTGAAACGCCAAATATAAACCCATTACCATTAAGTAATTTTTTTCTATTTCCAACAATTATATTTTTTGACACCTGATTAACGCCATAATATATTCCACCTTTATCACAAAGTTCCTGAATATTAAATGGCATAAGAACCGCCAGACTCTGAGTTAACATTGTTCTCATTGTTTCAATCTGTCTAACACCTATTGGAAGTGCTGTATTAAGAGCTTCCCTTTGTTTATACTGACATATATCTATTGAACAGCCTGCGCCTCTAGCAATGGAATCAATTGACTCACAAATACTATCTAATTCTTCAAGTGTATCTGCCATTACAACCATTGTTACACCTACAAAAAATAAACTTTCATCATTCTCTCTAACATTATTCATAATGTCTTCAATTTCAGCTTTCTGTCGTCTTGTTGTATAAGAAATTTCTGATGAAAAATCATTGTTTTTATTCCGTGTTTGTTGCTGCTTAATAATGTCAGATTCAATCCCTAAATACTTCTTTTGAAGAATTCTCATTGTCATATCCTTGGGAACTGGGACCACATCAACACTTGTTATTGAATGAATTGGAAGAAATGTTAATTCTGTAAAAAAACGATCCGAAAGATAAGTTGGATACTTCTTTATATAAATTGCTCTACATACCTTTGACTCATCTTCGTAATAATCCTGATAAAATTTAAGTTTCGAATTACATATATCATTTCTAAAATCTGCTCCCGTTTTCTTTCTATCTCTAATACAAAAATCAAATTCTTCTTCACGACCCAATCTATAATAATCATGAAGCACCTTAAGTCTCTCATCTCCTGTAAGTGGTATAAGCCTTGAACCAAGTTCTGAGAAACTTTTAAACATTGAATTTTCAATTGTTGTAAACTGTGCCTTTGCTTCCTCAAAATTTTTACGTTCGATAGTTATTGTGATGTATCTTTCTTGCTCTATTCCCTGTCGTCCTTCCATTATCTTTTCCTCTATAATGTTATTATAACTTTTACGCATTTTGTCAAAGCCATCATTTTCATATGAAAGCATTACATCTCTTTTAAGCGCTTCCATATCCTTATTTTTGTTATTGACTGTAATTTTGAATACACAATCAAGCGAATTCAAACATTTACAATATTTTTGAAAGAAACTCTCCTGCTCATCTTCTGATCTTGTTGTATAATTTACATCACTGAACTTATAAGATTTTGAATATTTACCAGGTGCTACTTCAAAAATTCCACCTTCTGATATTTTTAAAATTTCAATTGTTTGCTGAACTGATTTAGGTGTTTTGTATAATGGTTCCGATGCTTTTTTTAGCAATGTAAAGTTATCTTTAAATATTCCCATTGTTTCCATCCTTTCTCTTATGATTTTGACTATTGTTTATGTAGCCTTTATTTTTCTTGTTATTAGCCTTTTTTATTTTTGACTTTTTATTTTTCTTGTTATCTAGTTTCTGTCTGTTCATATCCTCTAAATGTATTTCATTTATCAAGCTTTCACCTTCTTCTGATATGTAGATTAATTGTGGATTTTTAAATAAACATCTAATTTTTCTCTTCATCATTTCTGTAAAACTCATTCCCTGATATTCGTAAAATCCATTAAGTGCTATTGGTGCCACAATTGGGATTGCAATATACACTGATACTGTAAGCCCTACATATTTAAACGTTGAAAGAACAATTCCTGTGCCCAATGCAAGAGCTATTATCGAGCATATAAGTTGCTTTGCAGTAAGCCCCATAATGACAGATTCCTGATATTTTTCTATATCCTTATTTATTGAAATATTCATCCTTATCTCCTCTCTTTATAATCCAAGCATTTTTGTTGTTAATTCCTGTGCTCCCTTAACTGAACCTACAGTCATTGCAACTCCAAATGTCAATTCACACATATACATAAGTGCTTTAGTCCAATCTGCATAATCACTTGTAAAACTTGGCAAACCGGCGCTTAAAAATGCATTGCAAACAATAATTGCTAACGCCATCGTGACTGCTTCAAGTAATACTGCAAGAAAATGCTTTGCATATGTTACTGCCGTATGACTCACCATTCTATTTCCGCTAGTTGTTGAAAATGCAATTGCCCCAAATGGTACTATTACTAAGATTTTCAAGAATCTAAAATATACAGTGTAAATTAACATGAATCCACAAAATATAATTACTAATGCTATAATCACTGCTAATATCATCATTAACAAACTTTCTCCAAATCCAAGTCCTTCAATTATCTCCTGTTGCTCATTTGGAATTTTTAATTTTGGTGAACCACTATTCGTTATTAATCCAACCAATGCTCCTATTGATTCGAAAAATGCTTTCATAATTGTTACGTTATTTGCTACTAACCACTCTGAAATACTAAGTCTCATAAGCATTCGTAACACTGTCTCAAATCTTATCTCTTCTTTTACATCTATACTTTCAGAGCAAAAACCTATTACAAAAAATAGAACCACTAATGATGAACCAACTGCCACAAATATTGGTTCTATATTACTAATTACCTGCCAAGGTCCTCCATCTTTGAATTCTGTTGGGGATTGCCCCAACAGTTCAAATACTAGTGACACTTTATCATTCCAAAATGCTACAACTGTTTTAAGAAGATCTAGGATTACTCCGCCTAAGCTGAATATATCCATTTATTTTGCCTCCTTCCTTTGTAACTCTCCTCTCTAAAATCCTAATATTCCAAGTACAGATGAAATACCTGCCATCATAACTCCACCTACGATACCTTTTAACGCAGAATTCATTGTTGCCGAATCATTATGCTGATATGCCTGTGCAAATTCCATTACATTCTTTGCCAAAATAATTACACCAACTGCACCGATTACCGCCAAAAGTAATGTCTTAAGGTTGTCTAACGGCTTCGTTACTGAGTTTGTGTCTGTAGCTGCCATTACTGTACTCATCTGCATACAAGTTATAAATGCACTTGCAGTTACTACGTTTACCAATTTCTTTAGTTTTTTCTTTATCCTCTTCATATCGCTTAATCTCCTTTTCTTTTCAAATAATTTTTTCTTCTACTTTTCATTTCTTCTACAGTCGTTGTTGGGTACAGATAACTTAAAATAACAGAAAGTTTTATGTGTGCATCCAATGCCTTATACAATTCTTCTATCTGATTTGGTTCAAATTCCATATCAACCAAACGACTTGTCATCTCTTCCTTCAATTCTTCATCTGATAAATTCTCTAGCATTTCCTGTCTGGTAATAACCTGATATTCATCATCTGAATTATTACTATCTGTCACTTTGTTTTCAGTTTCAGTAACATTTGTTCCTTCTCCAAAATATATTTGACTTGTATCTCCAAGCATCATTATTTCTTCTATGCTAAGATCCATTATCTGTATTTTTTCATTTTGTTTCTTATTATTTATTAGTTCCTTAATTTGATTGTCACTCATAATAGTCAGTATTGATTGTGTTGATGCCACCGGTATGTGTACATACGGTTTTGCTCCGCCATCTTCTGTTTCCTTAAACCTTTTATGTTTCATCGGTATGTATTTATCATCAAATATTGGATCAAATCCTCGTATAAATATTAAGCATTTCTTATTGCTCATATTTCTTACTTCATCCGGAGTCATCAACTCTCTACCTAAGACATCATAATTTCTACTGGAACTACCATGGCTTCCTCTTGTTTCTCCATTTGAGCGTTTATCAATGGTACTCTTTCCTAGCATTTCAGAAATGTATTGATGAGTTGATTTTTCATTTCCACCCAGATAAACTAATGTGTCGCAGTTACCTGTGATAGTTTCCCACGTATCTTTAAACAATGCCTTAATCTGTGCAAGATTCTGAATTATTATTGTGCTACTTATTCCTCTACTTCGCATTGTAGATAATAATGAACAAAAATCTTCCGGTAATGCAACATTTGCAAATTCGTCCATCAGTAAAGTAACCTGCAGTGGAAGTTTCCCACCATACTTAAAATCTGCCTGAAAATATAATTCCTGAAATAATTGTGTATACAACATTCCAATAATAAAGTTATAAGACTTATCTGAATCCGGAATAATACAAAACAAAGCTGTTCTTGTCTTCAAGTCACCATTTACTCCTATTCCTAATTCTTCAAGTTTTAAATCATCTCTTGATAAAACTCTTAGGATTTGTGGGTTCTCTAACAATGCAAGTCTTGCGTTAGCACTGATAATAATTGATCTGACGGTATCTCCTGCAGCATCCACTACCTTCATATACTGTTTATATGCTGGATGATTTGAGCCCATAGAACTTTTCTTCGCAAGATTCTTTATCTTAATCGTCAGCTTACTATCCTTACCTTTCAGATCTACCTTTGCTTCTGATAATAATTCCATTACAGTTCGAAAGTTCTGTTTTTTCTCTGGCATTTCCAACCAAACATAATAAATTAATGACTGCAATAATAATCCTTCTGATTTTGTCCAAAATGGATCGGTTGGTGCACCATCCTTCGGTGTTGTATTGCTAATAATATTTGTTACAAGTTTGATTACATCATTTTCTTCTCGAATATATCGGAACGGATTGTAACAATCTGATTTTGACATATCAATTAAATTAATTACCTTAACGTTATATCCATTTTTCTTTAGCATGTTTCCTGTAGCTCTTGCCACCTCACCCTTTGGATCTGTACAAATAAATGAACCATTTGGTAATAATTGCATAATGTTTGGTTTTACAATAAAAAATGTCTTTCCTGCACCTGAACCACCAATGACCAACAAGTTATTGTTAATCATTGTTCGCCTTGTGTCTGTGCTCATTCTCACATGTTTACTGAGAATCCTGTTTTTTTGTTTATCTTTATCAGCCAATCTTTTATTTACCATTTTTATGTTTGCAAACTTTGCTGTTCCGTATTCCTTACCAATCATTAATTTTCTTTTATTGGTTAAATACATAAGAACAGCCATTCCATATATAATTAGACCATAGACTATTGCTTTATCAGTGTTGGTGTTGTAATAGTTTCTTGATGGGTGCTGTAAGGCAAAAAGAAATGTATCTGTAAATGTGGTTATATCCATTCCCTTGCTCCACACTCCATTTAGCACATATGAAACATAAGCACTGGCTATGGCTCCAATGGTTATTCCAAAATAAGTAATTTTACCAGTCTTCATAAACACTTACCTCCTTATCCCAACCTCGGGACTTGAAGTCCCGAGGTTGAACTTTGGCTTATTAATTTGTACTGACTTAGACTTATTTTTTCTTCTTTTATTGATTTGTTGTTGTCTCATAGCCCGGTACTTAACTTCATCTGATACCCCATCGTAATGAACATTCTTGAGCTGTAATCCTTTAACTTTTTCTACAACATTGTCATCCTTATCAAGAATTTTATATTCCTCATCTTTTTTGAAAAATACATAAAATGTCTTTCCATCATTGATTGGAATTACATCATCTTTGTCAATCCATACATATCTTGCACTTGCTCCATATGTATTCGGAATCCTCATTTTTAATTGTGTAAGATTTTCCTCCATATATAACTTCTTTGCTACTGTCACATCTATCAAATGATCATCCTTTAATTTTGCGTTGTAATCTAAGTTTCTTGATATGCTATTTATTTGACTTTTCTTTTCTTCACTGGGTGTAATGCTTTTATCACTTCTTAACACATTATTCTGTTGAAGATAATCTGTTATTTTTTCAAAGTCTCCATCTTTACCATTTTTAACATAATCAGTCAACTCCTCTATGCTACCACTTCCCAATTTTTCTATGAGTGCATTTATTCTTGGTGTTGCTTCTGTATGGAACAATATCTCCATCATCCCATCGTCTTTGTTAATGTCCGGAAGTTTTGAATAAAGCAGTCCATACTTTTTTGCAACCTTTGAGAATTTCTTATAATCAGTTTCTTTTATTTTAAGAACCTGTAAGTTTCCATCCCTACTTATCATTTTCTTAAGTGATGTCCTTCCTTGAAGTTTTTCTCTTGTAAGAAGAGCATAAAGAAAAATAGTAAGGTTCTTTACTTGTTTTGCTGTAGCTCCAGTTACATTCATTCCAAATCTTAATCCGTCAAACTCTAATCTTATAATCTGTATTGCCTGTGAAATTTCGTCTGCCATTTAACTATCTCCTTTCTTGTTGAGCATTATTGCAATTTCAATAATGGTTGCCATTGCTTTTTCATCTTTCTTACAATTTATTAGTGAATCTATCTGTTTTTCTGACAATCCACTTTTTATTGCATTCTTTATCTGTTTCATTTGTCCTATGGTTAAATCTCCATTCGATAATCTTTCCACAAGATTGTTGTTATACTTCTTGGATAAAAATAATCTTTTGATTAATTCCAAAGGTGCACGCTTTGGAACATGCTTCTCAATCTCTATTCTTCCATCTGCCTTTGAAGCAACAGCATCTGTTATATTCTTAGAACCAGTGTTTCTAACTCTTATAACTTCGAATTCACTATCAAAATCTTTTCCATCCACCATTTAATCATCTCCTTTTCACCTGCTTTTTATCTATGTCACGTCCCTTATTTTCTACATACTCTCTTTGTAATTCCTTTTCTTTAATTTCTTTCAATATTCTGTAACCTGTACTAATTTCTAATCTCAATTTTTTTATTTGAGATTTATTCTCATTCATTAACTTTTCGTAATGTTCCTTAAGTTTCTTCGCTTCTTTGAAAGATATGTTGTTTTCCTTTAATACTTGTTTTGCTGCTTCGACAACCTTAGCTGATTTCCTAAATGTTTCATCTCCTGTTTTATAAAACATATAGGCATTCTTTTCATTCTCTATAACATCTACTGCATTAAATACTTCGAAATGTTTTTCCATTTCTTCAGTTATGACATCTTTCGCCTTATTAAGGACACCTATCTTGTTTCTTATTTCTGATTGCACCTTTGGTATTTCTTCTGCTTTATTAATGTCATAATGAGATAGATACAAATATTGTCTTTGCAAGTATTCAAATCTCTTTACATCTCTTTTATATTTCCATGCCTGAGAGTAAGGTCTTTTCTTAATTTTTCCTAATTGATACATCATTTTAAAATACTCTTTTTGCAGACCTGTCAGTTTGCGTTTCCTGATTTTACCGGACTTAAAACTATTGATACGTGGAGCCCCGATAATCTCTGAACGTCTATATGACTTAAGGTCTTCCTTTGTAATACGAACTTTTATTTCTTCTTCACTATATCCCTCTCCTAGTGTTTTCAGTCTTCTGAATTTTTTCATTTCAGGGGGCTTTATGGCTAAATACTTTCCATACTTTATCTGATATCCTTGATTTTCCAGTCCTACTATGAATGATTCAAAATCATAAGCTCTTATAATATTTGCATCAATGTCCTTCTTTATTTGTTCATTCCATACAAACGGTCCATCTTTTAGCTGATCCCATTCCTTGTTGTTTTTTATTTCTTCTTTGTCTTTTTGCACTTCCAGTTTATTTAGCCCATATTTTTCACAAATTCTATCTACTCTGGATTGAATGTCTCTTTCCCAATCACCCTTTTTGTAGTGATATTTATATCCGTCTGTAAATCTGACACTATTCCAGATAATATGACCATGAATATGAATTGTATTGTTATGCACTGCATACACTGCTTCATAATCACTTTCCAGATACTCGTTTACAAATTCCTGAATAACCTTCATGGCTGTATTCTCATCACATTCATTTTCTTCAAACGAAATTATGAGATGATATCCCTGTCTCTTATCTGTTTTTCCAAAAAGTTTTTTTGTAGCTTTCATATTTTCATATGCTTCTTCTTTTATGCAATTAACACTTCCGGTAAGTAAACCATTCATGGTCTTTTCATCTTTTAGGATATAGTTAATAGCCACTTGCAAATGTGAGCTGCTCGAATGCTCATGGCTATTTATGTGAAGAATCCTACTTATAGCCATATTTATTCATCACTTCTCCTAATTTCATATTAATTGTTCTCATATACTCCATAAGTCTTGTTTTGTCAGACTCCAAGTACAAGCCACTATTGTTATTTCTAACTATCTGATTAATGTTGTGACCAATGAAATTGACTTCATTAATCAATTTCATAATCAACTTTCTAAGTTTAGGATCTGTTGCATCCCTACTAAGTGCCATAAATCTCATATATGTAGAAAACTTCATATTGTTATCTATAGCTCTCTCCATAATCAAGTTGTATTCTCTGTTGCTAAATCTAATCAGCCTTGAAATATCTCTACTTTGTTTGCTCACAAATTTCACCTTCTCTCTTTCTCAAATTTTTCTTATAGTTCACTTTTTTCGATTTCCGATAAGTGGGGTATGTCTAATGCAAGATACGCATTTGTATATACAAATGCATTCTTGTTAGGAAGAATCCTAAAACCTCTATATTTATCTAGTCTTTACTTCCTCTGCTATCCTTATGTCTTTGTCTGTCTTGAAGTTTAAAAATTCTAGCTTATCTGAATATACTTTGCTTTTACTAAAATTAACTAGCTTCTTATTTCTTAAGCTGAAATACCTCCCTTTCTCCGGACCAACAATAATGTGGTCCAGAAGAGGTATTCCTACAAGATTGCAAATCTCAACAAGCTTTGATGTTGTCCTAATATCTTCCTTTGAAGGCTCCAATATATTGGAAGGATGATTATGCAGAACCATCATATTTGCTGCATTAGATAATATTGCTGACTTAAGTATTTCTCTTGGTGTGGCAATGGTAGTATCTACAGCTCCAATGCTTACAAGATTAAAGTTAATAGGTTGAAGCTTGCTGTTAAAATTGATTACACACAATGCTTCCCTATCTAAGTCCCTTATGTAGTCTCCAACTACCATTGCTACCTTTTCAGGAGAAATAAGTTGTTCTTCTGATAACAGAGGTCGTTCTTTAACAAGTCTAATTGATACCTGCTTTATCTTTTCCATCCGTTACCACCTCAACTTTAATGACAAACTTTTCATCCTGATTTAAATTTGAAATTTTAATTTTTATAACCTCCTTCAATTTTTTCTCATAATCCACTATGACTATCTTCCACCTCTTTCTGTGTTTTCTCTTACACCAAGATCCACATCATCAAGACTCTTGTTCATTGTGTCTGTTGCAAGTCTTAATGTCCTTAAGTCCTTGTCATAGTGATAAACCTGATTTGAAAGCCTATCATTAATATCAACCTGCTCCATATTGATTTCATAAACCATTTCTGCAAGTTCCTCCGGTTCTCCAAAGTTTGAAGAAATAGCAATAACTTCATGTGTGCTAGACGGTAAAATGTAAAGGTCTGAACCAAGTTTTTCAGATAGTTTATGAAGTGGTTCCTCATACAACATTGATGCTGCCCCAAACAATTTTGATGCGTTTGATATAACATACATTGAACGTTCATCCGGAACATCATTAACAACTTCTTCAAATTCTTTACTCATTTCTGCATCAAGTTCTCCTACATCAAATATAATTTCCGCAATGACTTCATTCATATTCTTAACAGTTACAGGAAAGAGATTTTTTGTATTTTCATTTGCAGCCTTAAACAATTCTTCTTCTGTAACACCTTCTTTTTCAGCCAATTCATTGTTTATTAGATTTGTATAAACACCATCAGAACCTGCTCCAATATTCCATCTGTATACTATTGCCAAATCTTCAAACTCACGATGTGGCACAGTCTCTAATAATTCTCTATTCTGCTCTGCATTGATAAGAGTAAAGAATACATTTTCCATCATCTTTGATGTGTTTATTGCATCTTTTGCAAGATCCTTGTCAAAACTATTGATTGCTGTTTCCATTGTTTCTCCAGCTCTATCAATCACTGTCTCAAAGTCACCATTTTTTTTATATTCTTCGAATAGGTCATTAACATAAATTGTAGGGGATGCATTACTAAGTCCTGGAATTTCACGCAACATAAGTCCCTCCACTGCTCTGTTTGTCTTTTTTGTTTCTCTAATATCCACTATGCAATCCTTATATTTTGAACTCATATGATCTGTAATTTCATCTTTAACTTTTTCTTTGAATTCTTCGTAATTTAACATTGATTTTCCTCCATAATTTTCTTAATACTTTATTTGTTATAAATAAACTTAATTTGCACCTACACATTGTCACTACCTTTAATCTGGCGGACCATTCGCACTATTTTCCACAACTGCACCTCCTAACTTTTTACAAACAAAAAAACGCCCTACTAAATTACGGAAGACATACTGTCTCCATAATTCAATAAGGCGTTTTTTAATTATTATTTGAAGCTATTGTAAAAGCATTTGCTCTCTCAAACTTCATAACTATATTCTACAGGTAAGTTAAAATTTTGTAAAAAACTAGGATGGTCTTTTTTACAGTTTTTTTGAGTCTAGTATGGTCTTTTTGTGGAAAAGTAAAACCTCGGGACTTGAAGTCCCGAGGTTATGTTTACATTGTATTTTTAATTTTTTCAACACGACAAACTGGGATTTGTTTCACTTTCTACTAAAGAAATACTGCATCAAAGCACCTATCAACAATCCTACGGAAGAAATTACCAAATACCAAATGGAGTGTATGAGTGCAGAATCATTATAATAGATGAAAACGGAAGGAATAAAAAGAACAGAAACCAAAAGCGGATACACATACTTGGCTTTTTTCTTTGATACACTGCCCATAATTATCGCAAGTACGAAGGTTGCAACTATAATTAAAAACACCATTCCCATAGCATCAGTAGGTCCTGCCGTTAATGGAAATACATAAAACATGAGTAGTTGTGCAATTAAGATTGCGATTTCTTTGAAATACTTTTTCATATCCATATCGAGACCGTTTCAAGTTTTGTGTAAACGTTTAAAACTGATATAAGATTTGTGAATAGTTACAAATGGGCAGAGCCGATTTTCCGGATTCTGCCCATATCTGCATTATACAGGAGTTTTTGGGCATGTCAATAAAACCTGCCCAAAACAAGCTGGTTTTACAGGTTGCGTCCAATCAGACGCTCTTCAAAATAGATTTCAAGCTGGGAGTGGATTTGCCCCCAGTCCTGCCTGTGCCCGGTCCATTTTTTCGTGATATCCAGGGTTGCCAGATACAGCATTTTCAAAAGGCTGTCATCTGACGGAAAAACGGTCTTGCTTTTGGTCACTTTCCGGAGCTGACGATTGAATCCTTCAATGGCATTTGTGGTGTAAATTAGACGTCTTACTGCCTCCGGATATTTAAAATATGTGGACAGGGTCGCCCAGTTATCATGCCAGGATTTATAGATTTTCGGGTACTTGGAATCCCATTTATCTTTGAACAATTCTAACTCATTTAAAGCTGTTTCTTCCGTTGGAGCCGCATATACAAGCTTCAGATCAGCCATCAGCTTTTTGATGTCTTTGTAGGAAACAAACTTCGTTGAATTACGGATTTGATGAATAATGCACTGCTGGATTTCTGTTTTTGGATAAACAGCTTCAATTGCCTGTGGAAATCCGTTTAGTCCATCCACACATGCTATCAGGATATCTTCAACTCCGCGGTTCTTTAGTCCATTCATGATGGAGAGCCAGAACTTGGCGCTTTCGTTTTCTCCAACATACATGCCAAGGACGTCCTTTTTTCCATTCATGTCGATACCAAGGGCGATGTAGACTGCGCGTTTTACAATACGTCCTTCGCTGCGGACATGATAGTGGATGGCATCCATAAATACAACGGCATACACTTCATCCAGAGGGCGTTCCTGCCATTCCTTTACAATCGGCAGGATTTTGTCTGTGATTCTGCTGATTGTGCTGTCAGAAATATCAATATCATACATTTCACGCATGTGAGATTCAATGTCTCCGGTGGTCATTCCTTTGGCATACATGGAAAGTATTTTTTCTTCCATGTCCTGAGTTACAGTAACAGAACAGCTAAAGGCAGAAAATCAGCTTGAATGGGTCGGGAAAATGAATAATATTCGTAGCAGAGCAGTAGAGATTATAGATGTAGAATTGATTTGTGTTTATGAGGACAAAGCGGCAGATATAATGTTAAAAGTAGTTGCGTGCGCACGCATATTGCGTTATGATACTGGTGGTTAGGAGGAATATATCTATGAAACTATTAAAATGGCTTTCCGTAACAGACCGATTTTACAAAATCTATTTGGACAAGCAACTTGCCCCCTATGGAATCAACAACAGTCAATATATGTTCTTAATCAAAATCTGTCGTTCGCCCGGTATTCTACAAGATTCTTTGTTGAATATGTTCTATGTTCATCCGAGCAATATTGTACGGACGGTTGCGACATTGGAAAAGCAGGGAATGATTACACGTTCTCCCAATGATAAGGATAAGCGGACATGTAAATTGTATCCTACAGAAAGAGCATTGTCTATTATTGACGAGATACAGATGATATGCGAAAAGACAGAAGCTCTTTTATTGCAGGGTATGAGCGAATCCGAGCAGAACCTTTTTATGGATTTCTTAATACAGGCGGGCAGAAATATCACATCGGAACTCCATATAGAGAGAAAGGGGGAGGAGTTCAATGACTGAAAATCCTCTGGGCTATGAAAAAATTTCAAAGCTGTTGAAAAATTTTGCTGTTCCCAGTATTGTGGCATCTCTTATCGGCTCAATCTACAATATTGTGGATCAGATTTTTATTGGTCAAGGGGTCGGTTATTTGGGAAATGCAGCAACCAATGTTGCCTACCCGTTTTCTACCATCTGCCTTGCCATTGCACTACTGGTCGGAATTGGCAGTGCTTCCCGTGTTTCCCTCTGTCTTGGACGCAAAGAGCCGAAAGCTGCCGCCAAAGCAGCGGGAAATGGTATTGTTCTGATGGGAATTTTCGGAATTATTTATTTGCTGGTTGGAGAAACTTTTCTGTCTTTGCTCCTAAAGGCATTTGGGGCAACGACAGATGTATTTCCATATGCAAAGCAGTATGCCAGCATAACATTGATTGGAATGCCGTTTCTCATTGTAACGAATGGTATGAGCAATTTGATTCGAGCAGATGGAAAACCAAAGTATTCAATGGTCTGCATGGTTGTGGGAGCTATTATCAATACCATTCTTGACCCCATTTTTATTTTTGTTTGCGATTGGGGAATTGCCGGCGCAGCTTGGGCAACAGTTATTGGGCAAATTTTTTCCTTCATACTCGCACTCCGTTATCTATGGCGTTTCCAAACAATCCATTTTGAAAAAGAGTCGTTTTTATTGGACATCAAAGAAAGCATGAAAATTTGCAGCATGGGAATCAGCAGCAGCTCAAACCAGATTGCAGTTACCGTGATTCAAATCATTCAGTACAATTCGTTGACTTATTACGGCGCATTAACAAAATATGGAACAGATATTCCCTTAGCTGCTTGCGGAATCGTTATGAAAACAAATGCCATAATCCTTGCGATTGTTGTAGGAATCTCGCAGGGAACACAGCCGATTATCGGCTTCAACTATGGGGCAGGGCAATACCATCGTGTACGGGAGGCTTACCTGCTTGCGGTAAAATGGAACCTTGTTGTTTCCACAATTGCTTTCATCGCATTTCAATTTTTCCCGCAATCTATCATTTCGCTATTCGGAGATGGGGACGAGCTGTATTTTGAATTTGCTGTTTTGTTCATGCGTACCTATCTTTTCATGGTGTTGGTAAATGGTGTGCAGTTGCTTTCTTCCAGTTTTTTTACCGCAATAGGAAAATCGTTAAAAGGTGCTCTGTTGGCATTAACAAGGCAGACCTTTGTGTTGATTCCGCTTACCCTGCTGCTCCCGCTTCGTTTCGGAATTATGGGAGTATTGCTTGCGGGACCTGTTGCTGATTTTTCAGCGTTTATGCTATCTGTTGTACTGGTGGGTATAGAATTAAAAAAACAAAAAAATGACATGTAAACAACAGCCCTATGTGAAAACATTCTTTTTCCGCCGTTAAGTAATCAAGAAGCAAAAACTTAAAAACCGTTGCGATAAATTTTAAGTAGGATAATATTTAGAAGTAAGGATTGAGAAAAATATGGAAACTATAAAATGGGTTCTATGTCCTATCTGTGGAAATAAAACCCGAACGATAATGCAAGAAGATACCGAATTAAAGAACTTTCCACTCTACTGTCCGAAGTGTAAACAGCAAACACTTGTGGGAGCATCCCAAAGTTTGTGTAAACCTCCAAACTGATGTAAGATAAAATTACTCAGTTTGGAGGTTATTTTTATGGCAAGAAGAAAAGACAGCCCACAAAAAGCAGCAATCCGCAATATGTAATTCTCAAATGTGTTTACATCAATGCTGTTCGTATACGGGTTATAATCTGCATATATCAATCTCATATCTTATCTGTCCTTTCCTTGATTACCTAAAAATTTTGAAAGCATTTCAATCCGTTCTTCCTGCCATTTTCATTTCATGTTATAATTTGTTACTGGATTTTCTTTCCCTTAATTTTGCCCTTGCGAGCATTCGTAACATGAGGGAAAAGGATATAACACAAGGGAAAGCATAAGGGCAACCTCACTTGCTACAAATTTAGCATTTTCAAGGGGTTGCGGACTTCACGAGGATAAGATATAACAGTTAATAAATGTTATGAATTAAGTCAAATCAAAACTTGAAGTTATAGTGCAATCTTTTTCCATTTTCTAATCTTGGTTCTAAAGGTTCTGAACGGAGCAACTGTATTAACATGTATGAATTTGTATACTTCCCAGACAGCTGTTTTAGTTGCTTCATCAGCCCATTTTCTCATATGTGGTTTAAATAATTCTTCATCACTCAGAGAATCAATCATTGCATAAATAGAGTTGATATTCTCATTCAATCTGTCTTTCAATTCTTGCAGTGACAACTGAGCATATGTATCTGTGAACCATTGGTATAATTCGCCAAGCTGATTCCACTTAAAATTATCCGAAGGAGTTTTGACAGGAATACCCTTTCTTTCGTCTGATTCCCATTTAATAACAAGAGTTGTCCAGCCAACCTGATAAGCAAGATTTTCTGCCGGAGTTCGATCGATCTCATCAATTCTCTTATCTTTTAAATACTCTGGAATATCATTAAATTCTGAAATATATTTTGCAAAGCTTTTATTTATCTTGTTTTTAAGTTCATCTTTATTCTCATATGTTCTCAATAGTATATCTCCTCAGCTTCCGATTTGTATTTTACTTAACATTACGATTCATTATATCATATTTCCTTCCCGGCCACCACAATTCTCCAGTCATCTCCTTTTCCATTATCGCAGGTAGACAACATCAGCATCTGCTCTCCATACTTAGGCTTTTTTTCGGCACTCCACAAGCTATGCTCCAACACTTTCTCCACAAATTTGTCATAGTACTTCTCATCCCTTGCCATTATAAACTTCCAATATTCAAAATCCCTTATGTTCACACTCATAACGACAAACACTTCATATTTTCTTCTTCTGTCTGTTGTAAAAAATATCTTTCTGTGTCTATCAAAAAAATCCTTATTCTTATACTGTTCCAGTGCTCCAAACATTTTTCCACCGTTTATGTTATGACCATAAATAATTAGATTGTCAGACTTTTTTAAGTTACAATAAGCACTTAAGTATGGTGTTCCATAAAAACTGTAATTCTTATTAAAATCATGGTTTAAGTAATAGTCCGGATTATCCTTCGTCTGCATTACAGGATAACTAATGGTTGTTCCTGGCACTTCCAAATATCCAATGCAGTCCTCATTTTCTCCCTTTAGTTTTGTCACATTCATTGTTTTGTCTTTTTTCTCAGTAACACTTTCCTGTATATTCTCAAATTCCTTTTCGCTTTTCTTCTCCGCTTCTTTTTCCTTTAAAAAAGGAACAGCTGCAACCACAGCCATCCCTACTAAAAGAAGTATCAGAGTTATTTTAATCATTCTCTTCATTTTCCTTCTTCTCCTGTTTAAAATTGTATTTTGATTTATCCTTTGCTCTCACGCATGCAAAACATCCAAGTGCCATTAATAATGAGATAAGTGAAATCATCATTCCTGCAGTCTTTCCCTTTATTCCTGTCTGTGGTGTGTCAGGTACTTCCGGTATTCTTTCATCAACCACTGTAAGTTTCTGAAGTTTTCCTGTGTCCCTTATCCTGATTTTCTTATCCTTTGCAACCCTGTAATGCTTTGGTGAGCTTACTTCCTTAAAGGTATATGTTTCTCCAGCCTTAAGAATTCCTTCAATGAGTTCATCATTCTTGCCGGTTGTAAATTCATAAACCTTTCTGCCCTTGCTGTCATACACCTTGTACTTAGCACCACTAAGCTGCTTTTTTGTGTCTGATGCAGTCTTGTTAAACTGAACCTTTATTGTGTCATCCATCATACTTACCTTCTGAACATTTCCATCATCTGCCACTGTAAACTCAACGCTTGCTGCAGTTGCATAACCGTCTCTTGGCTGTTTTTCAGTTAAAACATATGTCTTGCCTACAGCATACTTTCCTTCAATCACGTGGCTTTCTTCCGTTGAAACCCATTCATCCATTACAACTCCTGTTTCCTTATCAGTTACCTGCATGTGACATCCTGAAAGTTCCCTTCCGTTTGTAATGTCCTTCTTTGAAAATTCAACCTTTGTTGTGTCATCATACATTACCACCTGATTATCAATATTTTCCTTGAAGCTGTCTCCACTCTTAACATAAACCTTTGTCCTACAATTACTGCTACCACTTTCAACAAGCTTGAATGTAATGGCATCTGCAGTTACAAATCCATCTGCAGATCTTGTTTCAGTTAATGTGTATTCCCTGTTCTTTAAAAGTCCGTATATTCTTAATGCATAATCGTTGTCTTTTTCGACATGAACGTTGGAATATCCCATTTTCTTAAGATTTTCATTTAACTTAACTGATGAAATGTCACCTGAAATCCAGCTTATGATTTCATTACCATTTTCATCACTTATCTTTAAATGACAGTCCTTGATTTCCACTGATGATGCAATCATTCTCTTGCTGATTACTGTTTCAGTCTGGTCTTCCTTAACCATTACCCTTGCTGAAACCATGGCTGTTTCCTGATTCTTGTATTCAAGGTGAACCTCATGCATTTCCCTGTCAATGTAATAGCTGTCACTTACACTTTCCTCTAGAAAATAGTAATTACCTGAATTTAATGCCTCATTAATAAGTTTTCCCTGCTCATCAACCTTGCCGTATCCTTCATCCATTACCGGCACATTAAACGGTATCTTTGCCACACCATTTTCATCTGTTGTGACTGTGGCAATTTTTTCACCAGCCTTTACAATCACGTTTCCCTTTCGGTCATAAATGTTGTCTCTTGAATAGAATCCAAACACTGCACCTGCAATGGGTTCTCCTGTTCTTGAATCCTGCTTTTCAAGTGTAATGTATGTCTTTACAAGGTCATTGTAAACATCAAGTTTTCCTTCCTTGGAATTTTCAGAAACATCAAGTACATATTCATCATCCTTGTTATTCCACTTAAAGCTTAAGTCCCATGATGCCTGTTTTGGAAGAACATAACCGTACTTTGTCTTCACTTCCTTTAGTGTGTATTCACCAAGTGGAATATTTAATGTCATTGTGCCGTCTTCTTTTAAGTTATATTTGCAAATGCCATTACAGTCATTTGTAAACTCAGCCTTTTCACCTGTTGTAATTGTTGCCACAACTGAATCCTTATTGAACAACACTGTTCCCTGATTGTCCTGTGACAAGATGTCCTCTTTTGCAGTAAGCTCAAACACAACACCGTTAAGCTTTACATCATCATAATCAAATGGATTTACATTAACCCCTGTTGCTTTATCAGTGCTATTTAATGTTCCTGTCACCTTGTTTGAAACTGCGTCAGTCTTGCCTGATGTATTATCGTTTGTTTTATTTGCTTCAGCACCACTTTCATCATTTCTGCCACATAACTCCGGTCCCATTTTATCCAATGTAAACTTTCCATAAGTCACGTCATTGTAATACTCGCACTCTGCATAAAGGTATTCATTTCCAAGTTCATCCTTCATTGTCTTGTATGAATTGCTGTTTATTTCAACTATTACAGGACTCTTGTTTACCTTGTATCCTTCCGGTCCCTCGATTTCGTATACCTTGTATGTTCCTGCCTTAAGCTTCTCATAGGTAATGATTTCTCCTGTATCATCAGTTACAAATCTGTCCACAACAACAATTGCGTTTCCATTACTGTACTTCTGTGTTACAAGAGTTTCATTTCCTTCCTTGTCTACCTTGTAAATCTGATATGTTGTACCTTTCTTTAAGACTGTCTGATGTGTCTTTGAATCCTTCTTCACGATTTTTAAGTATGCCGTAAATTCAGGATTGTTTAATAAGTACTGATAAGTCTTGCCGTTTTCAGTTACATTCACATAAAAGTCAGGACACTTTTCGGTATTGTCTGATCCTACGGTCTGATGAACCACATATGTACCATATGGTAACTGTTTTGACTTGGCATAACCGTTTAAGTCTGTTGTAAGAATGTCTCTTTCAGTTGCCTTTGCCTTGTCGTAAGAGCCTGCACTTGCAAGATAAATCTGAAACTGTGCACTTTCTTCAAATGGCACAATGCCTGCAGTTCCGTTACCCATGCCCTTGATGATTGCCACATCACCCTTGACTGGCTTTTCTGAAACCTGCTTTTCAACTGAATTGTATTCTGCAGTGAACTTTGCACCATCGGCAACAATGTCATATATCCTGTCATTCTTAAGATATCCCCTTGGTGGTGTGATTTCCTTTAGGTAATAAGTCTTTCCACATCTCATGTAGTCTGTTTCAAACTGGTAATTCTTGTCTGTTGTATATGACTTAATTAACTTTGTGCAGGATGCATCTGAATATACACCATACACTGCACCTTCAAGTGTTGCATCACCCTGTGCAGTCTTGCCTGTTTCTTCGTCAATCTTTACGGCAGTTAATTTTACCTTCTTGTACTTGTCCTTAAAAACAGGCTTGTATGCTAACTTATAGTTACTATAAGTTCCTTCTGTAGTTTCAGGCCAATCACCATCATCGTTTTTAATCCAAGAATCAGCCTTAGTAAGTGTTACTGTCACTTTATTATTAGTTAAATCAGTCATCTTATTATTTCCCTTGTCTACCACAAAAGAAGTCAATAGGTTGTCGCTTCCTGAATTTACTTCCTCAATAACATACTTATTACTGATATCATTCATCTGGTCATCAAGGTCTGCTTTTTTTAATTTTTCTGCACCAGCCTTAGATAAATCAGATGCGTAATTATATCCTTTATCATCTAATAGGTCTTTCATTTGCTTTTTGTCAGATACACTCATCTTTGATAATTCATCATCAGAAACGTAATAATATTTTTTTGAATTCAATACATATGTAAATCTAAATACAATTTTTCCGTTTGAATCTGTCATTACATCCTGACTAAACTTTGTTGCATCCTCATCCGCATCTTCTTTCACTGAATCTCCCCAACCATTATACTGATATGAATATAATTCCTTTATGTTTTTAGCTGTAAATCTAAAAGTAACTTTTGGAAGAGTAGTTCCATCTTCATCAACTTTTTCAAGTGTTATTCTTTGTCTATAATATCTTTTTCCACTTGTAGCTAAATATTTATATTCTTCATCAGTTGATTTTATTTGCAACAGTTTTTGAACTTCACTGTCATCCGTGGAGCCTGAATATTTCCAAATATAAATATCGCATTCCACTTTTTTCCCTACTTCAAAAATGTCCGAATATAACATATCATCTTTATAATATCCTGTATTCTTTTTAACCTGATTAATTACACTTTTTAAATTACTTTCACTTGTGTATCCCTCTTCAACACTCCAGATAAGACACTGTGCATAAACCCAAGCCTTATTACTACCTTTTTTCACTTGATCATACCAATATCCAATCTTGGCTTCTAACTTATTCTTTGTGTTGGCATCATCACTACTAATTGTTTTTGATTCAGATTTGTAAGTATATCCCGTATGACATGCCTTTCCCAAATCCATACAAAAAACCGGCTTTGAATCTACCTGAGTTTGAAGCCATGTTCCGCTCTCACTCTTTGAACCTATATTCACTGTTCCTAATTTTCCCAGTGATTCCAAACTGGCAACTCCACTTGCAGCACTTACTGAAACCATTGGGCAAACATTTGTTGTAATCATTACTGCAGCCAACAATCCTGCTATCATTTTCTTCATCTTATTTAACATCTTATACCTCTTTCCTTTCTTGAAAAAGACAAAAAAATACCTTATCAAATCACTAAAGATTTAATAAGGCGTTATCTGTCATTTATTCATTTTTTACATTTTTCTTCTAGAAGTTTATCTATGTCTGCATCTGCAAACAATGCAACCCAATAATAACCTCCACTTGCTCTATAGCATGCTATCGCTCCCTTAACGTGACTCTTTGATAATAAATTTTTGTAATGAGCACTGCTTCTTTTCCATTGCTTCATCGCTTCCTTGTATGAGAAAGCTCCTTCAAGAATGTTTTCACTAGAAACATAATTTATGCCATATTCAGAATCTCCTTCCTCAATCCAAATAAACTCATCATCAATCTTATATTTTTTTGAGAAAACCTTCATTGCTGTTTCATACCATCCGTCATGTCTGTAGTTCTTGCTGATTTGCTTTGCTCTCTCCAAACAAACATTATATACATTCTCTGACCATTCAATTTTCTCTGCTCCTGCAGATTTTCTGTACTTATTTTGAAGTACAAATGCATTTTCAGATGCTACTCTGTCTGTGAAAGGCTTCTTAACTTTGCCCCACTTTGTTCTTGGATAAAGTTCTTTCTTTATTTTAACATTTTTCACTTTTGAAAATTGTCCATACACATTGTTTCCATTAATTTTCTTGTATGCCCTTATCCTTATCTTAACCTTCTCACCCTGAAAACAATTTGTTAACGTAAAGTAATTTTTCTTTGTTGTTTTTATTTTCTTCCAGTTTTTTGTCACTGGATAGTAAACATAAACATTGTAACCTGCAACTTTCTTTTGCTTTTTCCAACTTATCTTGTAACCTGCTGTATACTTTAACTTAGTTGTTGCAAGACTGGCATTCTTGATGCTCTTAAAAGTCTTGGTAACTTCTCTTGTCCTTACATTAGTCACTTTGGATATTTCTGTCGCTTCAACACTGCTTGAACATATCACATTGGCGATAATCAGCATTACTATAATCACATATTTAATTTTTTTAATCATGGTACCAACCCTTCTGCGCAAAATTTAAGTCCATTTATAACAAACATTTATCAACATCAATGCAGTGGTAAATACATCAACTGTTGATAGGACTATAATAGCACAACAAATCTGTAAAACAAAACTCTAGTATGGTCTTTTTTTGACCTTTTTCGAGTCTACTATGGTTCTTTTTTCATTTAATCGCTTCTAAATTTTGTTCTCATTGCCAACTCCGGCATATCATGCTGAACCAATGCTTTATAATAACTATCCATTGTCATTGGAGCATTATATAACGTTGCCAGTAAATATTTTTTTATGTTTCTTACATCAGAGCTATTATGGTTCAGGCAATCTAAAACATATTCAATATGACTCTTGTCTAATTTACAAAATCTTGACTTTATCATTTCTGTTGAAATTCTATTGCCACTGATTATCTGATACTCCTTGTCACTTACTATTGCCTCAACCATAATGTCAACCAGATTGTCAACTTGTTCTCTGTCAGTTGTGTTATTCTCAATCAGGAGGTCGTAATCAATGTTGTGTTTTATCAATTTTTCGTATGCTTCGTATTTTAGTTTTATCATATCCCTTCCCATCCTATCACCTGCAGTAGGCGTGATATGATTAG
Organism: Eubacterium segne; assembly: GCF_014287775.1. NCBI lineage: Bacteria > Bacillati > Bacillota > Clostridia > Eubacteriales > Eubacteriaceae > Eubacterium > Eubacterium segne. The sequence goes on from NZ_JACOOZ010000001.1 coordinate 322,629, forward strand.
ATGTGATATAACTCTCATTAGTATTATTTATATTAGTCTTACTACTATCAGTCTTATTATTAAGTGGTGCAACATCGGTAACCTCTTGAAGTATAATATTTACACCTCTTGAAGTTTCCTCTCCTACACTTCTTGAAGTGTAAGGTGTTACACCTCTGGAGGTTTCCTCCCTTACACCTCTTAAAGTGTAAGATGTTACACCTCTAGAATCTCCGCAATTATCCTGTGAAGTTTCAATATCTTCTTTGTCTCCTGAATAATATCTTTCAATTATGAAGCTTTTTACATACAACAGGCTTGGTAAACCTAATCCCCTTCGTTTCTTTTCAACTAAGCCAAATTCAACCAGTTCATTAAGGTACTTTACCGCTGTCTTCTTACTAAAATTGAAATCTTCCATTATTTCAGCAACCTGGTATATTATGTACACTCTGTTCTCGTCATCAAACCATCTGTTTTTCATTGATAGATTCATTCTGTCAAGTAGCACTCCATACAAAAGTTTGGCATTGACTGACAAATCTTCAAACATTGGATCTGTTATCATTGTCTTTGGTATCTTTATGAAATTAAATTGGTCGGCTTGGTTTCCATAATAATAATCAAATGCCATATCCTTCACTCTTCCATTTCTCCAGAAGCTGATAAATTATTTCTTCCATATCTTTCTTCGAATAATCTTTCGGAAAGTACTTTTCTAATTTATTCTCTGGTAATATTACTTTTTTCTTTTTCCTTGGTTTCGAATTAATATTTTCAACCACATCAGAAATCTGTTCCTTGTTTTCTTTATTCATTTCTCTAATACGCTTAATTTGCTCATCATTAATGCTGTATCCCTGATTAATGTAATTTAATACTTCTTTCTGCTTTTCTTCTGACAAATCAGCAATTTTTACCGCTAACGTGATTGTTAGTTTCTTCTGATCCACCATATCCAATAATTCAGCAATCAGGTTTGTTAGTTTAACATATCTGGTAACCTGTCTGCCTCCAAGTCCGTTGTCCTCGCCAACAATCTCACGACTTCTGTCACCCCTTTTTCCCATATGACTTATGGCGTCCATCTTCATCTTAAAGGCAAATGCCTTTTCACTTGGTAGTATTTCCTCTCTTTGAATGTTACTGTCAACCATAATTATCGTGGCATCATCATCCGTTAACTCCTTTATTATTACAGGTACTTTTTCCAATCCTATTATCTCTGCGGCTCTCTTTCTTCTGTGCCCTGATATTACTTCATAGAAGTTATCCTTTTTTCTTACCAAAATTGGTGACAGTATTCCTCTTTCCCTTATTGAACTAACAAGTTCATTCATTCTTTCATCATCCAGCACCTTAAACGGATGATTTTTAAACTCTCTTAATAAGTTAATGTCTAATTCCTTTGTTCCTTCACTTTCAATATTCACACCAAGTAATTCATCATAACTTGTTAATTTTATCTTCTCTCCAAATTTACTCATTTTCCAAGACCTCCTCTGTTAATAATTCATAGCTCTTTGCAACCTTGCTTCTTGCATCGTGTGTGTATATGCTCTTTCCCACTGCACTTGTTTCTGCAGCTCTTACTGACATTGGAATCTTATTGTCAAAGATTCTTATGCTCTCTCCATATGTGTTTCCCAAAGCCTCGATGATGTCCTTTGTATAATTTGAACGCATGTCGACCATCGTAAGCAACAGTCCCTCAATTGTAAGACCCGGATTGATCTGTTTCTTTACTCGGCTTATGGTTTTTATAAGTTGCTGTAATCCCTTAACCGGCAAATACGCCGCCTGACTGGGTATAATGACCGAATTGGCACATGTTAATGCATTTATGGTAATAACACCCAAACTTGGCATGCAATCAATTAATATGACATCATATTGTTCTGTGATTTCTCCTAACAAACACTTCATTACCATTTCCCTACTCATTACACTTACCATTGATACTTCTAAACCTGACAGTTCAATATTTGCGGGGATAAAATCTACCCCTTCACAATGATGGTGGATTAATTTTTTATAATCAATTTTTTCATCATTGATTACATCCAACATTGCATTTGCTAGTGTATAATCAAGTTCATCTGGTTCATTTACACCTAAACAGATTGATGCACTTCCTTGAGGATCTGCGTCCACTATCAAAACTTTTTTTCCTTTTCTCACTAAACCTATTCCTAGGTTGACTGCGGTTGTGCTTTTTCCACAACCCCCTTTCTGGTTTGCTATTGCAATTATCTTACTCATATACTTCCTCCTACAATTCTCTAAATTTTTCTAAAAATTTCTCAAAGATTTCGCAATTCACCAACACAATCCCATTAACCTTATAGGTTGCCTTTGCTTCTTTAGCTAATTGTTCAAACTTGCTATGTCCCATACTGTACAGTTCTGCACCTTCTTTATATCTAACAAATTTCTTAGCCAATGCTTTCGTTTCTCTTACTGTTCCTGCACTATTAACCATTATTTTTCCTCCTTCAATCTAAGTTTTCTGATGTGTTGTTCTAAAATATGTCTGTTAACTCTTACCATTTTGCCAATCTTATAAACTGCACCTGACTCTCTACATATTCTTATAAAAGGTTTCATTCCCATCTTGTAATACTCTGCACCTTGCTTGAAGGTAATAAAATCCCTCTGTAACATGTCAATATCCTGTTCATCAATGTCATATGAATACATCCAAATATTTCCACTCATATTCTGCTCACCTCCTATTTCTTTGCTGGTTCATGAAATTGCTCTAAATATTCATTAAAAATATCTCTGTTAATCAATACATATCCATCAATTCTGTAAATAGCCCCAGCCTTGCTTGCCAATTCAAACAATTTTTTATGTTGAATACTATAAACATGTTCTGCTTCCTGATACCTTAAAAACTTCTTTTCAAGATTTCTTCTTTTTTCCTTAACTTCTTTAATTGGCATAAATTCTTGTTTTCTTTCCATAATAAATCTCCTTAATAAAAATTTGAGTCTATGCAAAATGGCAACAAAAAAGACACTTTTTAAAAATTGCTTTTTAAAAAGTGTCCTAATTAGGATTAACTATTATATAGTTGTTTGACAGTTATATATCTCATATTGATACATAACTCTTCGTATAAACCTTCTGATTTGATGTCAATTTGATGTCAAATTTAATTTAAACCTCTGCAAACCCTTTATTTATGAGCTTTATTTATCCAACTGCTTCATTGTTGGGAACAACAGCACGTCCCTAATTGCTGCAGAGTCTGTAAGTAACATTACCATTCTGTCGATACCAAAGCCGATACCGCCTGTAGGTGGCATACCAATTTCAAGGGCATTTAAGAAGTCCTCATCTGTATGTTCTGCCTCATCATCACCTGCTGCAAAAGCCTCTTCCTGTGCTGCGAATCTTTCTCTCTGGTCAATTGGATCGTTAAGCTCTGAATAAGCATTAGCCAATTCCCATCCGTTCATAAAGAACTCAAAACGTTCTACATAATCAGGATTTTCCGGTTTCTTCTTTGTAAGTGGAGAAATCTCAATTGGGTGATCCATAATAAATGTAGGCTGAATCAAATGTTCCTCTACATATTCCTCAAAGAATAAGTTTAGGATGTCACCCTTCTTGTGACGTTCCTCAAATTCCACATGATGCTCTTTAGCAAGCTCTCTTGCCTGTTCTAATGTTTCAACTTCATTCCAGTCAACACCTGCATACTTCTTAACAGCATCTACCATGGTAAGTCTCTCAAACGGCTGACTTAAATCCATCTCAATACCATTGTATGAAATCTTTGCGCTGCCACAAACCGTTTCAGCCAGATGTCTGTAAAGATTTTCTGTTAAATCCATCATACTGTGGTAATCTGTATATGCCTGATATAATTCCATAAGAGTAAATTCCGGATTGTGTCTTGTATCAACACCTTCATTACGAAATACTCTTCCAATTTCATAAACCTTCTCAAGTCCGCCTACAATAAGTCTCTTTAAGTAAAGCTCCAATGAAATACGAAGCTTAACATCTTCATCTAAAGCATTAAAATGTGTCTCAAAAGGACGGGCAGCCGCACCACCTGCATTGTGAACAAGCATAGGTGTTTCAACTTCCATAAATCCCTGTCCGTCTAAGAACTTTCTGATTTCACTTATAATCTTTGATCTCTTAATAAATGTATCCTTTACTTCCGGATTCATAATAAGGTCAAGATATCTCTGACGATATCTTAAGTCTGTGTTTGTAAGACCATGATGCTTTTCCGGAAGAATCTGAAGACTCTTTGATAAAAGTATAACTTCTGTTGCGTGGATACTCTTTTCACCTGTCTTAGTAGTAAATGCGTATCCCTTTACGCCAACGATGTCACCGATATCCATCTTCTTAAAGGCTTTATATTCGTCAAAAGGTTCATCTCCTAATTCATTTCTGGCTACATAAACCTGAATATTTCCTGTTTTATCCTGGACATTACAGAATGATGCCTTACCCATAACACGTTTAAGCATAATACGTCCTGCAATAGAAACAAGTTTAGCATCATCTTTAATGAGCTTTCCTTCCTCGTCATGCTGACATTCAAACTGTTCAAAATTATCCTTAATTTCTGTTGTATGATTTGTAACATCATACTTTGTAATCTGGAAAGGATCCTTTCCCTGTGCCTGCAAATCAGCAAGTTTCTCGCGACGTACCTTTAAAAGCTGATTTACATCCACCTGCTGGTTATTATTCTTATTCTGCTCTGCCATTTTTAACTCCTAATATACAAATATTTTATCTCTCTGTCTTAATTTCAAGAACTTTATATTTTGAAACAGTATCACCCATTTCAACTTCAACTTCCTCACCAACTTCTTTTCCAATAAGTGCTCTTCCAAGAGGTGATTCATTTGAAATAAGTCCCTTTAAGCTGTTAGTCTGTGTTGAACCAACAATGCTGAATTCCAATTCCTCATCATATTCAAAATCATAAATCTTAATATGACAACCAACGTTAATCTTCTTATCATCAATGTCATCTGCACCAACAACTTCAACGTTTTTAAGAATCTTCTCTATTTCTTCAATTCTTGTTTCAATATCTCTCTGCTCATCCTTTGCAGCATCATATTCAGCATTTTCTGATAAGTCTCCCTGCTCTCTTGCTTCCTTAATCTTTGCTGCAACTTCTTTACGTTTATTTACTTTTAAATCTTCTAATTCTGCCTCTAATTTCTGTAATCCTTCATAAGTAAGAATATTTTTCTTTGCTTCTGCCATTTTCTATTCCTCCAATCGGCTACTGGTTCAAAACTTTTACACTTTATAATAGCAAGGTGACTGTTTATTGTCAACCTTAACGCCCTATTTTACTGGGGATTTTGCCAAAATTCCCCCTTGTTATAACCTGGATTCTATAACCTCTTTTAGAGACTCCCAGCTTACTATTTCATTACATCTGCGTCTAAGCTCTGCTGAATGTGGCAGACCCTGTGTGTACCAGGCAATATGTTTCCTCATTTCCCGCACTGCGGTATATTCGCCTTTGTACTCAATAAGCATAGATGCATGTTTTAAAATCATGTTTTTCACCTCTTCTGCCGAAGGCTTCTCAGGCACTATTCCTGTTTTAAGATATTCATTAATTTCCTTAAAAATCCACGGATTTCCTCTGGCAGCTCTTCCTACCATAAGTCCGTCGCATCCGGTATATTCCTTCATTGCCTTAGCATCCTGTGGTGAAAAAATATCACCATTTCCTATAACCGGGATTTTCACCGCCTCTTTCACTGCCTTAATAATATCCCAGTCAGCCTTTCCGCCGTAATACTGCTCCCTTGTTCTCCCGTGAACAGCTACAGCTGCCACTCCACAGCTTTCAGCAATCTTTGCAATTTCTACCGCCTGAGATTCCCCATCCTTAAAACCTTTCCTTGTTTTAACAGTTACCGGTTTGTTAATGGCTTTAACCATTTTTGTAAGGATTTCCTCAACTAATTTAGGCTGTGTCAAAAGGTATGAACCCTCATGGTTATTTACAATTTTAGGCACCGGGCATCCCATATTTATATCAATAAAATCACAGTTCCCTTCCGCCACACGGCTACCTATTTCAGCCATTATATCCGGATCGGAGCCAAACAGCTGGATCCCCACAGGATGTTCTCTTTCGTCAATGTTAAGAAGTACATCTGTATTTTTATTTTTGTATAATATAGCCTTGGCACTTACCATTTCCGAATACAATATGCCGCATCCCTGTTCCTTGCAAAGCAGACGAAATGGCAGGTCTGTTACACCTGCCATTGGTCCTAATGCCAAACTATTTTCAATTTCAACATTACCTATTTTCATATTATTTTCTGTTCTTTTCGTAAATTATTCGCATTCCCTGAAGTGTCAGTTCGTTATCATATATATCAATTCTGTCCGTATTTTTATAAATTATACGTCCCATTCCCCCTGTAGCAATTACCTTAAGATTGTCAAGACCGCTTTCTTCCTTTATCTTATCAATAATATACTCCGTCTGTCCGATGTATCCGTATACAATACCTGCCTGCATGCTTGAAATGGTATCCTTTCCTAAAATAGATGACGGCTTTTTGATTTCCACCTCAGGAAGTTTTGCAGTACAATCCCAAAGTGCCTTGGCACAAATCTTTATTCCCGGAGATGTAACCCCCGCTTCAAAAGTTCCGTCCCCTAAAATCAAATCATATGTAGTAGCTGTTCCGAAATCCACCACGATACATGGTCCGCCGTAAAGTTCATAAGCTGCCACTGCGTCAACTATTCTGTCAGAGCCTACCTCCCTAGGGTCGGTTCTATTAATTTTTATACCTGTTTTAGTACCGATACCTACGATTATAGGCTCAATTCCAAAATATTTAATAATTCCACTGTTAAGGGAATACATAACCTTAGGCACAACAGATGAAATAATAACATCTTTTATGCTTTTAATATTAATTCCCTTTCTAACTATCATTTCAGCAATCAATGAACCAAATTCATCTGATGTTCTAACCGCCTGAGTGGTAATTCTGAAAGTAGAATGTATGTCTTTTCCCTCAAACAATCCCAGTGTAATATTTGTATTTCCTACATCAACTGTCAACAGCATTACGCATCTTCTCCTAAAACAAATACTTTATAATACATTTCCAAAGATTCCAGCAATTCAGCCTTTTCCAGCTGTATCTGTCTGATTTTCAGTCCGCTTCCGATATCATCATATAATATGTCTCCTTCGTCTGCTTCCGTAATCAGTCTGAGACTTCCGTCCTCCTGAAACTCCAGTAAAAAAATTCCTCCTACGTCTTCCGTGAACAACACACACATTATTTGTAATTCCTGCTTAATCTGTTCCGGGAGATTAGAAAACTGTTCATTTAAATAATATTTCTTCTCATATGCACTAGCGCCACACAAGACCATCTTTTCATTAAACATTTCCAAGTACCTTTAATCTTTAATAACTTCTGCTAACGCTTTCACTGAACCGGCAATTCCCTGAATTTCAGATGGAATAATAATCTTTGTTGCCTGACCGTCAGCTGCTGCGGCAAATGCTTCAAGGCTCTTAAGTGTTATAACCTTATCATCAGCACCTGCTTCTTTAATAGCTCTGATACCATCAGCTGTTGCCTGCTGAACCTTAAGAATAGCTTCAGCCTCACCGTCTGCCTCAAGAATTTTCTTCTGCTTATCAGCTTCTGCCTTTAAGATAGCTGACTGCTTATCAGCTTCTGCATTAAGAATGGCTGCCTCTTTCTTACCTTCTGCAATAAGAACTGCTGATTTCTTTTCACCTTCTGCTCTAAGAATCTGTTCACGTTTTTCACGTTCAGCTCTCATCTGCTTTTCCATTGCTTCCTGAATATCTCTTGGTGGAATAATATTCTTAAGTTCAACTCTGTTAACCTTAATTCCCCATGGGTCAGTTGCAACATCAAGCTCTGTTCTCATTCTTGCATTTATTGTTTCTCTTGAAGTAAGTGTTTCATCAAGCTCTAAATCACCAACAATATTTCTAAGAGTTGTTGCTGTAAGGTTTTTAATGGCAACAATAGGATTTTCAACACCGTATGCATAAAGCTTAGGGTCTGTAATCTGGTAGAAAATAATTGTATCAATCTGCATTGTTACATTATCTCTTGTGATAACAGGCTGAGGTTCAAAATCAGCTACCTGCTCTTTTAAATTAACTCTTCTTGAAATTCTATCAAGAAATGGCACTTTAAAGTGAATACCCACAGACCATGTCTGCTTATAAACACCTAATCTTTCAATAACACATGCATGTGCCTGCGGCACAATTTTTACACATGTAGACACTGATAAAATTGCCAATACTATTACGATTAAAAATGGAATCATACTTAATCCTCCTAAAAATTATTATTTATGATAAAACAGTGGTTCTCTCCAACTGCCAACCAACATTATACCTGCTTTACAATAGCCTTTACCCCTTCTATGGCAACAACCTCCACTAAAGCATCCTTTTTGATTTCACTTCCGTCTTCACTTCTTGCAGTCCATTCCATACCGTCAATGGATACCTGTCCCTTTGCATTTAAGTTATCAATATCCTCAAGGACCCTGGCTTTCTTCCCAATAAGTGAATCTACATTAGTTTTTTCAGCCTTATTATTTATATACTTAACAGCTATAGGTCTTAAGAAAACCAAAACCACTACCGTTACTATTATAAACACTATTGACTGAATAATCCAATTATCCGTAATAAGCGCCGTAATACAACCTGCTAATGCTCCCACTGCGAACCATATGCATGTAAGACCTAATGATATAAGCTCAAGCACTGCAAATACTACAAATAAAATAAGCCATCCTATATAATTCATAGCTCTAACCTCCTTATATAATATGTATCTCCTGTAGTCAAAGGCATTTCACAGGGAACATTTTTGAAGGGACTTTCCTTCATCCGTTTCCCTCTGAGATAGTAAAAAACATTATAACATATACTTTACATTTTAACTAGTAATTCCCGAAATGTCAGGAATTTTTACAGGTGTACGTTTTTATAACCGTCATTGGCTTCTGCATAACCTCTATTATTTAGACAAAAAGAAACCCATATATGCGTGGATTTCTTTTATTAATTACTGTACATTATTTACATTTTCAACATATTCAGATTTTACAAATCCGTTATTTCCATTATAGTTAATTTCCACCCAATCTCCCTGCTGTGATATTACCTCAAAGACTTCGTCCTGATCTACCATTCCCAAAACCTCTGCGTCTTCATTGGCCTGATCACGTACGTTAAGAGTATCAGCAATAACCTTAACCTGTGTAGCTGGCACCGGCTCCGTAGCCACTTCTGTAGTTGCTGCCTCAGTTTGTGCTTCCGTAGTTTCCTCCTGAGTCTGTGCATTATCTTCTGTCACTGTTTCAGTAGTTGATTTTCCCGCTGCCACCTTTTGTGCGTCTTTATTATTAAAAGCCACTGATTCATTTACCATAGCCTGACTTTCATCTATATGGATAATATCATCCGTTCTGTTAACAGCTGCTGCTATGGTAATTATAGAAGCTACTGTAAAAATACATACATATGTCAATGCATTTACATGTCTGTAAAGACCTGTTTTTATTTTTCTCTTTTCAAATCTATTCATTATTTATCATTCCAATTACAAATATTTGTCTGTTATTAACCTATATACCTACTATTGCTTGTGAATTTTAGCAAAATTTCGACTTAAAGTCAAATTTTTCGACCACACGCATAATGTAATTTTGCTATATTTTCAGTTATTTTTCAACCCCTAATTGTGATTTTTTACTAATATTATTTTTATTTTATTTTTTAGCAAGTAGTTTTTATTATTATTTTTGGCTAACTACTGTGGATTTTGTCTGTTTTTCATAAACTTTTTTCAACTCATTGCATAATTTAAAATGTAGTTGTATTATAAAATCTGTGAAAGAGATACATATAACACTATTGGGTTGATATTACGAACTTAATTTTATAGACTTGAATCGACCTACTTATTTTTAAGGAGGATTAAAATTATGGCAAGTAAGAAAGTAACAGCAACATCAACTGTGAAAAAGGTTGAACCGGTTGCTAAAGCTACAGAAAAAAAGGTTGAAGTTAAACCTGCTGCTAAGGTTGCTGAAAAGAAGGTTGAAGCTAAAACGGCTGCTAAGGTTGCTGAAAAGAAGGTTGAAGCTAAACCTGTTGAGAAAAAAGTTGAAGTTAAAGCTACTGAAAAGAAAGCTGAAGCTGAAGTTGCTAAAAAGAAGGCTGAAACAAAACCTGCTGCTAAGAAAACTACAGCAAAAAAAGCTACAAAGAAAGAAAATAACGTTTATGTACAGTTCCAGGGAATGGAATTTGACACAGCTGCAATTGAAGCTGCTGTAAAGGCTGACTACACAGCAAAGAACGGTAAGAAGACAATGTCATCAGTTTCTATTTATATTAAACCTGAAGACATGAAAGCATATTATGTAATCGATGGAATCATCGGTGACGTTGCTTTATAAGACATAATCTTATATGAGAAAAAGCTGCCATGAATTTGGCAGCTTTTTCTATATTTCAGGATTCTTCTATGCTTCTTTTGCTTCAACGCTTTCAACAAAGTCGTTTAACTTCTTTGCTAATGCATCAGCATCGATTCCATGAACCATACATGCTTCTTCAAGAGATTCTCCCTGTGAAGCAGGACATCCTATACAATGCATTCCTTCATTTAATAAAATAGGAACACATCCCATATTTATTTTAATGATATCACCGATAATCATATCTTTAGTTATCTTTGCCATAACTATTCCTCCTATTTCCTAGCTTTCTACAGTGAATTAATCACTACAGTATTTTATACAACGAATTTGTAATTTTGTAAATAGTATAAATTCTCCCAAAAGTTACAAATATGCACTTTATAATATTCTCCGTAAAATTAGCATTTTTCCGGTTCCGGATAATCCACCCCAAATGTTTCAACCGTAACCTTCTTCATAACCTGTGGTTCTAACGGTTTATCCATATAGTCTGTGGCACACTCAGCTATTTTATTCACTATATCCAAACCTTCGCAAATTTTTCCAAATGCCGCATACTGTCCGTCAAGATGTGGTGATGTTTCATGCATAATGAAGAACTGTGAGCCTGCTGAATCCGGCATCATTGTTCTTGCCATTGAAAGTACACCTGGCGTATGCTTTAAATCATTGGCGAAACCGTTTCCTGAAAACTCACCTTTAATTGAGTATCCCGGTCCGCCAACACCTGTTCCCTGAGGATCTCCACCCTGAATCATAAATCCTCTTATTACTCTGTGGAAAATTACTCCATCATAAAATCCCTTGTTTACAAGACTTATAAAGTTGTTTACTGTATTAGGTGCAATTTCCGGATAAAGCTCCGCTTTCATAATATCTCCATTATTCATTTCAATTGTTACTATTGGATTCTTTTCTGCCATTTTATTTCTCCTTTAACCATTTTATCAGGCATTACCTAAAAAGTACGGATATGCCTTATTTTTTTGTATACTATACAACGTTATTCCACTTTTTTCAATGACTTTTATAGGGTTTGCCTTTTTATATCATTTTTTCCAAAATGCTCCTATTGATTAAATGTTACAAAATTGTTACACTTGTTTCATGTTCAGCTGATACAAATATTCGAGAGAATAAGGAGGACAAAACTATGTGTTTTAATTTCAATAGCTGTTCCGAGTTATTTAACGCATTTTGCAAAATTTTTAAATTCGGTTGTTAGTATTTATAAGGTTGCCCCTTTGACTGTTTAATGTCACAGGGGCAACCCTTTTTTCTCCTTTTGCTCTAAATGATGCACCTCTACCACCATAATTACTTACTAACATATTTTCTACAAACTGCCTTATCCGAATCAAATAAACTTTATAGGAGATGAAAAACGTATGCCATACGTTAGCTTTGTTGGGAACTGAACACCTACCACACGACACAAGATACACATTTGCAACATTAATGCACAATGCAAAGGCAGATGATATTACCCCTAAAAAAATTATGGGGCACAAAATAGATGATATTACCAAAGGTGTATATACACAGATAGCTCTAAAAAATGCTACTAGAAATATCTAAAATCGACCATTAATTTATATTCTACGAGCGTTATTTTTTACGTTTTTTCATAATTTTTAAAAATAAAAATCCCCATAAGCACTGGATTTATGAGGAACTAAATTTTACATCACGTTCATAAATTATTTACAAGGAAAACACTCTTTTTTCACGATTTTCTTTTATCATAATAACATAAACAAAAGTTATTACTTTTTTGTTTATGTTTTTTCATAATTTTTTTAGAATCGGATAAATCCGATTCCCTCCCTTTTTTATTATTAGAATATATTTGCGGAAAGGATGCAGACATGCATCCTTTTTGTGTTGTGTAGTCATTTAAAAAGGACTGCCACCATACAGTGGCAATCCTTTCATTAATAATCAATTAATTATCTATGTTCTTTACAGTTCAAAAACAAGATCTCCATATGTTGGCATTGGCCATAATTCCTTAGGCATTATAAGTTCAAGTTCGTCAGCCGGCTTTCTAAGCTCTGCCATAGCTGCCATAACATCATCCTTATATTCTTCTGCTTTGCACTTTATACATTCAGCATCTGCTGCCTTAGCAGTAACTTCCTCTAATGCCTTAACAGCTGTTTTCATTTCAGCTAATTTTCCTGAAACTTCTGATAACATATCTGCCTGTACTGAAGCATCTGCTCCTGCTTCTTTTACTGCAATTACAGTATCTGCAAGCTTCTTAGTATACTTAACTGCTGCAGGAATAATCATCTTGTTAGCCATTTCAATCATTGTTAATGCTTCAATGTTTCTAACACCTGCATACTGTTCAAATAAAATATCCTCTCTTGCTTCAAGTTCAGCCTTTGAAAGGACGTTAAACTTCTCATACATTTCAACTGTAGTGTCATCAACTAATGCAGGAATTGCATCAACAATTGACTTGCAGTTTGGAAGTCCTCTCTTTTCTGCTTCAACAGGCCACTCCTCTGAATATCCGTTACCGTTAAATACGATTCTTTCATGTTCTCTCATTAACTTAGCTGTATATTCTTCTACTGCCTTGTTAAAGTCTTCTGCTCCCTCTAATGCATCACATGCATTGCTGAAAGCTTCAGCCATCATTGTATTAAGTACTGTATTTGTATCACCAATTGAATTAGATGAAGCAACCATTCTGAACTCAAATCTGTTGCCTGTAAATGCAAATGGTGATGTTCTGTTTCTATCTGTAGGGTCTTTTTCAAGTACAGGAAGCTTCTTGATACCAAAATCAAGTGTTCCTGATGAAAGACTTGATGTAGCCTTACCATTCTTAATTATCTGGTCAACAATATCACCAACCTGATCTCCAAGATACATTGAAATAATAGCAGGAGGTGCCTCGTTTGCTCCTAATCTGTGGTCGTTACCTGTATTAGATGCAGCAAGTCTTAAAAGAACTGCATGTCTGTCAACAGCTGCCATTGTACAAGCTAACACTAACTGGAATAACTTGTTGTTTTCAGGTTCCTTTCCCGGCTTAAACAAATTGATTCCGTCATCAGTTGTAAGTGACCAGTTGTTATGCTTACCTGAACCGTTAATTCCATCAAAAGGCTTCTCATGTAATAAGCATACAAATCCATGCTTTCTTGCTGTTTTCTTTAAAATATCCATTACTAAAAGGTTGTTATCAAGGGCAACATTTGAAACTGAAAAAATTGGGGCAATTTCGTGCTGTCCCGGCGCAACCTCACGATGCTGTGTTTTTGCTGTAATACCTAATTTCCAAAGCTTAACATTTAAATCTTCCATAAATGCCTTTACATTTGGAGCAATTGAGCCAAAATACTGGTCATCCATTTCCTGTCCCTTAGGAGGCATAGCACCGAAAAGTGTACGTCCCGTGTAAATAAGGTCAGGTCTCTTCATATATTTATCTTCATCCACAAGGAAATATTCCTGTTCCGGTCCAACGTATGAGAAAATTCTCTGAGTCTTTTCATCACCAAATAATCTCATAAGTCTTACACCCTGCTTACTTACTGCATGCATTGCTTTAAGTAATGGAGTCTTTGTATCCAATGACTCACCTGTGTATGAGCAGAATGCTGTAGGTATGCAAAGAGTTCCTTCCTTAATGTAAACAGGTGATGTGATATCCCATGCTGTATATCCTCTTGCACTACATGTAGCTCTAAGTCCACCTGATGGGAATGAAGATGCATCAGGTTCACCCATAAGTAAATCTTTTCCTGTAAATGTATTCTCAATCTTTCCGTCTGTTACAGTTGAAGAAAATGAATCATGTTTTTCAGCTCCTACTGAAATAACATATGGCTGGAATACATGTGTAAAATGTGTAGCACCCTTTTCCAATGCCCATTCTTTCATAGCCTGTGCAACCACATCAGCTAACTCCTCTGTAATTTCTCCACCCTGGTACATAAGGCTCTTAACCTTCTCATAATCGCTTTTTGGTAAACGGACTTTCATGACTGCATCATCAAAAACATCTTCACCAAAAACTTTCTCAATATTTACTCCCATAGTTTCTGTTCCTTTCTTCTACTAACATATTTTTCCGCCAATTTCTTATGGAGCTACCATAAAAAAAAGGACACTTCTCCAAATATACTGTTTTGAAGAACGCCCTTGTCCTTAATCTCATTTAGCGGTGAGGTACTACCTCATTCGCCCTATAATCTACATCATTTCTTTATAAAAATCAATAGCTACCAGGTATTTATCTAATTTTTTAAACCTTTTTCTTAATAAAATTAAGTTTAAGGCTTATTTTTGTAATTTTTTGTATTTTTTTGGCATTTTAATCCACTACTTCCTCACCTCTGTAGAGACAAACAATCTGTCTGTTTCCATAGTCGTCCACGCATGTTGAACACATTATAATTTTGTCGGAAGTGTCAGGTTTTCTAACTCCAAAATTGTATCTGCTTCTGGAAGATACAGTATTTATCCAGTTCTGAAACTCCCCGTCATTGGCAAATCCATATTTATATATATTTTCATTATCATCCTTATCTGAAAACACGGAAAATACATAATATATATAATGCCTATACCCTACATATATATCAAACGTAGGATGTTTCCTGCAAAAATCATCATCCCTAAAGTTCATCAGTTCCTTAAACATAGAGCCGTCTAACATATTGTGACCATATAAAATGCACATTTTTCCATCCAGTCCGGCAGTTCTGTAGTCCAAAAAGATGGCTCCTGCTCCATTGTAGACCTTGTCAGAGCCTCTCTTTAAATAAAAATCATTGTCACTATGCTCCACTATAGGATACTGTATTCTGGTTCCGTTAAGCTTTATATAGCCCTTAGCCTCGTCATTATATTGAAGCATTTCTTTATAATCCCATTTCCATGTGGGAACAGATTTCGTGTATCTTATGGACTTATTGTTCTGACTTTTTTCAGTGGTTTTCTCTTCGTTGTCCTTAATAAACATCTGATTTATCTGGGCATATTTTTTCTCGTCCTCTTTGTAATTCAAGTAGGATTCCGTGAGGTTATATGAGGCATAAATAAGTATCCCTCCTGCAAATAATATGGCAAACACTCGCACTACATTATATATTGCATTAGGGATTTTTTTATGTTTTTTCCCGGTGATTTCGTTATTTAATTGTTCCTGTTTGCTATCCTTTGCCTTGTCCACTTTGTTACCTGCCACACTTTTTTTCTAAACATAATTATAAAATTATTTCCCTTAAAAATCAACAAAAAGAAGGCTACTACCTAAAGTAACAGCCTTCTCTTGTTACAACGCCCCATTAAGAGCATTATACAAATATTATTTAATTATTCAGCTTTTCCAACTGAACCGAAAAGTTCCATCTTTTCTTTTACTGTAGCCTTAATAGCTTCAGCACCAGGAGCAAGAAGTTTTCTAGGGTCAAATCCCTTTCCTTCTAAGTCCTTTCCGGCTTCAATGTATTTTCTTGTTGCGTCAGCAAATGATAACTGACATTCTGTATTAACGTTAATCTTTGATACGCCAAGGTCAATAGCCTTCTTAATCATATCTTCAGGAATACCTGTACCACCGTGAAGAACTAATGGCATAACTCCTGTCTTCTGCTGAATAGCATCTAATGTTTCAAAGCTAAGTCCTTCCCAGTTTGCAGGATATTTTCCATGGATGTTACCAATACCTGCTGCAAGCATATCTACACCAAGATCTGCTACTGCCTTACATTCGTCAGGATCTGCGCACTCGCCTCTTCCGATAACGCCATCTTCCTCACCACCAATTGAACCAACTTCTGCTTCAATTGACATGTCCATGTTATGTGCTACTGAAACTAATTCCTTAGTCTTTGCAATATTTTCTTCGATAGGATAATGTGAACCATCAAACATAATTGATGTGAATCCAGCTTTAATACACTTATAGCATCC
Source organism: Eubacterium segne (assembly GCF_014287775.1). Lineage (NCBI taxonomy): Bacteria > Bacillati > Bacillota > Clostridia > Eubacteriales > Eubacteriaceae > Eubacterium > Eubacterium segne. The sequence continues at coordinate 339,075 of NZ_JACOOZ010000001.1, forward strand.
TTCATATGTTCCATGATCTAAGTGAAGTGCTACAGGAACAGTGATTCCCAATTCTTCATCCATAGCCTTTACCATAGCTGCTACTGTTTTAAATCCTGTCATATACTTTCCGGCACCTTCTGATACTCCTAAAATAACCGGGCTCTTTAATTCCTGTGCTGTTAAAAGGATTGACTTTGTCCATTCAAGATTGTTGATGTTGAACTGTCCAACAGCATAATGTCCTGCTTTTGCCTTTTCCAACATTTCCTTAGCTGATACTAACATAATGTACCTCCATAAAATTCATTAATTGTTATATTCTAAACAACCGTAATTAGTATACTCCATTTTACTTAAAATGCCAATACTATTTTATGGTAATTTTTGCGGTTTTACTCCATTTTCCGAAAATTTTCTTACCCCTTGAATCAATGGAATAGGCACGTACTTTTACCTTGTAAGTTTTCCCGGAAACAAATTTTCCAAAAGTTACGATTTTAGATTCTGAATATTTTGTTTTTTTGCCTACTTTTATCTGATAGCCGTCAACCTTACCCTTTACTTTGTACTTAACTGTCGCCATTTTTCTGTAAATCTGCTTAGTTGAAGTGATTTTTGTCTGCTTAACTGAGATTTTCTGCCATTTAGCTTTGGCAGTTATATCTGACTTTATCATTGTTGATTCAGTTAATTTTTTATCTCCATTATACCAACCTAAAAATTTGTATCCCTTACGTTTAACATTTGGCAGAATTATTGTTTCCCCTGCTAATACCTTTTGCTGATTTACCACCTTGGTAATGTTACTAAACTTCACTGAATAAACCGGTACGCTGCTTTTTTCAGATTCTTCCCATACACCGTCATATGAACCGTTATCACATTTTCTCTGATAAACTCTCACATAATCAACCATCATTTTTTCAGATACAAAATCGTCTTCCGGTGGGAAATAAGGTAAATTGCCTCCCACTGCCAAATTAAGAATAATGTAAAACGGCTTTTTTAATTCTGATTTGTGGCTTTCTTTTAAGCTAAATGTTTTGTAAACCTTTCCGTCTACCGTCCATTGCATTTGTTTCGGAGTCCAGATAAGACCATATGTATGCCATGCTGTTTTATCCTTGAAATTTTTAGTGCTGGAAGCCTCATAAGTATCTCTTCCCGGTCTGTCTTTTTCATTTTCCCAGTGAATTGTGCCCTGAGCAAACTGATAGCTGTTCCATGTTTCAAGAATATCTATTTCTCCGCAGTACGGCCAGCCTTTGTCATTGTATCCCAACATCCAAAATGCCGGCCACATTCCTGTAACTGCCGGCACTTTCATACGTGCCTCAATTTTTCCATATTTAAAGGACTGCAAATTTGATGTTTTAATTCTTCCTGATGTATACTTTGTAGCCTTTTTCATTCCCGGACCTTTATAATTATCCGCTCTGGCTGTTATAACAAGGGAACCGTTTTCCACCTTTACATTATCTTTCCTGTCCGTATAATACTCCAGTTCATTGTTTCCCCAGCCGAAATTTGCGCCACCATTTCCTATATCATAAGTCCAATTTTTTAAATTAAGTTTTGTGCCGTTAAATTCGTCGCTCCAAACCATTTTGTACTGTGTGGATTTTGTAGCTGCATTAATATTTTTAACACCAAAACCTAACAATGTGCCTATTAATGTTATCATAAATATCCTTTCTGCTATTTTTCCCATATTTCCTCCTTTAAAATATTTTACCACTTATGTTAAGTTTATAAAAAAATGTCACTGCCATAAAGGTGTCTTTTTTTTAATTGGTGCATTTTTTATAGCAAATATATTCAGAACCATACGTTTTTTTTAGCATACATTAATAATGTAAATCATAAAGGAAAAGGTATGTTAAATGGCTTGTAATATGAATAACAATATGGGAAATTCCCCTATAAACAGTCGTGGCTGTTTAAACTCAAGGTGTGGAAATACCCGCAATATGAACTGCAACATGAATACAATGCATAATGGCACCGGTTGTGGTATGAATCGTAGCTTCAATGCCGGTAACAGGCAGATGCCTCCGTCCCACCGTGATTCTGATAATTCCACACATGAATGTGGATGTAAAAGGAATGAAGGTTGCGACCGTGGCAATGAACCTGTAGATTCCATGGTTCCTGCTATGTCATATGTTCCGTGGCAGATTTGGAGAAATATTTACTGTATAGAAGAAGGACTGGAAAAAGGCACCATTTTTGAAGATATGGATAAACCTTATATTGGGAGGTGTGGTAAAAAATGAAAAACATGTGCAAAGAAGATTTAATGAAAATTATTACTCAGGCAAGTTTTGCCATGGATGATACCCGATTGTTTTTAGACACTCATCCCAATTGCACTGAAGCTATTACGTTCCATCAGAAGATGGAGAAGGTGCGCCAGGAGGCATGGGATGAGTATACTAAGAGATTTGGGCCGCTAAGATTTTATGAAACCGATAATTGCGATTATTGGGAGTGGAATAAAGGTCCTATGCCTTGGGAAGGAGGTAATTGCTAATGTATGTTTATGAAAAAAGACTCCAGTACCCGGTAAATATTAAATGTAGGAATCCTAAAATGGCACAGGTAATTATAAGCCAGTATGGTGGACCCGATGGCGAAGCTAGTGCTGCCATGCGTTATATGTCTCAAAAATATGCCATGAAAAATTCCCGTGTTGCCGGATTGTTGAACGATATCGCAACTGAAGAAATGTCACACCTCGAAATCGTCGGAACCATAGTTTCCCAGTTGGTTAAAGATCTTCCATGTGATGAAGTAGATGTGGCAGGCTTTGAGAAATACTATGTTGACCATACTTTAGGAGTGTGGCCACAGGCGGCAGGCGGAGTTCCTTTTACAGCTACTGAATTTCAGTCTTCCGGTGACCCTATTGCAGACTTAGTGGAGGATATGGCTGCGGAACAGAAAGCCAGAAAGACTTACGATAACATCTTAAGTCTTGTAAAAGATAACGAAGTAGCAGATCCAATACGATTCCTGCGTAAACGTGAAATTGTTCATTTCCAGCGTTTCGGTGAAGCTTTAAGACTTATTAACGAAGATTTGGATAAAAAGAATTTCTATGCTTTCAATCCAAGCTCCTGCGTAAAAAACTGCTAATTTAAAATCCGGGCAGATTTTCAATTAAAAACTTGAATGTCTGCCGGATGATTACATAATTGTTGTAAATTCCGTTAAAATTATATACACTTGATTTCCGGATTTCCATTACAAATTCTCTGTTGGTTTTTACTCTAATCTGGGGTATACTGTACGTATATTCATTTTTTAAATTAAAAAATTTTTACAGCGAGAGGAGAAATTATGAAGAATTGTCTAGTTGCCCAGTCAGGCGGGCCTACCGTAGCCATTAATGCCAGTCTTGCCGGTGTTATACAAGGGGCTATTGATAGCAAACAATTTGACAAAATATATGGTTCTTTAAACGGAGTTCAGGGGCTTTTAAACGGGAGGCTAATGGACTTGTCCCAAAAATTTGAAGACACCCCTATGTTTATTGAGCTTTTAAAAAAATCGCCTTCCATGTATTTAGGTTCATGCCGTTATCAGCTTCCTGATTACTCAGAAGATGATGCGCCATATGCCTACATTTTTAACAAATTTGAACAGTATGACATTGATGCCTTTTTCTATATTGGTGGAAATGATTCAATGGATACGGTGGACAAGCTTAGCACCTATGCCAAAGCTATTGACAGGGACATAAAGATTATTGGAATTCCAAAAACAATTGACAATGATTTATGTATTACCGACCACACCCCGGGATATGGTTCTGCGGCAAAATATGTGGCGTCTACTCTTTTGGAAATCGGTCATGATACCTCAATTTATCCTATTAACAGTGTAACTATTGTGGAAATAATGGGACGTGATGCCGGATGGCTTACAGGGGCTTCAGTTTTAGCACGAAATAAGTACAATTTTGCACCGCATCTTATTTACCTTCCGGAGGTCGCTTTTGACGAAAAGCAGTTTATCAAAGATGTTCGTACTGCAATGGACAGATATAATAATGTTGTTATTGCAGTATCCGAGGGAATAAAGGATGCAAAGGGACAATATATAAGTGCTACTTCTGCCGTGGAGGATACATTCGGTCATAGTCAGCTTAGTGGTACGGGAAAATGCCTTGAATATATTATCAAGCAAAATATTCAGGTAAAAGTTCGTTCCGTGGAAATCAACATTCTCCAAAGATGTGCAGCTCATATGTCCTCAATTACCGACATTGGTGAGGCGTTTCGTCTTGGCAGACATGCTGTTGAAGTTGCACTTCAAGGTAAGACTGCTGTTATGGTTACTGCCATCAGGAAATCAAATTCTCCATATTCCGTAGATATGGGAGATACTGATGTTAAAAATGTTGCAGGTCTTGTAAAACATGTACCAAGGGAATGGATTAATGATGTGGGCAATGATGTTACCCAGGAGTTTATTGATTACGTATATCCGTTGATTTTAGGTGAGCCTGTTGTAAAATACCAGCGTGGTATTCCTGATTATCTGGATATTTCGCATTTATTTCCAAATAAAATAGGTGAATAAATATGTTTAAAGGAGTAGGATATTGCTTTCTACTCCTTTTTATTACAGTAATATTTTCCCAATAATATCTATATATCACCATAGTATTTTTTCAAGATTTTAATTCCAGATGCTATTGTATGCAACAAAAAAACAGTACCGGAAACCGATACTGTTTAGCTGGCCCACAAGGATTCGAACCTTGAAAATGCTGGAGTCAGAGTCCAGTGCCTTACCATTTGGCGATGGGCCATCGTCTTGCGACAGAGAATATTCTATCACACCCCATTTTATATTGCAAGTGTTTTTTTAATTATTTTAAGGTATCGTAAATGTCAAGTTTAAATGAACACTTTTTTCCATTTTTACCCATTTGGATTCATTAGTGCCTCATCATTTCTATTTTTTCATTTTTAAGTTCAAAATTTTCTATCCACTTTTTCTCAAAATTGTATCAAAACAAGACTGCACGTTGGCAGTCTACCAGAAATATTCAGTTGTACAGCCACTACATGGCTACCCTCCATGGATATTCTTGTTGAACCATACATAAGGCTGATTTTCCATTAAACATTTTCCTCGGATAGTCATTCATCCATGTTTCTATCTTGCTCAAGTCTGCCTGGGTTAATCCATCAAAACTGGTACCCTTTGGATGCCAACGTCTTATCATTTTATTTTGATTTTCATTGGAGCCTCGCTCCCAGCTTCTATACGCATGGCAGTAATATATTTTTGTCCTTGGAATGTGTTTATTACGCCTGCTTTTCTCCATTCCTTCCCAATCGGAAAATTCAGTTCCATTATCCACTGTAATGGATTTGAATGTCTCCCTGAATTTCTTTTCGCCTAAATCTCTTTCAAGCTTATTAAGTACACGCAATACCTCAGCTGATGTATGATCTTTAACAAGGCGAACTATTTCCATTCTTGTTTTCCTCTCGGTCAGCACGATTATGGCCTTTTTCCCTTCCTTTTTTTTGCCAATGACAGAATCCATTTCCCAGTGTCCAAATTCATCTCTGGTATCAATATCATCCGGTCTTTCATCTATTCCCGTACCTTTTGATAATCTTTTTTGAACCTGAACCTTTTTCTTTTTTTGTTTTTTTTCGGACTTCCGATTAGGACAATCAACCATGCTTATATTAGGGAAAACCCCTGCCTTAATATAATTATATAATGTTGTCAAACAAACATCCGTCTTAAACGTTAAGTTCTTTTCTTTTATTGTATATAAAATTGCTGCCGGAGAAAAATGCTCCTTTACTATCTTTTTTTCGACAAATCTGATAAACCTTTTATCATCCTTGATTTTTTTCTTAGCTCCACACCGTCTCTTAGCTTCAGTATGTTTTATATCCCCTAAGTCAGAACTATATATGACCTCATCTTTCCAGTTTTTGGAATTAAGCCTTGTCGTCTGCCCTCTTTTTATTTCCTTATATATTGTTGATGGATTGCGATTAAGTTTTTGTGCTATCTGTCTGCCATTTAGTCCGGCTTCAAGATATGCCTCTATTTTCATCCTTTCGTATCTTGTCATCTGATTGTACTTTTTCCCCATTTTCGTTCTCCTTGTATTTTCGCCTTAAAAAGAAAAAATTTTAATTTTATTTACAGATTATAAATTATAAATGAGAAAAACTCAATTAAATAGCATTTGTACTTTAAGATTAACAATAATAAGGAAAGAGTCTGCCTCTGATAAAGAAATTAACGTAAGGCAGACTCTCTTTTATGCCATTATGTATAAAGTCGGATGAGTCCGACTTTTATTATTCTTCTCACCCCTCAACCCCCGATTCACCGGGGGCTTTGGCTTGTTCTTCCTGCCTCCGCCTACATTCCGATTTTTCATAAGATTTTCCTGTAAAGACAGCACCAATTCATCTTGCATATCTGTCACATTGTCATATGTGCTGTCCTGCTTAAATGACATAATACCACAGAACCTGCACTTAACTGCAAGGATAAAATGAACGTACAAGTACGTCCTTGCAGCATGCAGAACCTGCAGTATTTTCATGTCATCGCAGGACGATATAGCACATTGACAATTCAATACTGACAGATATAAGCAAAAATGAATTTTTAGCTGCTGTCTTTACAGAAATCTTTATGATGAAAAATCAGAATTTTGTAGGACGGCTTATTAAGAAAGGAGAAAAAATGCTTGTAGAATTTAATTCATATTCACTGCATGACAGCGTTATTACATTCTACTGTACAAAAGTAGAGGAAACCTGTAGTCGCGACAGAGAATTCCCACAGGAATTGGAATATGCTTTCGATACAACTAACGTCATGCATATGGATGTGCTGATGCACTGGCTCATCAAACAGAAGAGAGTTAAGTCACTGCTTGATGATAAGCCATCCTGGGGAGATGTCCTTACCGCTGTACTTGGCACTATAGTTAATGTTAACTGGTCAAAATTTAGAGTCTACTGTTAAAAGTAGGCTCTTTTATTTTACAATTTTTTATTATGAAAGGAGTTCACGATGAACAGAAACGAAGAAATGAAAGAAAGAGCTGAAAAACTTAACAAATTACTTATTGGAAAACCATACAGTATCAAAGTTCATGAATGCTTTAAAAATAACATCATGAAAGTTGGATATTCACTGTATGACAGACAAAACCATGCTGCTCCTACCCTGTACTTTGAGAATCTGAAGGATTATTGGAATTCTGATGAGGATATAATTAGTTATCTTGATTCCGTGTATGAGGCTAACGCAAATGTAAAAATCAATCCTTCAGAAATACTGACCCATGACAATATTCTCAGCCGTGTCAAGCCTAAGCTTGTCGCTGATTCCAATATTGGATATGTTGAAAAATCTAAAATTGTTCATAAACGTTTTCTTGACATGCTTGTGCTTTTTTATATTGACATTCCGGAATTTGATGAATGTGCCACTGTCACCTTAAAAGAAGAAAACATCATGCAGGCCGGAATATCCGTTGAAGAACTGTATGATAACGCTGTGGCACACATTGACGATGATTACAGCATTAATGATATCCGACGGATTATATGCCAAATGTTAGAACCGGAGCTTCAATGTGACGCCCTACTTGATGACAGTGACAACCCATATATGCTCGTAGCCTCGAATACAGGAAAGTTGCATGGTGCATCAGTAATGTTAAGTAAAAGGGTTCTTAATGAACTGTCAATATGCCTTAAGGGTGATGTTATCATTATTCCTTCCAGCGTACATGAGTGTATTGCTATTCCGGCAACCGGTGAATCTCCGGATGATATCAGGGATATTGTCCGGGAAGTTAATGATACAGAAGTTGCACTTGAAGACCGTCTGACCTACAGTATATACCTGTATAGCAACGGTTCATTAAACATTTACTAATCATATTCAAAAATAAAAAGATGATTTGGTCCAATATTGGGCCTTATCATCTTTTTTATTTTTTCAGTCCGCCTCCTCCCCGCCTGATTCTATCTACTTCCAGATTCGCTCTTCACACGCTGCGTTTCGTTCTGAATCTGTCATACAGATAAATCAGTTGCCGTTCCCCCAACCAGGAGGCGGTGTATACAATCCCTTCCCCCACTATGATATTGGAAACGTACACTGATATTTGCATTTTCATGTATATTGGTACCTTTCCTAAATTATCTCCCTGTATGTTCTGTCAGTTTTGCCTGTTTACACATTAAAGCATTGGAAAATATTCCGCAAGGGTAAACTGTACTTGCAACGCAAGCCCTTGACAAAAATTTTACAATGCTTTCAATCATGTGTAAGCAAACCAAGACCAGAACATACGGAAACAAATTTAATTAGGAAAGAGGTGATTTATACATGAAAATTTAATATCAGCTGAATTGGGTAAGCACCCAATCCCACGAAAGCCAGAAACAAATTCAATAAAAAAACATAATAAAAAATAAACTGGAGGTATTAAAATGTGGAGTGTTAGTTATATTGAGGATGGATTTTTTAAAGTTAAAAGTGGATTTTCAAGTGATAAGGAAGCTGTTAAATGGTTGGTAAATAGTGGTTTTGTTGCCTATGAGTTATCAGTTTGGAGTGAGCTTATAAATGGTTACAGAACCGTTGAGAAGTTCTGGGAGTCCTAATTCTTTCTTTTTGAGGTGATACAACACGTACCACCTCTTTTTATTCTTACATAAAAACTCCTAACATTCCGTTAAGAGTTTTTTACTATTTTTTCAGTTAATATATAATTTTTAACATACGCGCATGACTGTGTATGTAACGTATCATACATTTTATACAGCTTTTCCCAGTCAATCCGTTCTAAAAGTCTGATACTAACATTATCAATCATCAGATATCCATACAAATAGCCCAGCCATTCAGCTATGTTTTCCTTATATATTCCATGTCTGTCTGACAGTTCCGGAAATTCTTCCACAAGAAGACCTATAATGTATAACTCTCCCTGGGATATTATCGATGCTTCGTATCTGTACAACTTTTTTAGGACCTCTGATTTTCCAAGGTATTCTATGAAATCGAACAAATCAATATTTTTCCATTCCACTGCCCGTTTGAATATTTTTGAAATTTTTACACAATACGAGCTGTCCCAGTAATTCATAAAATCAATCCTTTCTATCTTCTAAATTTTGGTTTTCTGTCTTCCTTAAATTTTTTAACCAATGCCTCCATTTTTTGCCTGTCCTGCTTTGTTTCCTCTAATGTCCGCTGTTTTTCCTGTTCCTTTATTTCCCTGACCTTGCAGAATTTAAGCTTATTTATTGCCTTATCTGTTCTAAAACAGTACTGTGTACTGAATCCTCCTGCATTAAGCAGCTGAATGGCCTCTTGGGCCGTTATGTATCCGTCTTCATAATCTGATATTGTACGGAACATTTTATCATCTGCTACCGGACCTTTGATGACATCATAACTCTTGTAATCAAGTTGCACTTCATAATCTCCCCTGCATTCAATTATAAAATGCAGCCATTCTTTTGTGAGTCCCAAATCACAGACCTTTAAATCTGACATATCTACATCATAATAATTTACAAAAGACTGTTTTTTGTTGCACGCCCATTTTGCTGCCATCTTTTCATCTTCCGTCAGATAAAACCCTGGTCCGAAATCAATATTCAATCTTGAATGCTGTAAATCCGGTTTTTTTATACATCCGTATGTTCCATGATATAATCTTTTCATTTCCATATTTCTTCTCCTGTCTTAACTATAAAACATAATCCATCAACTTACAATGATGTTTTCCCAAATGTATACATATTGCATACATTTTACTTTTACGCTTGCATACACTATGCATACACTTTAACCATTGCTTGCACTATGTATACATTTTGTGGGTTACTATGTATGCATAATGTATACATTACTAAAATGCTTACATCATGCATACACTAACTGTAATACTCAACTGCCATTTTTACATTTTCGATAACCTCATTTAGAGGATTATCGGGTGCTACGATGTCCTTAATCGTATTGTCATCAATTCCAAGCTTAGTGAGTTTTTTCATGCAGTCCTTTCTTTGCTGCTCAAAGAATGGGCTTATGTATATGTCCATAAGCGACATTTTTTCATATGCTTCAAGAAAGTGCTGTTCTTCCTCCTGTTCATATTGCTGTTTTTCTGAATTTAGGTTTTCTTCCATAACTTCCGGTGGAATGCTTTTAATGATATCCAGTATCTCTTCCTCACTCATTTCCTCGTCATCATCTAAATCCAAATCCAGCTTCATGAAACTTACCGGGTCAAAATCATATACCATTAGATTCTCACTGTTATTCATGAGCTTCAGATAATATTCTTCCTGCTCATCTGATATATTTAAGACATTGTCCTGGACGGTGCCCTGCTCTGCCACAATCTTAGGATCATAGTCGTACACACCAAGTTTCTTTGCATCCTTGAATAGCTGTTTTTTCCATGGATACCATTTTTCATCAATCATCGGTTTTTCTCCACGGACAAATACAATACACTTCTCATTTGGAAGTAGTCTCATTTCAGCCGGATCGATTAAATCCCTGCCCAGTACATCATATCCAATATTACTGCTTCCCTGCTTTCCTCTTGTCTGTCCTGATGTTCTTTTATCTATGGTCCATTTTCCCAACAACTCTGATATATATTTGTGGGTGCTTTGTTCATTTCCTCCAAGATACACAAATGTGTCACAGTTGCCCACAATACCTTCCCATGCTCCATCCTTGAATAGCTGCTTAATCTGGGCAAGCGACTGTAATATGGGCACACAATAGATTCCTCTGCTTCTGCAGGTTGCAAGAATTTTATCAAAATGTTCCGGCATTTTAATATTTGCAAATTCGTCAAACCACATGCCCACATCAAGTGGTAGCTTATTACCATTAAATAATCTTGCCTGATAATACAATTCCTGAAACAGCAGGGTATATATCATTCCCGGAATGAAGTTGTATGTATCATCATCATCCGGAATGATGATAAACAAGTGTGTTTTTGTTTTACCATCACCGTTTAGACCGATTCCAATTTCGTCAAGTCTGATATCCGTTTCAGAAAGTATTCTGTATATCTCAGGATCATCAAACTGATTAAATCTTGAATTTGCACATATAATGATGCTCCTAAGAGTGTCGCCTGCAGCTGCCATGAACCTTCTGTATGTCAGAAGAACAGGATGTCTCGGATTTTTTTCTTTTAAGGTGTTAAATCTTATGTCAAGTTGACTTGGAATTCCGTCGTCACTGACCTTTGCCTCATCCAGCAGCCTTATAACTGTTTCAAAATTTTTTCCGTATGTTTTTTCGTCTCCGTTTTCATCCAGCTCAGTTCTCGGACACTCCATCCATACATACAAAAATATGGACTCCAGGTACAGTTTTTCAGCTCTGTCCCAGAATGGATCTCCACCTTTTCCCTGTTCAGCCGGTGTTGTATTGAGCACAATGTTATTAATGAGGCGTGACACATCCGAACGTTTTCTTATGAAATCAAACGGATTAATTCGCATGGATTTTTCCATTTCACACAAATTAATATGCCACACTCTTGTATAAGGCTCATTGTTTAAGGCATTTCCCAAATCAGCAAGCAGACCTCCTTTTGGATCAGTGTATACCATTGAACCATGATTATTCAATGCGTTAGGCGTTACCATAAATGCTGTCTTTCCTGCACCGGAACCGCCAACAATAAATGTGTTATTATTCCTTAATGTTGATGCATCATATTTCATCCGGATGTTCTCTGACAGAATTTTATTTTCCTGTTCAATTTCAGAAGCATATTTTTTATTAAATGCCTTAATGCTTCCCCACTCTGCAGTTCCATATTCCCTGCCATGCATTAAGTTGTATGACATTTGTATGTAATATGTTAAGAAACACATTCCCCATGTGAGAAGTCCTACGCCAAGAAATGCAGGTGTTTTTTCATTATTTTTATCCGGGGAACGAAAATGGGACAGATAATACATTGCCGTTTCTCTCAAATTTTCGATTGAGATGTTTTCTTTTGTGGCCAGTGCTGACAGGCTCCAGGATACATACATGAAAACAGGAAGAAGAATGGCAAATAAGATAATGCATTGTCTCTTTCGTATGTTTTTATTATTATTCATTCCAATATCCTATTATTTTTTAACCTTTCTGTTGAGATTATTAATTATTTCCGTGTTACTTTTTGAACGGTTAATGTGTCTTGAATTGCGGTCAAAATCTGTCGTAAATCTACTGTAATGTTCCCTGTACAGTTCTCTGTTTGAAATCTTGATACTCTTTGAGTTTTTGTAACTGCATATGTAACTGTCCCCATCTTTTTTTATGTGGGTAAGGATTGTCCGGTTATCATTGGTCATTATGGCATCTTTCTTTGGAACGGTCAGCATGCTAAAATCATTATATTTGTAATTATAACTTCCCGGTATTCTTGTAATATAAGCCTCGTCTGTTTCCGCCACAATCATTTTTTTATCAATTGTTACAGGATAATATTCCCTGCTGTTATGCTGCTCCCTGATTTTTTCTATGGATATTACTTTTTCCACATTTTTCTCAAGCTCGTCACCCTTCATGCCCTTCCGGGCCTTGCTGGGATTATCCTTTCTTTTCTGTTGTTCTTGTTCCTTTTTAGCTTCTTTGATGGCTGCATCCATTACTTTTTCTTTTTCTGTTTCATTTCCTTCATCCCAGTATTCTTCCACTGTTCCAAAGCTTGCCTTATTTTCCTCCTTTACTTTTCCATCCTTAACTATTTTTCCCTGATCAAAATCATATGCCTCCAGAATAGGGTCAATTCGTTTTGAAGTTGACATGTCAACAGCTATCTGGCTGCAATTATTACCCGGAATTAAGTCAGGAAGTACCGAGTAAGGTATCTTTGCCTTTTTTAGTACCTTAAAGAACTTTGCAAGCTCTTCTTTTTTTTCGGTTGGAATGTTTATTATTCCGTAACTTCCACCGGTGAGTTTTTCCAGAGAGTGCAATGACATTCCTTTAAGCTTGCCGGATCCGGACATTGCTTTTGAATGATAATGAAGAAAAAGCCTTGCCTTCATGGTTTTCATTTTCCTTTGATTATTGAGCCACACAATCCCCTTTCCGGTTGTTTTCATTCCCTTTAATGCAAATTTCAGTCCGTCTCCTCCAAACCTTATGATCTGTAGTACATCATTAATGTTAATATTTCCATCTAATTCTGACATATTCTACCTCCCTTAAATTAAAAACTGTAGTCATCCACTTCATCATTATCTGTTTTCTGAATCTGTTTACGCCTATTTGATACCCTGATTTTTGCCTGTCTTGTTGCCTGTCTCTCCATTCCTTCCTTTGTTGCAAGTATGAATGACAGCATTTCCTCCATTACCTCTGCGGACTGTTCCGGACGTGCTATTTCGGTTATTTCGGCAATTGATAGCTGATTTTTTATTGCCTTTGTTATTACATTTGCCTGCTTTTTGTTAAAAACTCCGGTTCTTAACAGATTTAGAAAATCTGCAACAGTTACTTCCCTGCCTTCTGTATTTAGCCTTTCCACAATTTCATTATATTTTTCAATTGAAATCCTCTCATCATATTTGTCATTGACATTATCTTTAACTTCGTCAGACTGTTTAACAACATCATCCTTTTTTTCTCTTTTCCTGAAAAAAGATTTTCTTGATTGCGTGTCGCTTAGAATAATTTTTCTCATGTCGTTAAACTGATTTTTTATGTACTCCTTTAATTCCGGATTGTCCTGCAGTGACATTATATTTTGAGATTGTGTGCTTTCAAGAAGTTTTTTAACAGTTTCACTTAATTGTGCAAGATTATCAACACAGCTTGACATAACATTTCTTATGTTATCTGCATCACCATTCAATTTTTTCATGCTGTTTTTAATTTCTTCTGAAGATTCATCCGGTTTATTGTCCGAAATAATTTTGAGCTTGTCATTAATTGTTTCCAGTTTATCTGATATGTCATGACTAAATACTCTTTTTATGTCGGGATATCCACTTACCTGTATTATCTGTTCTTCAGAAAATGAAAGCATTGCAGCCATATATCTTGCTTCTGCAACTTCTGCAGTATTATCGTTATTTGCATATAGTTCAATGACCTTTTCCGGCAATTGATTTTTAAAGCCAAACCATACAAGGTACATTTTCGCCATATCTGTTATGTCATGCTTTTTTATGTAAGAAGATACAGCATCCTTAATTTCGTTCATTTTATCCTTTCCGGGGGCCATGAGGGCAGTCCCCTTTTTACTATCTGCTTATGTTCTTTTGTGGCTGCGGATTCTTTATTTCTTCTTTAAGCCCCATCATCTTAAGAGCCCTGTCATTTGATACGATATCCTCCGTCATGTTACACTGCTTCATTTTTCTTGCAGCTTCTTCGATTGAAATTTTTCCTGCCAGATAATCTTTCTTCAAGGTATTCATGACATTTGGAAGGTCATATGTCTTTTTGATTCTGTTACCATTACCTCTTACTTTGATAAAATAAGCAACTTTGTCAAAGAGATTACCAACATCAGCATTCCTGTCAATTTTAACTGCTTTGAGCGGTGGCTTTCCCACAGCCATCTCTTTCAAATCATCTGTAGAAACAACCACAAGGTTTTTTGTTTCATTTTTCAGGTATTTATTTACTTCTTCCCTTGAATTAAAAATCATATTGGTGTTTTCCGGATATTTTACAATGTTATTTTCCTTATCCAGATGAATTAATCTGTATCTCACATTTCCATTCGTGTCAGGATGAAATTCCTGCTCATAACTTACATGCTCATCTGTTGTCTGAATGGCCACATATATCGGATTGCCAATATTATCTGCAATTTTCGCACAATGATTAACATTATCATTAATCCTTTTAAGATTTTCCTGAATAGGAGTTAATTCCGGCTTATTTTTTACATTCTTGTCAATGGCTGCCTTCATTTCATTCACGTATTCATTCAGACTTGCAATCTTAGAGAAATGCTCCATAATGCCACCTTCATTATCACCAACATCCTGTCTCTCCGTTACAGTTCTTTCAGGACTGAAATATATGGTATATTTATTTTTTTCATATCCAATATACCTGTATTCCTCAGGATTTGTTGTGTTGTAAAAGTCATATTCTGTGTCATACTTTGCTTTTATTTTTTCTCGGGTTGTACAAAACTTATAATCCGTCGTTCTCATCAGGTCATCAAATTCCTTGATTGTGTAATATTTACCGTCATCGAATTCTTCAGACTCGCTCCATTCGCATTTAACAACCGGTGCGATATGCGGTAATGCCTGGGCAAATTGTGTCTTATCAATGTAGAACTTATTTCCTTCAGAATTCTGTACCTTCTGAGGTGTATTCAGTTCTACTATGACTCCTTTGTTGTCTGTCATGATTATTGGATTCATTTGACGGCTCATAAGTTCCTGTGCCAGAATTCCTGATATATTTACAAAATTTGTTTCCGGGAAAAGTGGCTGTTCCGATTTTTTTACATGCATATCATCATTGGTCATCGACAGCTGTTTATTAAATTCACCCTTTTCTATTAAGTAGTCTGATATTTTTTCAGCGTCTTTTATGGCGGTAAATAATTCATTTGGATCATTTTGCAATACCCCAATCCAATTCTTAACATATGCTTCATGATTTTCCATATAATCATTCTGACTATAATCAATTCCCAGGATTTGGGCAGTAAACGCAGATGCAATTTCTGCTCTTAGTTCTTCCCTCGCATATTTAGGGCTTCCAAAAACACCCTCCATGTCTCTGTTAAGGCGGCTTGTATGTCCGGTAGCATGGGCTGCTTCGTGAAGCAATGTTGCCATATAATCATATTCACTTTCAAACCGATTCACTTCCGGAAGGGTAATTCGGTCCAATACTTCTGTATAATATGCCCTGTCTCCACCTTCCTCGAATCCGACTTCCATGTTTTTTATCAGTGTGTCCTTCCTTAGCAAAAGTTCTTTAGTATTTAACTGATAAATTTTTTCTACATATGCCGGTATTCCTTCAATCTGTTCAGCATTAAATACTGTGTATGTATTGGATATCGGCTTAAATCTCTCCTTGAATTCTTCGTCTGTCATGCCATTGCCAATTACCTTTGCATCAGCATATGATACTTTTTTTCTGATTTCGGTGTCATATAGTGACCAAAATTCCACATGTACACCCTTTGATCCTTTCTTTATTTTCCAACCTGCGTCTGTTGCCTGTTTAAATGTACACCACCGCGGATCCTCATATCCGTTAATTGACTGAACGAATTCCAGCCAAAAAAAATTTAATCCCTGGTAACTCTTTTCAGAAACAGCATTTCTTGGATGTCCAACCGAACTCCATGATTTATGCCATGGTATTGTGTCCTTTTTTAGGCAGTCTACAAAATTTTGGATTATATCCTCACGCATTTTATTCATCTTTGTCATTGTATGTGCCTCCCAAAACATCATTCCATTCACATATTATCTGTTCCTCAATTTCGTCTTCCCTAACTTCATCATTAATTGATATCATGTCAAGTAATCTTTTCATTTCCTCTGTCATAATTTCATCTCCTTCCTTTTATCAGCAGAATTTATTATTTTTCCACATTTAGGTTCACTTTTTCCCAAATTTGTTTTTTGGTATAAATGGTCAAGTATTTCCTTGTCCTTTTTTAGTTTTATCAGTTCTTCCTGTAATCTGTTAATCTCACTGATTTCCACGGTGCATTCCCTAAGGTCTTTTGTCTCAATAATCTTATCGAAATTATCACCACAAACCTCATATATGATTTCATCAAGATTTGTTTTTGTTGCTGTAGGCTGCTCTAAAGTATCGTCAATTTTAACAAACTCTCCTGTATCATCCACTCCCAGGTTATAACCTTTGGCATCCATGTAACTCAGAATCAGTTCTGCCTCCTCATTTGTAAGGCTTGTTGTTATGTATGTGTTGTTGACCCAGTATGACATGTCTTCAGCCACAAGGAAAACCTTGATCTCACGAAGCAGCTCCTCACTTATGTCACTGAATTTTAATTTGCCTGTAAGTGGCACTACGTCATCAAACAGCTTTGTATTATCCATTTTCATGCTATAGTAATCATTCAGATTATTTCCGCCTATAATGATATGATCAAGCACATTTATTCCGATTAAACCAAAACTCTTTATGATACGCTCTGTTTCGGTATAGTCTTCCTTGCTCGGTTTGAGATTTCCGCTTGGATGATTGTGCAGAATAATAACACTTCCGGCATTAGACAGGATTGATGCCTTAAGCATTTCTCTCGGTTCAACAAGTGTCCTGTTAAGTGCTCCGGCTGAAGCTACCGAAAAGTTAATCGGTTTCAATGCGGAATCAAGATTAACTATGCATATCTGCTCTCTGTCTAATTTGGATAGCAGCTCCCTTCCCAGTATTCTTACTGCATCCTCTGGTGTTTTAATCTGTTCAGGTGAATACAGCGGTGTTTCATCCTGTAAGCGGACTGAAACCTGCTCCAGTTTAAAATCCTTATTTTTGTCACCGGTTATGTCCATTCTTACAAGCCTTTTGTTGAATTCTTTTTTTTTAACACGATTGACGCTTTTTATGATTTCCTTAACTATGTTCGTTTCTATCTGGGTCATTTCTTTCATGTCCCCGTCTTCATCAATTCCGTAATACCTGATAGTCTGTGGATATATTGTTTCTCTGACAACATCGTCTTTCTCATTATTTTCGGTTGAATAAACTTCTGCAACGAATTTGTTATAATCAAGCTCAATAAATCCTTCACTGTTCAAAATGTCTGCAAGATCAATCAGACTAATCGGCCGTATGCGTGAATCCCCGACACTCTTTACTGGCACTTGTGGGGAGGGGTCATCATCATAAAAGTCTGAATTTTGCATAAAGCATTCTGCTTCTTCCTTCGTATCAACAGTGCCTTTCCCCAGGATGTCCCAAAACATCTCCTCATTTTCAATCTGCCAGTTGTCCCTGTCAGCCGTCAATTCCTTATATATGGTATAATCTTCTTCCGTTATCTTCTCTCCGTAATCCCTGTTCACCTCGAATCCTTCAATAAAACTTTCCCTTTCCGACACAGTCATGTTGTCAATTTTTTTTCGCAATTCGTTAGTCATCATTCTTTCCTCCTAACCATACCGTAATTACCTTATCCTCTGATTTTTCAATAAGTTCAATTAATTCATTAATTGTTACATTCTCCATTTTGATACCTCCTGTTTTAAACATTAAAAAAAGACGGCAGTTTTTTTGCCATCTTCTACATTATTACAATTATATTATAACATCCTTAAAAACCCAGTAACAGGTTACATTTGGTTACATCTTTTTGTTTTTTTCTTCCCTGTCTGTCTGTTGTTCTCTTGATGCTTCCTGTTGTTTTTGTCTCCGTTCATCAAATTCTTTTCCTGATGAACGGGCAAGTCTTAATTCTTTTTTTATTCGGTGTTTTTCCCGCAGCATATCATTCATCCGGGTGTGATAGTCCATGTACACCTCACCAACGTAATTCTCTTCCAGCATTCTTTCAATCTCATCCAGCCGTTGCTGCTCGGATTCAGATATTTTTTCTTTTTCTTTTAAGGTTTTTAAGGTGACGGCTTCTTCATAAATTTCAAACAGCGAAAAGCTTCCGTCATCCCCCTTATTTAAAAAATCAGCATATTCCTTACGGCACTTTCTTATTGAAGAATTAACGTTCTTAAGTGCCATATTAAGGTCATCCATTACCGCATCCATATCTTCCGCTGTTCTGATTCCATGCTTCATCAGGAAACTGTACTGTAACATTGAACGGTTAATTGAATTAAGAATTCTTTCACTTTCCCATGATGAAGGCAATTTTCGGTTATAAAGCTTTGCCGCCTTATATATTTTCATTAAGGAATCTTTCTGGTA
Source organism: Eubacterium segne (assembly GCF_014287775.1). Classification (NCBI taxonomy): domain Bacteria; kingdom Bacillati; phylum Bacillota; class Clostridia; order Eubacteriales; family Eubacteriaceae; genus Eubacterium; species Eubacterium segne. The sequence continues at coordinate 357,999 of NZ_JACOOZ010000001.1, forward strand.
TATTGACATTTTATCCCATCTGACAAAGCTGCTTACCCTGTTTTTGTAAAATGCATTACTGAAATAATATTCCTTAATTATTGGGACATGTATTTCATGCTGGTGCATTAATGATATTCTGCGGGATATGTCATACGGCTGACATTCCCTTGGGAGCTTATATGAACGTACAGCCTTACTTTTCCCCGGTGGCTTATATGCGATGTACGTTCCATATTTCTTTGAAAAGCCTTCCCTTATGCCATAGTCATATATCGTCTGCATCTTTTTTTTGAAGTCGTCATAATCTTCTGACATGCTAATGCATGATTTGATATCTTCCCTTATTTTTTTATTCCAGTCGATGTTTTTTTCTTCTTCGGCGGCAGAGACAAATTCCAGTTTGGATAATCCATATTTTTCGGCAATCTTGTCTGTAATCGGCTGTATGTATTTTTCCCAGTCTCCATCTTCATATCTGTATTTTTTTCCTGTAACCGAATTAACGGAGTTAAATATCAAATGTCCATGCATGTGTTCCTGGTCATCATGGACAGCATACACTGCATCATATTCATTTTTCAAATATTCCTCCATAAAGTCTGCCATGATGTTCATGCAAAGGTCAGCTGATACACTTTCTGACGGTGAAAACGAAATTACAAAATGATATCCCTGACGTCCGTCATACTTATCATGTATTTTCTTCGTGTCCATAAATTTGTTATATATCATTTCCTCGTCACGTCCACAGTTTCCGCCTATTAGTCTTTTATTCTGTGTTTTCTTTGGATTTGTAATGTAATAGATTGCATTATATAATCCTGCTGACATTTTTCCTTTTTTTCTCTGCTTGATGTGCATAAGCTTGGTAATTCCCATTTTAATCCTCCGTAATATCCATTGATATCTTCTTTTCGAGATATATCATTTCTGCAAGAAGTTCATCCACAACCCTTACCGCATTCACATATTTTTTTTCAACCATTTCAGAATACTTGAAGCATATCTGCTCGGCATTGGACTGTATCGGATATATCTGATTATGAAGTCTTGCAAGCATTACCTGTACATCCTTTTCGGTATACATTCTTGCATTTTCAAGACATCCGCGGATGCATTTGCTTACACTCTGTCTGTTCATTCCTGCACGATTTTTAATAATTGTATACAGTCTGTCATCAGCCGAAAAAGACATTCCCGTGTGTTTTCTTTTTTTCTCATATTTTATAACCGGTGATGAAGGTGGCTGTTTTTCCTTAATTATTTTGAGAATTTCCTTTAATAATTCTATTACATCCTTAAGTAGCAGTGGCAGTTCATCATCAACATCTACTGCCCCGTATGTATTATATATCCTTGCCTTATAATTTACTTTCAGTCCTATCTTTTTGATTTTTTCATCAATTATATTTTCAATCAGGCTGATGTTTTCATCTGATATGTCCGGCTGTTCGAGTTGCTCCCTTATGTAAGCTGCAGGTTTTTTTCCTTCTTTTAAGGTTTGCGCCAGCAGCTTTTCACGGAGTTCTGCTGACATCCGGATTTTGATTACATGCTTTTTCATTTTTTCCTTTCAAGTTCAGATGTATGCATTATGTATACATTTTCTTAATGCTTACATAATGCATACAATTTTTGCTGTTATTTGTATGCACAGTGCATACATTTTATAAATGTCTGCATTATGCATACACTTTTTTAATCCTTTTTTTCATTATTCATATGTTTGTATGCATAGTGCATACATTAATGTTTCATTTCTTTCATTTTTTGTTATTTGCATACATAATGCATACATTTTTTTCTTTTAAGGTTTTTTATGTATGCATTATGTATGCATTTTTTTCCTTTTGTTTGTCTTTTTAGTGGCAAGATACGCACTTTTTAGTACATTTTTGTTAAAAAAACAACAATGTATTAAAATGCGCACTTGTTAGGGAGAACCCTAATACCCCTTTATGTATGCACTATGCATACATCATATATATATTGCTTTGCCACTTAACACCTAAAAAAGAAAAAGCAGACACTTTTTACGTTGCCTGCTTTATATCCTTTTTACCGGTTAATATATTCATGCAGATGTGCAAGTATGGTATCCTCCACAAAATCTGCCCTCTTATCCATCATGCAATTATACAGGGCATCTATAATAGAATCACTTGCACATATGTATGTTGCCTCCTTAGGCGACATTTCCTCAAGATTTTCTGATATGACTTCATATATTTTTCGTTTGTCAATTATTTCAGATGCTTTTGAAAATATGTTTTCCCGGGAAGTACACATCATGTCCATTCTGAATCTGTCCCATTCATATTCCATGTGTTCTACAATATTCATTACTGTTCTCCTTCTTACTTGATTTTTTTCATCTTGCTATATGAACCGTATTTCGTTTTGCCGTTTACTTTTGTAAACGCCCTTACTTTTACATAGTAAGTGGCTTTTGACTTTTTTACCGTTACAGTCTTTGTTTTGTAAGATGTTTTTATCGTTTTTTTTCTTTTGAATTTTTTGTCGGTACTGATGACAATCTGAAATCCGGTTCCGTTATAACTACATGCTTTTCTGCACATTTTAACTGTAATCTTTTTTCCGGATTTTGATACCTTGTTAATTTGTGGTGTCTTGATTTTTATTTTTCCGGATTTCTGGTTAATGACGTAAGCATTAGAATAACTGCTGTATGCCTTTGCTCCTGTCTTGTCATTTTTATAAAAGGACCTTACATACAGGACATGCCTTAAGGATGACAAAGGAATGGACACCGAATCTGATGTTGTCGAAATAAGAAGTTTCTTACTATCTCCTTCACATACTTCATATCCACTGTACTTATCTCCCTCAATCTTGATCAGATAATATTTACCGGATTTCGTTACCGACCTGATTTTAGGAACGGACAATGCGAGCTTAACTGAATGGGCCTGTGAAAATTCGGACATTGTATCTTCATCGCGTCCCACAGCTCTTACCTTGTAATAATATATTTTGTTATAAATTAACTCATCGTCATTATCATCATAAAAACATTCTGCCGTGTCACCTATTTTTTCGTATGTTCCATTAGGGCTGTCTGACCTGTATATTCTGTACGCTGCCGCATCAGGGTTGCCGTCCCAGTATATTCTGACTGACTTTTTGTTTACCGAATGTCCTTTTACCGTTACACTTTTAAGTGCAGATACAGACAGGCTGACTGCTTTTGATATTTTTGCATATGCATCACCATTGTGCTGTGATACCTGACCTGATACTATACAGCTGAAAGTCAGGCGGATTGGAATACCGTTTGTCATGGAAAGAGGAGTAATGCTCCAGCTTCCATCCAGTTCCTTTACGTTTACCTTTGTTTCATCCTGAACGATGCATTCCTGTTCTGTCAGAATGTCACCTGACTGAAGATTGGTAACTGATGTATTTACGTCCTCTGGATTTCCAAGAATCATCGACATTGAATCCACTACCTTATTATTTTTAAATACTCTCATAACAGGCTTTGGATATATGTTAATCTTAATGATTCTCGCCGGTGAATAATGAACCGTTCCGTTTGATGATGTCCACTTGTATGATGCCCTTACATATGTTGTTGCACGTCCACCACTTTTTGAGGAAAAAGTCATAGTGCTTCCTGAAAGGTTTCCTGCATCAAGCCTGTTTGTTCCCTTATCAAGAGTCTCACCTTTTTCCTTGCATTCGTATATATGCAGGGAGGTCTTTACCGCTTTTTTTGCCGTGTCCTCCGATACGTCAGAAGGAGTAACTGTTCCATTTGATGATGTTACCTTGAAAGAGTTTCCTACATACAGGTAAACCTGCTGATTTAAAAAATTGTCATCATCAGCTGATGAATGAGATATGTTATTCTTAAGTCCCGGTGTAACACCCTTTTTAAAAACTCTTACCTTAACGGTTCTGACCCTGTCAGCATCCTTTTTTGAATTTAGTCTGTTGACATAGAATGTAGTAACCCCTTCATTTTTAGCTGTAATTGTGAAGTATTTTCTGTTCTTAACTGTTGCCGTATTCCATACTGCATCACACACCTTGACTCCTTTAGAATCATATCCTGTGCCTTTTAGGTTTGACGCATAAGTAAAAATGGGTTCGGTATTATCTGTTGTCTGCTTATATGTCTCACCTACTTCAAGATATACGGTCGTATATGCATATGCATATACTTTTGTCTGGCTCACTGTTGTAATGCCAATAAGCATTACAAACACAAAAAGTGGCAATAAGATAATTTTGTTTAATTTCTTCATTATACGTAATTCCTCCTTAATTGGCTTAGTTGGTCTGAATGGCAACCACTGCTCTGACTTTGAATTTACAATTTATGTATGTTACCTTAATGCCGACCCCGTATTTATGTCCGTTTCCTCTTAATGAATCTGCAAGCTTCTCGGCTGCAATTAATACATCATCAAGTGCTGATGAACGGGCTGTTGCTGTTGCCGTTCTTGATGTAACCTTAATTGTAGTATTCTCGCAAAGACGGTTTATTGTAATCTGCGCATCACTTTTATTATTGGCTGCCATGTATATTGCAAGGTTTCTCATGTTATCATTACGGTTCCCCGCAATTGCATTTTCAACCGTGTTAATGATTAGCTGCGTTGCATCATATCCCAGTTCACTTGTGTCCTGACGTTGTGCCGGAACAGTATTATTTATTGGTTTTTCTTTTTTCCTGGTTGGTCTTTCGGTTTTCCTTGTTTCCTGTACCCGTGTTTCAGGTATAACCTGAATATCTGAATGTTTAACTGTAACTTCAGGCTCCTGCCAAACCGGATATGTGGCTTGTTTTTTCTTTTTGCGTTTCTTCTTTACTGTTGTTGAAGTTTCCGTGGCTGTGGCTTTGGTCGTAACTATTACTGTACTCTCTTCTGTCTCCATTTCCGTGGTTACTTCCGTTTCATCGGCAACAGTTGTCATTTCTATGGTTTCTATGGTTGTTTTAACTTCATCTGTTAAATCACTGTCTGATGATTTTTTTAAGGCAATAACAACAATCACTACTATAATCAACACTATAATGCATATGAGTAACACCAGCATGTTCTTAACCCTGTCATCCATCTTTCTCTTGTTTTTTACCTTCTCGGATTTTGGAACGTGCCTTTCATATTCCTTTTTATCCTTCCATTCATAATATCTTTTTCTGATTCCTGATAACATGTTTCCATCTCCTTATCACCATATCTTAAAGTTAAACTCATGAGTATTCTTATGATATTCAACAACCATATACATGTCCTTTAAATCAATGCTTAGATGAAATGTCATTGTGAGTACGTCTGTCTTATTGTCTATGTCTGATTCCTCAAGTCTTAATTCTTCGCAATTCTGCAGTCCATACCCAAGAATGTTTTCATGAACTTTTTCATAGAATTCTTTTTCATCCGTACCAAGATATTTTTTGATTTTTTCATCAATGTTTGTAATGGCCACGTCCCTGTTCGTTGCCTCAATTTCATAATCATTCACGGTAGCTGCGACTGTGTCTGTGTCCATTGTGGTCGTGCTCTCCGTAATAGTTGTCCCAACGATTTTGGCTGTCTTTTCTTCTCCGGAAGACCTTCCTATCGACAAGCATATTGCCGTGATCAATACGACAATAAAGCATGCCGGAATTACTATCCATGTAATAATGAACCTTGTTTTTTCCTTCAATTTTTTCCTCCTGATCCTAATTATTGGTGTAGGTAAAATGCATGTAGTCACGGAAGTATCCGTCCCATGCTCCTCCCCAGAAAAATCCTGCATCAGCCCATATTTTAACAACATCAGATGTAATTGACATGGGGTCATGTCCCGGATTATATGAGCCTCCGGTGTAAGTTGCCGGATTACTGTTCCAGTTGATGTCTATGCAGCTTCCATAGCTGTGATAACTTTGTTTTGTTGCGTTGCTCGCCATCTGTCTCCAGCAATAAGCTGCTGTTGTTCCGGCATCAACCGGGAATCTGATTTTATACATTCCTTCAAAAGCCTGCCTGTATGCATTAACCAGCTTCTTATGCACAGTGATGTTCATGCTTGACTTCTGGCCCGCCTGTGTGTAAATCGGAACAGATATGGTCTGCATATAACTTCTTGCTGCTGTTTCAGTTGTTGGAATTCCTTCAGGAAACAGCCATTTTAATCTCTCTGTTACATTTATTCCCTTAACTTCCGCGGATGTTTTGGAACTTCCCGCCGGTGAATAATACCTAAGGACATGGTCCGTATAATATGCGTCACCATAAGCATATGGGCCAAGTATCTTTGCCGATGACCCGGTTCTTGTCTGGGATGCCATCTTTTTCTGATAAGAAAGGGCATTTTCCTGTGTCCAGCTTCCGTCTTTTCCGTCATTAATGTATGTGATATATCCGCCGCCGTAATTATATGCCTGCAATGCCACTCTGATGTGGGCTATGTCACCCGTTGATGATACATTTACTCTTTTATCAGTCATGTTTTTGCACATAATCTTTACTCCCTGACTGATTGATTCATCAACTGATATTGTGCCGGGTTTCAGCCCCAGACTTTCCGAAGCCCTGAATATGTCATTGCCCGTGCCTCCTGATTCCTGCTGTACTACAGCAAGCATCAGGTCAATGTATTCTTCCTTACCATATTTTTTCAGTTCATTAAGAATTTTATCCCGATACTGTAATACTGTTGCTGATACCTCATATGTACCGTATTCATCTGTCTGTTCCTCATTTAATGCAACACTTCCAAATATAATGGTAAGGATTACGACAAGAACAACAATGATAAGGATTACCGGAAGCATTATCGGAATTATTGCCATTACCATACTTGCAGCCGCAGCTGCAATTTGTGAAATTACATTTCCTGCAGATGCAGCAAGTTTACGTGAAGTGGATGACTGTACTGCCTTGCCTGCAGCATCTGCAGTGGCAGCCGACATTCTGCTTAAGTATTCCCTCTGTGCCTCTTCGATGCTGCGTTTTTCCTTCTTCTCGTATCTTGACTCAGCTTCCATCATTTTGTCTGCCTGCTGTGCAGCCACTTTTCTCATTTCCTCAAAACCCTCATTTACAAGTCGGGATTTTCCGGACGCACCGGAAATACCACCGGAGTTTTTTGTAAACAATTCATCAGTCTTTGCAGTAACTGTACCCTTTGCATTCGATGTCATCTTTTTTTCTTCGTTCATCATGGCATATTTTTTTTTCAGATTGTCTGCCATGTCTTCTGCTTTCATAAGCTCTGACACATCAACATGCTTTCGTTCAAGTTTTTTTATTATCTGCTTTACGACCTTTTTTCTTTTACGATCTGACATTTTCAGGAATGTTCTGCGATTTTTTGGCTTCATCAGGTCATATATCATGGCTTCCTCTTTTGTAAGTTTCTGCTTTTTATATGAATCAGACAGCAAAGACATCACCATCCCCGTTATCATTTTCATCGTGGAATGACGTGTTAAAAAGTTTGTACAGCTTACTGTCCCTGCTCATTATGTTATCAAACGGAACTATTTTCTTTCCAAATCTTATCAGTCCGGTTCCCGGATCAACACCATTCACATAATCCAGTTGTGCCTGGGAGACTTCAAAAATGTCGAAGAGATTGCCTTTATCGATTGACCCCTGTTCTAAAAGAAGGGTAAATTCAGAGTTGCCGATCATGGAAGCTGTTGATGCATTTTTTAATCCATCCATGATGAACTGTGTCATTCCGGTACAAAGACCTCCCTGCTTTCTTACTTCACGCCACAGGTCTTCAAGTGCCACCTGTGAATATTCATCCTTCCATAATTCGTGAACCTCATCAATGTATATCCATGTTGCCTTTTTATTATTGAAATTATATTTCAATCTGCTCTTTATTGCCTCAATGGATATGAGCATTGCCATCTTCTTAGTCTTTTTTCCCAGTTCCGAAAGTCCATATACTTCCAGCCTGTTATGCCTGATGTCCGTTTCCTGATGAGCAAATACATTAAGTGTTCCTGACGTGAATATTTCCATCTGTTCAGCCATGTCCCTTGAATATTTGTCATCCAGTTTTAAAAAACATTCCCTAAGATTAACCATGGTCGGGGACATCACGGATTCTCCGCATTTTCTTTTCTGGAAATATTCCTCATACATCATTTTCACAGCCTTGTCTATTGCATTTATATGTTTATTTGATAAGACATCAGGCTTAATTCCCTGCTCAAAAAGTGCATACGAAAACTCTGCCTTGTCAGCTATGAATTCCTCCATGTCTTCATCATTCACATATTCAGGAACATGATAAGGATTCTTATATATCTTGTTGTCAGAAGCCTTGTTAGTGAACTTGTAATAATTGCCGTTCCATTCCTGTGTTATGGGTTCATATTCTCCCATGGGATCAATTATGATAACATCATCATCCGTGTACGTTAACACCTGACCTATCTCGCCTTTGGCATCCAGCGATTTTCCGGCTCCGCTTTTTCCAAATATAAAGCCGTTTCCATTCTTTAACTTTTTTCGGTTACCGATGATGGCATTTTTTGATACCTGATTAATTCCGTAAAAAAAACCGTTCCTGTCATTAATTTCCGTAACATTAAACGGCGTTATACCGGACAGAGACGTTGTAAACATTGGCCTCATCGTGTTGACGAATCTTGCCGCTGTTGGAAGCACTGTATTAAAGGCATTAAGCTGCTGTACTATGTGCTCTTCTATTTCTAATGTAAATGTGTTTCCCACTGTCTTAACCTGTTCAACATAATTGTTAAGTTCATCCCTTGATTTTGCCATGACCGCAATTAATACGTCCACATAGAACATTTTTTCGTTGTCTGATCTTAATATGTCCATGGCATCCTCCAGTTCCTCAACTTCCTTTCTTTTGTTGTACGAAACATCTGATGAAAACGCTCCCATCTTGTTTTTTGTGATTTGTTGTCTGTCTATGCTTCCCTGGGCAGTCATGTACTTATCCTTAAGCATCTTTGCTGCATAGTCAGAACCTATAGGTTCAACGTCCATGGTAAGAATGAGAGGAATGGAAAGTGCCATCAGTTCCTGTATAAACGTATCCTTTAAACTTGAAGGATAATTTTTTATGAACAAAACAGACACATAGCTTTTACCAAAGTCAAATGTCAGATAATTTTCATGTTCCTTTATGGATATGTTAATAATGTCCCTTCTCCAGTCCCTTCTCTGGTTAAAGGCATCATCCCAGGAAAACTTAAATGTCTTTTCATCCCCAAACCTGTATATGTTATGCAAAAGTCTTAATCTCTGTGTTCCATTAAGTGGAAGCAGTCCACTTCCCATTGACTTAAAGCTCATTGCCAGCTGTCCTTCTATGGTGTTAAAGTATGCATTGGCACTGTCATAATCTGCCTTAAGACAGCTTATGATGATGTACCTTACCTGATTAATGCCCTTCTTGTTGTCTCCAACCTTCTGCAGATAATATTTATTAAACTCCACTGCAAGAGGTTCTTCCGTTTCCGAGCGTGCTTTCTCGAATATTGATGTGTTTAATTCCTCTACGCTTTCCGGTTCATTAGATACAATAATTTTAAATGAGACATTCATTGAATTAAGAAACTGCCTGAATCTGTCAAGAAGTATCTTTTTCTCGTCTTCGTCACGGGTATGATAATTAATATCTTCAAACATATATGCCTTGTCGTACAGCTTGACTACCGAGCTGCCGGCTTCAAGTTCAAATATTCCTTTTTCGCTTATTCTGTTGACAGGTATTATGTCTGTTATTGAGTTGGGGACCCTGTATATTTTTTCCGTCAGCCTCTTATACTGTTTAAATTTTGCCATTTTTTCTCCTTTTTTTTGTTTTATCCACTCTGTTTTCCTGTATTTCCTGTTCCAGTTTTTTTACCTTGTATTCCCTGATGTCCCTTTCACGGATAACCAGCGTTTTTCCAAATATGACTGATTTTTTTCTTTTAAGGTATTCCATGAAACTCATGCCGTTCTTATTGTAAAAGCCGTTTACGCCGATTAAGCAGGTAAATGGCATCATGACAAATGTTGACAGTGTTGCATTCCATTTAAGGTATAAAAGCAGAAACAGCATTACTGCTATTCCGGATGCAACGGCAATTCCGCCCCACTTAAGCTCCCTTCCGGAAAGCCCCTTCCAAACATCATCCTTGTATTCCTCATAATTTTCGTTTATCGGTGTATTCATTTTTTCCTCCTACAGATTAAATGCCTTTTTGATTACAACTTCAGAGCCCTTCAGTCCTGCAGTTATTGTAAGTATCTTTACTATTGCCTCAACAAGGACAAGATACTCTGATGATCCGCTGTCTGCTATGCTTGAGGCGGAAATAAACGCCGGAGCCACCGCAAGAACAACTCCCATGGCAACTATCTCAAAGGTATACAGCAGAAGGCTTTTTATGTATGAATAGCCTGTCTGGGACACCTGTCCTCCTGCAGCAAGGGTTGACAATGCTATTGTTGCAAAAGGAATGATGATGTACAGATTCAAAAACCTTCCAAGACATGTCCATATCATAAGTACACAGGCGGCAAGCACCACGATAAAAAATATGACTCCAAGCATGAAGCTGAATATGATGCTTGTTGAATCAGCCAGGCTTTGTGACAGTTTTTCCGAATCAAGTGCAATGCTTTCATATTTAGTGACCTGTAAAAGCTTAATGGCCCAGCCGCACATGTCGGGAAACCACAGTATTACATTTTCCAAAACCATCGCCGATATCGCCATTCTTATGTACATCTTAATTGTTGCCTCCACCTGAAGCTCATTTCTGATGTCAACGGCATCACGACAGTAACCATAAACGAAAAACACCACAAGAAGTGGTGCCCCAATTGCGGAGAACACATCATACAGATTTTTTACTACGTTCCATGCCTCTTCATATGTTCCTGTTGTGGGATTGACCCCGAGAAGGCTGTAAAGAATTCCAATGACCTGATTAAACATATCACATGCGATTTTAAATATGTGTTTTGAATGCAAGCCATCCACGATATCTGAAAGACCTATGGCAAAAATGTAATGATGTAACATTGTTACCACCTCCACTACTTAAAAAGGGCGACTATTGCTGATACTGCCATCATCATTATTCCTGCTATAACCTTCTTGATTCCGGCAAGCTGTTGGGTTGAATCCGTTGCTGACCATCCGGCTGCGAAATCCATTATTCCCATGATGAAAAATATTCCACCTATTCCTCCTGCAATTGCAAGAGCTATCTGTTCTATAATGTCAACACCTGATGTGACCTCTTTTACATCTGCTTTTTTTGCTGCAAACACGTTGCCTGCACTTACTAACGAAAGAACCATTCCTGATGTAATTGCAGCTCCTGCTTTTTTAACTTTGTTTTTTAAATTCATGTTTTGTATTTCCTTCCTTATATTTTCCTGTAAAGTAAAAGAGACTGTCCTCACGGGGCAGTCTCCATTTCTTTACAATTATATTTTATCACCTGCTTATCTATAATGACAGGTTATCATTGGTTACTCTTAATTCCTACTATAAGCATTTTATATCTTCCGTCATAGTCACAGGTTGACAATGTTATGAACTGCCCTTTGCCCGGATTATTTACCTTATCATTCAGGAAACGGTGAATACTGTTGGTTTCAAGATACCTTAGCTTGTCCTCATACCTGCTTTTTTTATCAAGACTTATGAATTCATACCATTTGTCTGCCGATGTTGTTCTCATAACCGATATTATTCTGTACTCGGACTTTCCATTTTCCGTATACAGGTATATCCTATCATTAGAAAATGAAAATTCACTGCTCTTATAGTTCATAAGAGTGCCAAACATACTGTCATCCCAGTGTCCCATGTTATGACCGTATATGATGACATTGTCTGTTTCATTAAGTTTTCTGTTATACATTCTCTGATCCATAAACACGGCTCCATACTGTGAATAGCTCCCATCTATGCCATGACTTAAGTAAAAACTGTTGTCTCTTGCCTTAACCACCGGATAGTCTACCTTGGTACCGGGGACCTTAATCCATGCAACAATGTCACCGTTGATTTTCTGAAGACCTGCAAAGTCAATGCCATTACCTTTCCTGTTGACGGCTTCCTGTCTCATGCCATTGTCACTTATGCGTTTCATTATTCCTTCAGACTGTTCATCAAGTATCATCAGACATCCTGAAGATATTAAAAGCAACATTATGACTATTCTTATTAACTTATGCTTCTTCACTATTTTTCCTTCTGTAAAGACCATATAAGCTTAAGGATAACAGACACATCATTCCTCCTGCAGCTGCAGCACTGTGTCCGTTGTCTCCACCTGTATCCGGTGCTGTCAGGTTTGTGTCATTAACAATCTCATAGGTAAGTTCGTAAAATCTGTATGTCTTAGTCTCTTCATCCCAGACTGCCCTTGACAGGTCTGCATCATATCTGTCTGCTTCTTCCTTTGTAAGCTGCATTGGAATGTTAATTTCAACCGGTTCCTTAAGTAATGTATGCCCGTCCTTTGTTTTTTCTTCCGTAAGGACATATTTTTGCGGCTTTAGAGTATTGTTTCCATCTTTGTCCTTTCCAAATGTAACACTTCCTGTCTCGTCAGTATCACCGTAAAGAATGCTTCCGTCGGCTCCCTCAAGTTTGAATCTTGCTCCACTGATTATGTTTCCGGTACCGTCCTTCTTTTTAATTGTAATGCTTCCTGCATAATCATCCTTCATTACAACCTTCTGTATTTCTGCCTTTTCTTCAACGTTAAATGTAATGCTTTCCGCAAGAACATAGGAAAGAGGCGCTGTTTTCTCAACAAGCTTATATGTGCCGGCCGGTATTTTTTTAATTACATGAGGTGTGGTTGTTGAAATCCATGAATCATACAGCGTTTCCCTTCCATCCTTAATCTGATAGAGATACAGATGCGCTCCCGGAAGTTCATCACTTGATGCGACTGCCTGTTTGGAGATTTCAACGGTAATGCATTCATCAAGCATATCAACATACGTAATACTTTCCGTATCTGAAAGTCTGAATTTAACGCTTTCTCCTTTTACATATCCTTCCGGTGCTTCATCTTCCACATACATATAATCAACACCCTGTTCAAGTTTCTTAATAAGATGTGCCTCACCTGTTCCTTCCCAGCTTTCAATGACATTTCCGTCCATGTCTTCCACATGGAACTTACCGCCTGAAATAAGTTCTCCGGTATTCCTGTCCTTCTTTGTAAGATATGTTTCGGTCGGTTTGTCACTGAATGTAATGTTAATAACAACGTCCCTTGTATTCTCGTCATAGTCAAACTGCTTATTCGGGTCATCAGGATAATAATCCTCTTCATCATCAACAGTAAACTTAACCGGTGTGTCATTTAGCAGATATCCTTTTGGTGGAACAATCTCTTCTAACTGATAATGTCCGCATGACAGTACATTTGGCAGGTTCATTTCACCGTTTTTATCAGTATAGAACGTGTCTGTAATTTCAGACTTAATCAGTTCATGAGGTGCACCCTCAACCTCCGGTTCGCTGTATGTATCAACTGTCTGTTTAACGTATTCATTGGTGTCTAAGTTCTTTACTTTAAAGGCAACTCCTTCCTGTGGAATGTTTTTACCTGTATCTGAGTCAACCTTTACGGCACGTACCCTTGCCTCAAATTCCTTATCCCTTACCTCGATTTCATAAGACACACTGTTATCAAGGGTATTTCTGTCTATGTATATGTACTGCGGCTCAGCTACCATGTAGTTCTTTGGTGCCCTTGTCTCAACCAAAACATATCCGCCCGCTTCAAGTATCTTTGGAACGGTCGCATTTCCCTTATCATCCGTTACAATGTTATCACTTACCGGAGTGATTGTTGAGTAATCAAAGTCTATGTAATTCTCATTTGTAAGCTTACTGTAATCAACCTCGCTTCCGACTCCATCATCTGCTCCCACATCCGAGTCTCCATCAGATATTATTTTTTCAACCCTGTATAAGGCAAACACTGCTCCGGGAAGGGCAACGGACTCCTTTCCGGTTCTGCTTACGGATACCTTATGAATGTTAAGGTCAAGTGTGGCCTTTTCATTTCCTATCTCGTATGTCTTCTCAAAGGCATTATCCATTGAACTCATTGTATACTTTGCTTCCTTTGCACCCACATGGATTTTCTGTATGTTATCAAACGGAAGTCTGTATCCTTCAGGTGCATTGGTTTCCACTAACATGTAGTAATGTTCTGAAAGTATTACGCCGTTTTCCCTGTATACATCACCGTACCAATCTCCAAACTCATCCTTTTCACCAACAAGACGTCCAAATGTAAACTCCCCTTTTGCGTCAGTTTCTCCCTTTGCCGTGAGTGTTGCCCCGGTTTCATCGCTTGGGATATATCCTACCATGTCGTAGTTATCCTTTGAAACCTCCCAGAGCTCAAATGTTGCTCCTGAAAGCGGTTCATTTGAGACAGAGTCTTTCTTTTTGACTGTAATGCTTCCCTCTGACAGGTCGTTGTCAACCGTTATCGGCTCCACATAGTTCTGCCTTTTGACTTCCTCACCATAATTATTAATAATCTTTATTGTTCCATCCTTTAAAAGTGTAAACACGATTGTGTAATTCACACCTGCCTTGTCAAAGTCCTCCAGTGTCTTAAGGCTCTCTCCTGCGCCATGACCCAGTCCCCAGCTACCTCCGCTTGTTGTACATCCGGCCGGTCTTTTTGTCTCACGTATCATATATGTCCTGTTGGTTTCAAGCTTTTCTGTCTGATACGTGTTTGTAAGGTTTCCGTTTTTATCCTTTAACTGTTCAATTGCCACCTTGTCTCCAAAGTACATTGTACCCCTTATGCTGTCCGGAATGTTTCCGTCATACGGGTAATAGAAATCCTTTCCGTCACTTTTTCTCGTGTACTTGTATGTCCATATGGTAAACCCTGCATCATAAATTGGTGTTCCGGTTTCCCTGTTGATTTTTTCAAGTCTTACCGGATATTTATCTGACTGTTTATCACTCGGATCATCAAACGTAAGCCTCATTGTCTGTCCTGCCCGGGTAATTCCTTTTCCTGACTTAATGCTGAAGAGCTTTGATTCCTTACTGTTAATGTGTCCGTCCGGTGCCTTTGTTTCCACTATCTTGAACTTTCCAAGGTTCTTTGCAGTGTAATAAAGGCTTTCACTGGTGACTGTTCCGTCACTTCCGGATGTTATTGGATTGGTAACCGCATTACCTAAGTTGTTATTAGCTGCCACCTTAGTGTCATACTTTCCGGTATCGGCATTGAATGCATATATGGTAAACTCTGCGCCCTTAAGTTTCTTTGCCGTTCCCGTTTCTTCCTTTACCACTGTTACATCAACGTATGGAATGTGGTCTTCGAGCTGTTTAAGACACAGCTTTGCAAGGTTTCCCATGGTGACAAGCCATGACGGTTTTAAACCCTTGACACCGTCTTTTGTGAGCGACAGTGTTCCACCGCCTGCTCCGTCCTTAATCTTTCCCCAGTCTATTGTAAACTCTGCCGGGGCATTGCCTGCATTGGATGTTGTTCCCGACACGTTTACTGTTTCATACATGTAATACTTAACGCTGCCGTCATAGTTTCCGTCCCTTGACAGGGTGATTGTGTCCACTCCGTGTTTATCAAGGACAAAGGTTCCCACTTTCTTTCCGTTTTTTGAATCCTCGTGGATTTCATACTTTGTTCCTGCAAGGGACAGACCTGAGTTTTTGATGTCCAGGTTCTTATCAATCTTAATCTTTACCGTCTTGTCTGAATACACGTTTCCGGTAAGCATTGTCTGTGAGGCATTTGCCGTCCACTTAAGCAGTGCAACCTTGTTGTTGTATGTTCCCTTTGCACCTTCCTTTATGTAAGCAAAGGCCGTGTTATACACCATTTCTGCCTTGGCATCATCAAATCCCACAAGGCTCTTCATTGAGGAGATAAAGCCCTCCTTAAATCCGTTTCCGTCATATGCCGATGCTGCAAAATTTCCTGAATGGATTCTTTCGAGGATGACTGTTCTCCACACAAAAAGCTGTGTGGCAAACCTTGCCGCATTGGTTCGGTATTCGTTTACATGGTCGTAATAAAAAGCCATAAGTGCCTTATAATATTTTATGCCATATCCTGATGTGTAGTCTGCTGACGTGTAGGCATTTTCCTTTCCTGTTTCAGATACTCCCGGCGAAAGACAGAAGCCTGTTCTTCTTGCTCCGCCGCTTGTCATGTCATCAGCCTCAATTACGGTTGCCCCGGTTGATGCCTTAAGTCCCGAAAGTCTCATGTAGTTTCCATGTGTAAGTGTTCCCTTGTGGACTCCCGATACCGGAAAGCTTCCTGAAGCTTCAACCGTTTTTCCCGGATGTCCTGAATAGTTAAACATTGACAGTGCCATTATTACTACCAGCACCATCGAGATAATCTTTTTACCCCTTCTTTTCATTTTCTTTTTCCTCCTAGTATTCTTAATTTAAAATTTTCTAAACCTTTTGTTTCTGCTCCTTTCCCTAAATTTGTATATAAAAAAACACAACCCATACCCAAACGTATGAATTGTGTTTTTTATATTTTATGTGTTATAAAGCTTATTCAGGGAGGTTATAAAGTTCATCATCTGTAAATGACTGACCTGTAATTCCCTCCTTTTTGCATCTTTGATAATGATTTATTGTATCTATCGGATGTGTACTGATATATTCATCCGTCCAGTAATCCTTATCCAGATGATTAATTAAACTATCATCAATGTAATCATATCCCATAAAAAAAGAGTATGTTATTCCTTTACCATTTCTTCCCACGGCTGCATCCGTAATATCGACCACATACCAGTAATCACCAAGCTTAATCAGGTTCCACGCATGATTTCCAATTTTGTCTGCCAGCACATAGTCACACTCAATTCCAACGTATCTGCATAACACGGCATATGTTTTTGAGTACCCTCCACATACGGTTTTTTTATTAAACAGTGTACCGTAAAGGTGCTGCTCATGACCTGGAAGATAATAGTCAATGTTCTTTGCAAGATATCTTCCAAGTCTATATGCCTTTTCCTCATCTATCATGTCATCCTTTATGTGTGTAACCTCAACTATTCTCTGCATCTCTGCGAGAAGTTCCTTATACTCCCTTTCATTGTACCAGTCAACCAGACTCCAGTAAGGAGATGTAATAAAACCATACTGGTAGCTGTCGCATTCTCTATATATCGTATAATCATTTAACTTATATGCTGTGCCTCTGTAGGTATCCGATTTTTCAATCTGACCTAAAAACCTGTCAATGTTATCCTCTCTCCAGTCCACATCCTGCGTTGGCTTTTTAGTGTTATCTTTTTTTACACCTGGCTTGTTACCCTTGCCGTTATCACTTTGGGCATCATCAGGTGTAATACCATTTGAACTGATCTTTTTTCTGTTATTGTATAATGTAAGCGTAACTTTCTTAATTGAATCTACACCTGAAGCAACATTTATTGTCTTTGTCTTTTGAATGTTATTTTCCTTTTGATTTTTGCCATTGTTTCCTGTAATGTCCACATTCAGCCTATAACCTGCCTTACAGTGAACCGTTATTTTTCTGTCATTGGTCTTGTAGGCTTTTACAACTGCCTTTTCTGATTTGTAGCCATCTTTCTGCCACCACAATGTCCGTTTAACCTGTTTGGTAACTGATGCGTATTTCTTACGGGATTTTTTAATCTTCACTGTAATTTTATCACCTTGGTTCCGGGTTCCTATTTTCACTGAAAAACTTTTTCTGTAATGTGTCTTGTTGTGAAGAACTTTCGAACCCTGCTTGATGACAAGTCTGTATTTTTTAAGATTGCATCGTCCTTTTACATACTTATTATAATCTGCATATATGTTATCAACTTTCAATTTCTGCGATTTCTGTTTTGCCTGAACTCCACTTCCACAAAACGTTGTTACCATTAATGCAAGAGCAAGTGTTACCATTAGTTTTTTTACTGTTTTCTTCATGCCTTAACCTCCCAAAACATGATTTGCAATTTCAGATGTATGTGTTATAATGAACTTAAGCAAAGGACTGAAAGCTAGATAAAGTCTAGCCGCCGGTTGATTGTGTGTTATAAAAATAACGTCCTAATCAATTGTCAAGCAAGGGCGTTATTTTTTTGCATTAATGATAGCTAATACAAGCATAATAACCGTGCAAAGCATAATTACAAAGTTGAATAAATCATCATATGTAACCATTGGCATCAGCTCCCTTCATTTGTTATTCCGGCAGCTGACATTTCGCCCCTTCAGTCCCCTGACTAAGTTCATTATATTTTCTGAATTTTACTTTTATATATTACCTATGAAAACCCTATTTTTCCATTGGTTTTCATAAGGCAATTATAGCACGAAGCATCAGATATGTAAACATACGTTCGTATCGAATCTGAATATTTTTACCTGATTCTTATTTTATTAATTACCTTAACAACAGTTATAAAGATTAAGGCTGCAGACAACCCGGCCAATACGGAAATGATATAATCCGATTGCCATCTTGATATGTATTTTTTTGTTTTTGTGGGTTCAGAATCAGCCTTAATGTCTGTTCTTTCCCCCATCACCAAAAGCCGGTGTGTATTAATTCCATATGGAGTACATGTTACCAGGGTTGCATAATCTTTGTCAGGCTTAATTGAAAGAATGCCAATATTCTCAGGCTTTATTACCTTAATGTCATATACTCTGTATGCCATTCTTTTTCCAAGAACCGTTATATAAAATACATCCCCAACACTCATTTCCGTCAGGTCAGTAAACATCTTTGCCCGGTTAAGCCCTGTATGAGCCGTTATTACCGTATGTGTTCCCACTCCACCTGTCGGAAGTGATGAGCCCTGAAGGTGTCCCGCTCCCTTTTCAAGTACGTCCGGATTTGATGTATGATATATTGGAAGTGTAACAGATATAACCGGAATTTCTATGTATCCCATCATGCCATCTGCATTCATGTTTAAAAGCCCGTTATAACTTTTACTTAAAGTCTCCTTTTTTTCATCAAACGGATCCGTGAACACACTCCCACTGTTAAGCAGATTCTTATTATACTCATCTGCCCTCAGAACTTCTTTATCAATCAGCTTCTTATTTGTGTCGTTGACCTTTTTTGTAAGTGAAGTAACCTCGGACTTTGCCTGATTCTCATATATATAATTGCTTATGAAGGGGTAGGAAGCTGTTCCCACCCCGACTATAACAATCATTATGCTGATTATTTTTCTTAGTTTCATTTTCTATTCTTCAGATTTTTCTTTGCCTTTTCCAATTATAAGACCAAATACTATGGCCATGGCTCCAAGAAATGTGAAAATATAAATACCTGCACGTCCTGTCTGTGGAATGTTAAATGATTTTTCATTAACAACCTTCAAAACAACCTCTGCATTTGCTGAATCTGCATTATCTGAACTTTCCTTCATGTTTGATTTTTCCTGATCAACTGTAGCTGATGCTGACCTGGTATCAACGGTTACATTATCATTAAGTGTCTTTCCCTGTACGATACCATCATTTGCAACAGTTACAACCGTTTTACTCTGTGTTCCCGTAATATTTGCCTCTGTTGGTGTTATTGTTGCTTTTGTGGAATTAATCTTTACATTGATTGAATCCTTGAGCAGACTGTATCCTTTGTCTGTTGCCGTCTCGGTAATGGTATATTCATCAGCCTCAATTCCGTTAATTTTAAGTGTTCCGGAAGCTGCGGGACTGAATACCGTTGCATCTGATTGATTTGCTGTTCTTCCCGTAACATAGTATACTCCGTCACTTTCGGTGGCAATTACATAATATCCGTCTGTTATGTTCTTAACTACAAACTTAACCTTTGTTGCATCTCCTGCATTGTCCTCAAACTCTTTTGTCATGTTAAGACCATATGTATACACAATACATTCATCTGTAAGAATATCATAATATCTGTCACTTGTTCTTTTCCATGTAAGAACAACATCATTTGGATTTCCCTTGTCGCCTGTAACTACTGAAGCATTGCTGTTTACTGTCGCAGTGTAGAATACTGCAATGTACTTGTCCGAATATTTTTCGTTGATTTCCTTTAAGCCCTCAGCAGTAATTACAACATCCATTGTATTGTTTTCATCATCATATGTTGTATTAAATTTACCGTCTGCTTTTTTCCAGACTGCAACTGCCCCGCTTTCATCAACATTACTTACGTTCACATCATTAATGCCATCTTCGCTGTCATAAATGGCAACCACTGCATCCTTTCCATATGTGATTCCTTTTGACATCTTGTCGTTAAAACTGTATGTTGTAAGATACGTTGCGGTAGAAGTGATGTGTGGCATTTTTGATAACAGGTAATAATCAAGTGTTTCGCCCTCTGTTGCTGTCACGGTATCCTGATACTTATATTCTTCCCTGTCTGAGATAAAGCTGTCACTTGCAAGTTCAGTTACGACATTGGCTGTATCAGTATTGTTTCTTACCTTTTTTTCAAGTGTAGGATTTCCTGTCTGATTCTTTGGATATAGATCAATGTCATAAAACCAGCTTTCACCGTCTGAATCCGTCATTGGAACGGAAACAAAAAACGGGTCTGTTGTCGATACAACGTCTTCCGGAACCTTTGTTTCAACTATGAGATACAGTCCCAGGTCAAGGTTATTCTTTGATGTTATTCCTTCAGCAGATGTCTGTTCCATTGCTGTTCCGGATGTAATGTATTTTTCAAGTTTATTCTTTGTTTCAGTATTCTTAATTAGAGCATCTGACAAAGCCTTACTTATCTTTCCTGATGTGAAATAATCCTTCCCGTTTACAGTCTTTTTATCATTGTCAGATAAACCCAACACCATTTGGAGATCAGCCGGGATTTCATACATAAGTTTTACCGTTCCGTTGTCATTATCCTGAATGACATCTCCAACCTTAAGGTATGTAAACTCAACACCCTTTATTGCATATTTCTTAAGTGCATCTTCCGCTGCACTGTTCTTCTTTCCGTCTGACACAAAACCTGACGTGTCAACGTTTGCATTTGTTGCCGCAGTCAGATCATACTTGTGTATCGTTATGCTTCCTTTTTTTGAAGTGTCAATGGTTACATCATCCGCCAAAACCACTGAACCCATGCACAGCGACATGATAAGCGCCATGCTCATTAATGTTGCTAAAATTCTCTTAATTCCTTTTGTCATTTAACTTTTCCTCCTGATTTTAAATTTCAACTGTTGTCTTTCCTTCTCTTCTAAGTTTTCATGTACCCTCCTTTCACCTATTCTTATTAGTTGCACAAAAAAAAACAGCATATAGCTGTTTTTTGTAAAAAAGGCAGTAACCCGACCGGGAAACTGTCTTCATTTATTTTTTTTACAATTATATTATACTACCATTAAGAAGGGTTTAACAGGTTACATTTGGTTACATTTAAAATCGTTCACTTATGATTTTCTCATATGCATTCATTATTGCCTGCGTTTTTTCCTGACTTCCGTTTTGGGCATCAGGATGGAATATCTTAAGCAGCTCCCTATACCTTTTTTTTAAATCCTCCATGCTACTGCAGCCATCAAACAATTCCTCGTAATAATCTGTCTGACTGTCATTTACCACGTCATCCTTGTGTGTTTCATAGTATTCCTTATAGTAGTCATATTTTGCATTATGAACACTCTGTTCGTACTCACGCTGTTTCTGTTCCTCATATTTTTTTCTTAACGTATCATTTATCTGGTTAATTGTTTCAGCGTTTTTTTGTGCATCCATACTTCCTCCCCTGAGGTCGGCATATATGTTGTCAGATGTATCGCCCATCTCCCTGTAATATGAATAGCCATGCAGTCCCAATGCAATAATAAATCCAACTACGGTAAGAACAATGGTCCATGTCTTGTCCAGTTTAGTGTGAGCCTCATACCAGACCAATGCAGCCACAACGCCGGATAATACCACTGATAACACATATCTTACTATCTTGACATGATACATTAAAATGACAAACAATACCGCAACAACTATTCCGACAATAACACAGAAGGCAGGATGCATCACCTTTTCGGTCTTTAGCTCTAAGGCAATAAAACTGAATATAATCACGGCCTCTCCCTGTATGATGTCATACAGGCATAAAAGCAATCCAAGTCCGATAAATACTGATAATACTAATTCATACATAAATGTTTTCTCCTTTCATCTCTGCCATTATTTTACAATATTCGACTCAAAAATGGAATTTTTTCTTTTAAGGTTTTTTGTAAAATTTACTTTTTTTTATTTTAACCCTTAAGTACCACATACAATGACAATTTAAGGGATAGCGTAAGCTATCCTTCGTTGCTCCACGACCGTTAGGTCGTTTTTAATGAGCAACGTTCATTATTTAAGATAATATCGATTAGATATTATATGAGCAAAAGCAGAAAAAATATGGGGATAAGAGAATATATGCTATCACGTATTATTTGCCCCGAATTCCCATAAATAAAGGATTTCAGGCATACTTAACCTGCATTTATTTGGACAATAGTTATTATCATACGTCATTTTATTTGGACTGTTATTTTTCATATATCCTTTTATTTGGACAACTTTTTAATTAATATCCCTTTATTTGGACATTTATTTTTTTAGGCAAAAAAATAAGACCTTTGGTCTGATTTTCTGCATGTCTTACCTCTCTGTATTTCATCATTACTGTCTTTAACATGAACTTAAGCTGTATTACGCAACCACAAACACTCCTATATGCATGCATATAAGAGTATTTAGTATTATATTCGATTATATTGATAATCAAGTAACATTTGCTCAATTTTCCTGATGTCATGGTGTTCTTTACCGGCTTTTTGATTCGGTTCAGGATTTTCGTACAGGGTCTTATGTAAGAGCTTATTAAGCAGTTTAAAATTAAGTCTGCGTTTTCTCTGTAGCGTTCCTTCAACTGTTTCCCTGATGTATTCAGTAATAAGTTTTCTTATGTCTGTGTTTCTTTTGGTTGCCTGGTTCTCGTACTGATGTATTAATTCTGCTGTTTCTGTTATTTCTTCCTTATTTGTGTTTCTTATTTTTAGTTTATGTACAATTTCATTAATGTATGATTCATCCCTTATTAATCTTTCAGGCTTATCAACAAGCTTCTTAAATTTGGTGTGAAGATAGGTTATGTAATACTTTCCGTTTTTAATACCAATGGAAAAAAATTTACGCATGGAATGTAAGTACTTTCTGACTACCCGTTTGGTTACATTAAATTCTCTGGTAAGATTTGAATAAAGCTTTTTAACATCTATAATATAACTTCCATGGCTTATGTTAGTTCTCTTGCAGAGCTGAAGAACCAGATATTTTTCGTTTGATTTAAGTTCATTATATTCCTTTGAATTAAAGACCTCTTTTTGGAGGTTAACATATCCCTTTTTAAATGATTGTTTACTTGGGAATGCATTATCAAGTATCTTGACTGTGTAATATGCTCCCTCGTCATGACGCTCATACTTAATTATTTCCTGCTCTTTCAGATATTTCATTGCGGAATAAAAAGACTGTCTTACCATTCCGGTTGCAGCCGTTACGTCACTATGGTGTACTCCCAACACTTTTCCAGTTGAATTGTCCTGATGTCTAACCAAATAAATCAACAATTCTATATGTGTTGGATTAAGTTTAACGTTATTCAATTTAGTTAGTAATGCATAACTAAACTTCATCTCTCTGTCCCTTTTCTTTCTCCTAATAAATCTTCTCTGTCCTTAACCCACTTCTTAATAAGTTTGATTTCCTCGTCCATATTCGGCTCTTTCTCCGGTTTCCAGTCGGCTCTCATGTCTTTCAGTTCTTCCTGCCAACACTCAATATCATCATCAATGTACTGTGCTTCTTCGTTTGCTTCTTCTGGGTGTTCCTCAAGGTACTCTTTTTCTTTTATTGCTGTTTCGATATTATCCAACGTGTCCAGATAGTCCTCTGGTTCATATCCCCAACAAAGAAAATGATTTAATAGTGTCTGCTCTGGGAACATTCCGAACCAACAACGCTCGAACCACCTCTCGGCATTATCTCTTTCATCACTTCCGTTGGAATACGTACCGCCTACCAAATCTCCGACAAAATTCTCTATCAGCTCTCCGACTGTCAACCCATGCTCTCCGCATTTTCTTACAAGTCGGTCGCAATCTGCGTCCGACAATTTCACTGTAATATTTCTCTCTCTGATTGTTTCAATTTCTTTTTTCTGCTGTTCTTTATAATTCATAAAATCATTTTACTCCTCCCAATCACTAATTTTCTGTTTTACCGTTACTGTTGAATTTCCATATCGCTTCCTTGTTATATTGCAAATTTTATTCAAATTCGTAACTTTTATCTCAGAAGCATTAAGATATTCACATCTTATTGCTTCTGAGATATATTCCAGCATTTCTTCTTCACTCATTTCTGTAACAAAATTATCTATTGTCATATTTATTTTAAAACTGCCTTTTCTGGCATCCTCTCTGACCTGTTTCCTTATCTTGTAATATTTTTATCATCATAACGTATCCACATAAATTTCTAATTCGTCTTTTTTCATTTAAATATCTCCTAAAATTAGTTTATTTTTGTTGGAGGCAATTACGTCATTCCAATCTTTGCCATATATTTTAGGTGGCAAATTAATTCTTCTATCTACGCCAGGATAATTTTCCCTTATATATGAACAGATAGATTTAGCACATGATATTCCTCCCTGGTCGTTATCCGTCGCAATTATTACTTTTTTTATTTTTCCTGTATCCAGATATGTCTTTACAGCTTCCCATTTACCTATACCACCTAATGCGAGATAATTATGCTCTTTATATCTCCTACCAAGTAGTGTCATCACACTTAGTGCATCTATAACTGATTCTGTCACTATTAATGTATCTTTGTCATTATCGACATAAAAGCACTTGCTATAGTCACATCCGGCAACGTCGCCAATGAATTTTTTATACGTATTTGTCCCTCTTAAGCAGGCAAAAACCGGTTTATCTTTTTCATCAATGTCATAACCTACAAATACACAGTTGCCATACTTGTACTCCTGATAAAGCATTTTTCTCTTTACCATATCCTGCACTACGTTTTGCCCGATATGTCTTGTTTTGACTAAGTATGCAAATACCTTGTGCATGTTATTACTCTTTTGTGGTAACGTAAGTTCATTCGATACCTCAATCTGTTCAGTTTTTTGACTTTGTGGTTTAGTTGTTACTTCACCGCATTCATTAAGGAGATGATATAATGCTTCATTAAGACTTAGGGCATTGAACTTCATAGCAAAATCAATCACTGATCCCCTCTCACCCTTGCTTCTTCCTGATCCCGGAATTGAATTTTGCCAGTATACATTTTTTGATGCATCCATCATAATGCTGTCATGTTCCTTCAGCGAGTAGTATTTCCCTTTCCTTATAGGAGTGAATCCACTTCTGGATGCGTACTCAACAATATTTACATTTTCTTTGATTATCTTCACAATGTCTCTAGTCATTGTTTTCGTCTCCTAACATGTTCAGAAAGTTTATTGCATCTGGCGTTATGGATGCAACATCACTTTCATCATCATCTTGAATTTCCATAGTTTCCATATCACTAAAGTTAGGAAGATTAATTTCTTCTTTTGATGTTTCATCTATCTTACTTGTATCCGGTACAATATTGGGAGATATTACTCTGCCGGAAAAATATTCTTCCATTACTTCCCTTATTGTAGTAAGTATGTTTTCTTTCTGAATGTCATTTTCAATCAGTTGGCGAATGTATTGCTGCTTGTTTTTTTTAGTATCTAGATAATTTATTAGTATTCTGTCTGCCGCAGAATCAGTATATAATCTCAACATATATGTTCTTATATCATCCATATTTGTTCCTGCTCCTTTCTTGAAATTTAGTTTGTATTATGATATTATGTTTTAAAGTAATGGAGTTAGATTTAATGTTAGAGTTCTATCTACAATCGTGAGGTTGAGTTCTATCTACAATCTATGATTTGTGTAAATTTGTCGGCAAACAAATTATGATCTAATCCATTAGTTAGTTCTTTTTTATCATTGAGAGCAGTTTTCTCTGCTCTCAATTTTTATTTAATTGTATTATATGCAAGCAATTCATATCCTTTAGCATTACCATATATGTCATCATCTATTTTGCATGAACTGTCAATTGTTGGTCCATAATTTTTCAAAACGGTTGCTCCTCCGCCACAGAAGGTTACATTATATTTAATTCCCTTAGCATCAAGTTGCTTACACACGTTATTAATGTAGAATTTAATTACTTTCTTTACGAATTTTATTCTGTCGTCAGGTAATGACACAATTTTATTTTGAAAAATGTTTTGTATTACTTCTTCATCAATTCGTTCCTGATACTCACTTAAATAATACTTATTAATTATGTCAACACAATCAAGCGTACCCATCTTGTCAATCGAAAAACATTTATCATAAATGGGCTTGCCATTAATGAATGTCAGTATGTCTATGGTTCTGCTTCCTATATCTACTATTGACTCTTCAGTTGATTTATTTTTTCCAAGATTTAGTGCAATCATTGGAAATCCCTGAGGATATATCTCTGCACCTTTTATGTTGATACTATATTTGACTCCCTCAAATGTGAATTCCACATTTTTCTGCTTTGTAAGGTATTTTTTGAAGTTTAGGGCTTGTTTGGCCATGAATGAATAAGGAAGACCTGCAGCTATTATAACGTCATTCACTCTCCTCATATTGTGTTCTTTCATTTCTTTGGCAATTGCTGCCAATGTAAGTATGTAATAATCCATGTTCTCTGTCTTGTCAGCCGGTTGCTCTGTTCTGTGCTGACCTATTGCATATACCGAACCACCATATATCAAAATATCCTCATTAAAAGGTGGTTCTATTATCATTTCATTAATTCCACTCTTAGTTATTGTTTTTGATGTTTTAATGTAACCATATCCATGGTCTACTCCTATGATTGTTTTGTTGTTCTTTTTTATCATTTGGCTTCCTCCATATTGTTAAATAAATCAAAAATATCTTTTTGACCTTTGATTTTGTTTGTGCCGTTCTTTTTTTTAAACGGTTTAATCAACTGAAAATTATTTTGTTGTAACGCGATTTCCTCGTTAGATTCTGAACCGTCAATTTTTTCCGACATAATTCCGAATATCCTACTCACCTTCCTTACAAGGATACTGTGATTGATTTGAGTGTCTATTTCCACTGCTTCCCATGTCTGATCATCTATATATAATCGCTTAATTAATTCTCTGTCTAGTGGGAGAAGTGTTCCATACACAAGATTAACTCGTTTTATTGTTTCAATTTTCTTAAGTATTTCGGTGTATGCGGATATTAGATCACGTCTATAACCTGCTAATTCCCTTTCCGTTCGATTAATTACATCACTAATATCAGTTGTATTATTAGTCCTGGCTGTAGGCTCAGAGGATATAGATATACCTACCTGATTAGCATATATAATGTCGTTACGGAGCTTGTCCTGTTCTTCCTGAAGTTCAATCATTTGTTTACGAATATCTCTCGCTTGATTCCACAGTTCAGTTTCCAATTCACTGTGTTGCAGGAAATATATAATTATTTCTTTCTCCACTCTTCTCACCCCCTGCTCTAGAATGGGGTTGGTAATGCATCATCCAACTGTCCTTTTGGAATATCAACAAATCCCTCGTTATTATCTACCTCATTTTTTATTTTGGAATCACAAAATTCAACATTATCAATAATAAGCTTGATCGCATATATCTTTTTGTCATCTTTTGTGTAGCTCTCGCCTTTCAGATGACCTTCAGCAATAATTTTATTACCCTTTTTTACGTGTTCTTCGATTATGTTTGCTATGCCATCAAAGGCTGCACATCTTAAAAATAATGCTTCATCCTGCTTACGACCTGCAACAACATCAATCGCCAACATAAAAGAGGCAACCTTTCCCTCTACTACACTGTCATTACGATTTTTTGAGAATGTTTTAATTTCTGGGTCACTAGTTAATCTTCCACTTACTTGAACTCTATTCATTATTTATTCCTCCTGTTTACTATATAAATTTTTCTGTGAGAATTCTGCATCATATTTTCCGTTATGTGTTCCCCTTTTTAATTCATAATATACCGCTGTTCGCGAAACGTTAAGAATCTTAGCAATTTCAACGACGGGTTTATTGTTAATATTATTCTGGATATATAATCTGTCTTTGTAGTTTATCCGGTGATGCTTTTTGTGTATTATCTTCTTTTTTACCTTTTCTTCCATGGATACTCCTTTCTTGCAAAGTGCAGTAATATATGATATTATCTGTACAGTTTTTTTTGTTATTTTTTATTTTTGGTAAAAAAAAATACAGCAACAATAGTGCATTCAGCACTGTTGTTGCTGTTAATTCTAACATCTACCATTATTTTAAGGTATTTTCTGTTTTTTCACCTTTTCCAATATAAATATTGCCATTTACCTGTTTTTTATACATAATTTGCATTTTTTAATAATATGCTTAACTCTGCGAATCCAGTATTTTCTGCAGGTTTTCTTCACATATGCCACATATTCCCGGTTGTCAGCAGTAATTTCCTTTTGATCCCTGTAAATCAAATCCGTAACTCCTATTACCCAGTCAAAGGGAACTTTTTCCCTCCATCCCCTATTGTCACCACTTATAACATAATGGTCTTTTTTTACCTTAACTATTCTGTGAAGCACATATTTTCCGTCAGGTCTTTTGTATAATGGTAAATCATATTTTTTCAATCTGCCACTAACAGGAATAATCTTAACGGTATCCCTTCTGTTTCTTAAAAGTGGCATCATGCTATCACCTACAATGGTTGAAAGATAAAACCCATTCTCTTTAATAGCATTTTCTATTGTGGTCTTTTCCATAATACCTCTCAAATAATTTATTCTATAATTCCGGGAGTCTTTAATGAAGTAATAAAATTATCAACATCCTTTGTTGCTAATTCAATATCTACATCATATTTTTCCAAAAGTGAATTTATTAAATCATTTCTACTTGCACCATCAGAAATTTTTTTCCAAAGATATTCACCGGTTTCATTTAATTTAACCATACCGTTAAATACTTTACTGGCGGAACCAATTGAAACAACTACAGCCTGTCCTCCCATGTTTCTTAACACAAATCCTTCTTTTATTTTCATTGTCTTCCTCCATATTATTGTATATTTGCTTATTCATTTTTCATGGCATCATATGCCATTTGTGCAGCCTCTTTTGAAATGTTACATCCCATGGAATACATTGGAACTTCTTTTAATAACATATCTCCATAGTCTAAGGTTTTTAAGATAGCCTTAGCATCCTGAGGTCTGTATATCTGGTTCATTAACAATTCAACAGATTTGTCCGCACCTATCCTTTCAATATGGTTCGTTTCTGCCTGATGCAAAAAACATATTCCTGCAAGTTTTGCGCACCTGTTAGTAGAAAGGCAATGTTTTCCATCCCAGGGTGTTCCATAAGCATACACTCCATCCTCTTTAAACTTCAAAAGTGGCTTGTCATCATTTATCATAATAACGTCTTCGCCAAAATTTTCCCGCCAAAGTCTTGCATGGGTGGACTTACCGGTTCCACTTGGTGCCGTAAACATATACGCGTTGCCTTTATATTCTACCACACTTCCATGGCATAACACCACCCCATAATCTAAAACTTTTTCGCAAAACTTTCTATATATGGCAATGTACTCCAAATAATCCTGAGGATATCTTGTATTATCTTCTGCATGTTCCTGCTCATACATCAAATCCTGCAAATTAACTGAAATACAAAATTTTGGTGTTTCACCTTCAGCTAAATACTCCATGCTCTTCTTTTCAAAGTATTTTCCCCTAAACTCGATACCCACCGGCACCTCTGCGAATTTGTATACGTTCATATTATTCTCCATTTTATAATTGCTGTCCCGCTAAATAATTAGCAAACTGTTGAGCTGTTCTTCCTGATATTCCACCATGGCTAAGCTCCCATTTGTTTGCCTCTGCCTTTATTTCATCATCAGACAATTTAACACCCAGTCTTCTACACAATTCAACGGCAATTTCAAAATACTCTTTTTGCGTTGGTTTAGAATAGTTAATTGTAACACCAAATCTATGTACCAATGAAAGTTTCTCTTCCATTGTATCTGACTTATGCATACCGTTTTCAACCTGAACATCACTTCTGTCATTCCATGTTTCCTTTATCAAATGACGTCTATTGGATGTAGCATAAATTAATATGTTTTCCGGCTTTGTTTCCACGCCGCCTTCAATAACTGCCTTTAAAAACTTATACTCTATTTCAAAATCTTCAAATGATAAATCATCCATATATATAATAAATTTATAATTTCTGTTTTTAATAGCTGCTATTACGTTAGAAAGATCCTTAAACTGATGCTTGTATATTTCTATCATTCTAAGTCCCTGCTCGTAATATTCATTGACTATCGCCTTAATACTTGTAGATTTTCCTGTACCGCTATCGCCAAAAAGAAGACAGTTATTTGCCTTTCTTCCCTGAACAAAGGCTTCTGTATTGTCCACTAATTTCTTCTTCTGTATCTCATATCCAACAAGATCATCTAAAACTACCTTGTCCATATTATTAATTGCGTGAAATTCTAAAGGACCGTCTCCATCCTTAATTCTGAAGGCTTTATTAAGTCCAAACATTCCTACGCCATATTGCTTATAAAATTCAGTAACATAATCAAAGAATTCATTTTCATCCTTTGCATTTTCCAGCTTTAAGCTCAAACTCTGTACTTTTTCGCTTACATTTTTGTTGTACATTAATTCAGTCTTACCAATTGCCTTATAATTCTGGAGCTTTTCAAAACAATCTATTCCTAATTCTTCCTCCATTGGTTTAAAATCATAATCAAACAATTTCATAAACTGTTTAAAGTCATTTTTGGCAAAATAGTTTACACTACCATCATTTGCCCCAACTTTCTCGCATGTAAGACTAAATGGATTTTCATTTGTAATCAGAAGATATGTAAGATAATTATGCCATAAGTTTCTATCAAAACCGTAATCTGTTGATACTTCCAATATTCTCTTTACCTGATGATAAATTCTTGTGATAATCTCGTCTTTTTTATAATTTTCACCTTTAAATTCTCTTATTATACTGCTTAATTCCATTAATATAGAATCTTTAGGCATATCACCATATATTAATAACTTTGATACTATGTTATGCATATTCTTTCTCCTGACCATCAATTATTTCATATTTTATGTACATTAAATATGAGTTTTTGTTACAAAAGCAACCACTAATGGTTGTTACTCCAATAGTGGTTGCCTTTTAATTTATATATTTAAATTAAGAATTAACAATATCCGTTAATTTCGTCTTACAGATTAGCGTGGAATGTTCTGTGAATAACATCATCCTGCTGTTCTTTTGTTAACTTGATGAAGTTTACAGCATATCCTGATACACGAATTGTAAGCTGTGGATATTTTTCAGGGTGCTTCTGAGCGTCAAGTAATGTATCTCTTACTAATACGTTAACGTTAAGATGATATCCGCCTTCCTCTGCATATCCATCTATTAATGAAACTAAATTGTCAATCTGTTTTGCACTTGCTGCCATCTTTATTACCTCCTGTTTTTTCTTTTAATAACTCGATTCTGGATTCCTTAAATCCCTGCAACACAATCTTTTTTGCTGCTATTGCCATTTCTTTCGTGGCCGGCTGAATATCCTTTAACGGATAATCTATACCAAGCTCAGCATATTTAGGCTTTGCCATATCATGATACGGAAGAATGTCCAGCGCTTTTACCATCTCTAACTTGCCAATAAAAAGTCCTAATTTGTAAAGATACTCTTTATTTAATGTTATGTGAGGCACAACCACGTGTCTTATCCACATCTTTATACCTTTTTTGTTAAGATACCTGGCAAATGCCAAAATATTATCATTTGGCTGCTTGCATAACTTCATGTGTTCTATTGGATCAATATGTTTAATATCCAGCATAACTAAATCAGTTACTTCAAGTAATTTATCAGTTTTCTTCAAATACTCCGGATCATCAGGTCTAAAAGTTACACCTGATGTATCCAGACAAGTATTAATACCTCTATTGTGAGCTGCTGTGAACAGTTCTGTAAGGAAATCTATTTGAACCATCGGTTCTCCGCCAGTGGCAGTGATTCCTCCGGTCTTATAGAACGGTGCTTTCTTATCATATTCCTCAAGGAGTTCCTGAACAGTCATTTCCGTTCCTCCGACCATAGTCCAGGTATCCGGGTTATGACAATATGCACATCTCATCGGACATCCCTTAAAAAATATTACGAACCTTACACCAGGACCATCTACAGTACCACAGCTTTCAGTTGAATGAATAATTCCAGTCGACATCCTAATCTTTCCTTCTCTCTAATTTCTAATTATGACTGCTGTAATTTAATAAGCTCGTCAATGTCAATTCCAAGTTCGTCAGCATCAAGGTCACCTGTAAATACTTCACAGTCTTTTCCAAGTGCGTCAGGAATAACTGTAAATGTATCTGAGATACCATCTCTTGCATTTTCAAATGGAATCTTAGCTACTGATGCAAGTGATGAAACTGCACCGTGAGTATCTCTACCATGAAGTGGGTTAGCACCTGGTGCGAAAGGCTCACCTGTCTTTCTTCCGTCAGGTGTGTTACCTGTGTTCTTACCATATGTTACGTTTGATGTAATAGTAAGAATTGACTGTGTAGGAATACTTTCTCTGTATGTGAAGTGCTGTCTTAAGTAACCCATGAACTTGTCAACGATCATTACTGCAAGGCTGTCAACTCTGTCATCATCGTTACCATACTTAGGGAACTCTCCCTCTGTCTCATAATCAACAACAATTCCGTCTTCGTCTCTGATAGCTTTAACCTTAGCATACTTAATAGCTGAAAGTGAGTCAGCTACTACTGAAAGTCCTGCAACACCTGTTGCGAACCATCTCTTAACGTGTGCATCATGTAATGCCATCTGGATTCTTTCGTATGAATATTTATCATGCATATAATGAATGATGTTAAGAGCATTTACATATACTCCTGCTAACCATTTCATCATATCTTCATATCTTTCCATAACCTCATCATAATCAAGATATTCTGATGTGATTGGTCTGTACTTAGGTCCTACCTGTACCTTTGTCTTTTCATCAACACCACCGTTAATAGCGTAAAGAAGACATTTAGCAAGGTTTGCTCTAGCTCCGAAGAACTGCATTTCTTTACCGATTCTCATTGAAGATACACAACAAGCGATTCCGTAGTCATCACCATTGTATACTCTCATAAGGTCATCGTTCTCATACTGCATTGATGAGTATTCGATTGAAAGCTTAGCACAGTATCTCTTAAATGCTTCAGGTAATCTTGTTGACCAAAGAACTGTAAGGTTTGGCTCTGGAGCTGCACCAAGGTTCTCTAATGTATGAAGATATCTGAATGTTGTCTTTGTAACCATGTGACGTCCGTCAATACCAACACCACCAAGTGATTCTGTTACCCAAACAGGGTCACCAGCGAAAATCTGGTTGTATTCAGGTGTTCTTGCGAACTTAACGCATCTTAACTTCATAATGAAGTGATCAATGAATTCCTGAATCTGCTCTTCTGTAAATGTTCCGTTTGCTAAGTCTCTCTGAGCATAAATATCAATAAATGTAGATGTACGTCCAAGTGACATTGCAGCACCGTTCTGTTCCTTAACAGCTGCTAAGTATCCTAAGTACATCCACTGAATAGCTTCCTGTACGTTCTTAGCCGGTCTTGAAATATCAAATCCGTAAATCTTTCCTAATTCCTTTAATTCCTTAAGAGCTCTAATCTGTTCTGAATATTCTTCTCTGTCACGAACAACTTCAGGTCTCATTTCTGTAGGTGTAGCTGCCTTCTGAGCTTCCTTATCTACGATAAGTGTATCAACACCGTATAATGCAACTCTTCTGTAGTCACCAATGATACGTCCACGTCCGTAAGCATCAGGAAGACCTGTTACGATGTGGTTTGTTCTACATGTTCTGATTTCAGGTGTGTAAGCGTCAAATACACCTGCGTTATGTGTCTTTCTGTAGTTTGTGTAGAAATCTACTACTTCAGGATCAACTTCATATCCGTTGTCGCTACAAGCCTTCATAGCCATACGGATACCACCGTTTACCTGTAAACCTCTCTTGAAAGGCTTATCTGTCTGGAAACCAACGATTGTTTCCTTATCCTTATTTAAGTAGCCTGCTCCATGTGATGTAATTGTCTGAACAACCTTTGTGTCCATATCAAGAACACCGCCTGCTTCTCTTTCCTTCTTCTGAAGGTCAAGCACCTGGTTCCATAAATCTGTTGTGTTCTGTGTAGGTCCTGCTAAGAAACTCTCATCACCATCATATGGTGTGTAGTTTTTCTGGATGAAATCTCTAACGTTGACTTCTTTTGCCCAAGCGCCATTGTTAAAACCTGTCCATTCTTCTCTCATCTCTGTCTTTCCTCCTAAAAATAAATGTAAAGCTTAAAAATATATTTAGTGAATGACCTAACTAAACTTTAGTAAATCTTCGACTGTCTTTTTCTTAGGAACCGCCGGATCCTCATCTGGATACCCTATGGCAATCAAAGCCATAAGAAGCTGTCCTTCAGGCACATCTAAGATTTCTGCTGCCTTGTCAATGTCATACATTCCCATGATAACTGTTCCTAAACCTTTTTCATGCGCTGCCAGACAAAATGTCTGGGTTGCCACTCCATTGTCAAAGGCCTGCCAATTGTCTTCCCGGGAAGTGGTATAACTACCATCCCTTTCAAATCCTGAACGCTTGTCCACAATAATTGTAGCTACTAACATAGGTGCACCATCAATAATTTCCTGATTGTGTGCCCCACAGCATTCCTTTGAGATTCTATCTTTAATCTCCGGATCTGTTATGGCAATATAGCGGGTAGTCTGAGTGTTCTTCCAAGACGGAGCATATGAAGCAGTAAGTACAATGTCTTTTATGATTTCCGGGGAAACCTTATCGCTCTTAAACTTTCTGATGCTTCTTCTTGTTTTTATGCATGTAATCGCATCCATAATAGCACCTCCATAAAATAATAATTAGTTCAGTTATGAAATTCTGCAATATGAATGTTCGTCAAAAGACGCGCTACCACGCATAAAACGTCATTTTCACTAACTGTGAATAATATAACACTTTATCTTTTTTTTTGCAACGGTGATAAAGAAATATTTTATTATGTAGAAACACTCATTTTTTCACTATACAAGGTGAAAACCCATCAATGGAATGTATTTCCCTTTACATTTTAAATTGTAATACCATATATTACATTTTTCTGTTGTAAATGCAACAAATAGAGCTATAATGATATACAAGGAACACAAAATACAGTTTTTTCTGCTTGCAGAAAAAAACTAGTGTTTTGGTGTTCCGCCCCCACATGAGGAAGTAGCAATTTTTCTGAAAGAAAAATTCGCGGATTCCGAATGTGGGGAGAATTGCGAAAGTTGCGAAGCAACGCAGCAATTCGTATATCATTATTACATTACGGGGAACAAATTTTGAGAATTGCGAAAGTTGCGAAGCAGCGCAGCAATTCGTATATCATTATTACACTACAGGGAAACAAATTTGCAGAATTGCGAGAATTGCGAAGCAATGCAGCAATTCGTATATCATTATTACATTACGGGGAACAAATTTTGAGAATTGCGGAAATTGCGCAGCAATGCAGCAATTCGTATATCATTAATTATTTATATCGGGAGGTTTTATATGAACACTACAAAGCATGATTTATTTTATGGAATAAAAGAATCGGAACAGTCAGAAATGCTGAAATGTTTTAATTCTTACACAAGAAGTTATTCCGCCGGTGAGGTTATCTGCTTTTTTGATGAACCGGATGCCGGCATTGGAATTGTGGAGGAAGGAGAAGCCTGCATAATACATAGTCTTTCCAACGGTTCCCAAACCATTTTAGAGCATTTAAAACCCGGGGACTTGTTTGGTCAGATGTTTTATTATCATGCCAACCGCGAAAATATAACTCTTGAAGCATCAAAAAAATGTACCATTAGATACATCGATTATCAGCATATTGTCAAAAGATGCATTAAATCATGTCAGCATCACAGCCAGCTTGTAAGCAATATATTAATGATGGTTTCAGATAAAACAAAAGATATTTGTGAACATCTTGAAGCCGTAAGCCAGCGTTCAATAAGGGATAAACTAATGACCTATTTTGAAACCCTCTCTTCAAAAAATAATAGTAACACCTTTACCATACCATTTACCATGAGTTCTCTGGCTGACTATCTTTCCATTGATAGAAGTGCCATGAGCAGGGAACTTGGCAAAATGAAAGACGAAGGTCTTATTTATATTGAAAAAAGAGAAGTAACAATAAACAGATTTAAATAACTACATAAAATACAAAAAGGCAACTGCCATTGCTGACAGATGCCTTTTTTACTGTTGCACAGTCGAAGTATTTCACATAGCTTTCATCAGTATTATTTCTGTATTAAGAGCTATTCCATAAACTTCATTGTTGCAATCGTTATAACTGTAATTCCAACTCCTACAAATAGTATTATTCCTAAAATCATTATTGTCGATAAAGGCTTAAATTTATTTTCTGACATAATACCTTTTTTCTTTAGAAAAAATATTATGCAGATAATCATGCATATTAAAAATATATACTTACCATATACACCGTACTTATTGATTATTTCTATCATGATTTTCCTCCTCATATTTATTGCTTACTTACAGTAAATATGCCAACCCATATTAAATTGATTATAATACCTCTAGAACTATTTTACACCAATTCGCGTAGTAATCAATCCAAAGTACCCGGCTCCGACCACCGTGAGTCCGCTTATGGATGCTGACACTGTAGCTACTCCATTACGCTTGTTACTATATTTCTTTACCATTATAAATTCAATAGATTTTACATAAACGTCGAAAAAATTCAACTTATTCCGTATTTTTTTTACGGAATAAGTTGAATTCTATTTTTCGTTATTAAATATTGTCCCTACAAGGGTTGTTAAACATTTATATTTATTGTATTCCTTTAACCTCATCTTTGTCAGGGAACATTGCATTTAATATAATTCCAACTAAAGCTGCAATAGCAAGACCTGAAAGGCTGATTGTAACACTTCCTACATTTAATGCTACTGCTCCGTCAATGCCGCTTAATACATCGGCACCCATTCCTGAGCTGAACTTAATACCAAGGGCACATACAACTATAACAGCTGCAACAATTACATTTCTGCTCTTCTTAAAGTCAACCTGAGCTTCAACCATGTTTCTAACACCGATTGCTGAAATCATTCCATAAAGCATAAATGAAATACCACCAACGATTCCTGCCGGCATAGCTGAAATAATAGCTGCGAATTTAGGTGAGAATGAGAAAAGAATTGCAAGATATGCTGCTATTCTTACCACTCTTGGATCATATACTCTTGAAAGAGCAAGAACACCCGTGTTTTCACCATATGTTGTATTAGCAGGTCCACCAAATAATGCTGATAATGATGTAGCAAGTCCATCACCCATCAATGTTCTGTGCAATCCCGGTTCATTAATGAAGTCCTCTTCACATGTAGCTCCAATTGCACATATATCACCAATATGTTCCATCATTGTAGCAATGGCAATAGGCATCATTGTAGTAATTGCAAAAATAATTGCTGCTGTGTTTCCAAAATCAACTCCACCGAAAACTGTCTGTTTTACATGAATTGGCCATCCAAACCATGCTGCATCGGCAATTGCCTTTGTATCCACCGGTGAAATCCAGCTTAGTCCTGCTGCATTACCAAGGATAAGTGCAATAATGTATGAACCTACAACACCTAACAATATAGGAACAATCTTTGCCATTCCCTTTCCCCAGATATTGAAGAAAATAACAATTGCAAGGGCAATTATGGCAAGTGGCCAGCATGTTGCGCAATTGTTTAACGCTGATGGTGCAAGACATAATCCGATAGCAATAATAATTGGTCCTGTTACTACCGGTGGGAAGAATTTCATTACTCGTTTTACGCCTACTAACTTAATGACAAGAGCCAGTACCAGATACAATAATCCGGCAAATACAACACCGAGACATGCATATGGAAGCATCTCTGCAGGAGTATCAACTCCATAGGCTTTATTTGCACCTGTTACAGCTGAATAACCACCTAAAAATGCAAAGGATGAACCAAGGAATGCCGGTACCTTAAGTTTTGTAAATACGTGGAACAATAAAGTTCCAAGTCCTGCCATAAGCAATGTTGTCTGCATGTTAAGTCCTGTAAGGATAGGAACTAAAACAGTAGCTCCAAACATGGCAAACATATGCTGGAAACCTAAAAGTAACATTCTTCCGTTTCCAAGTTTCTTGGCATCATACACCGGTTCAACACCGATGTTTGTTTTTTCGTTTGACATCGTCAAATCCTCCCTCTTTTCTTTTGATATATATGGTAAACTACATCCACTTTAGTCTATGTAGCTCTCCCTCCATCTGCATACCTGCAAAATCGTTTTGTCTCAGTGCCTCATACAGCACAATCGACACTGAATTTGCAAGATTAAGAGAACGTATATCCGGATTCATAGGTATCCTTATACATCCCTCTTTATTATCTACTAATATTTCTTCAGGTATACCTGCGCTTTCCTTCCCAAACATTATAAAATCATCCGTCCCAAACTCCACGTCCGTATAACGCTTTGGTGCTTTAGTTGTAGCATACCACATTTTTGCATTAGGATTTTGTTCCAGAAAATCATTATAGCTGTCATATATTGTAACATCTAAATTTTCCCAGTAATCCATTCCTGCACGTTTAAGTGACTTTTCGTTTATGCGGAATCCCATTGGTTCTATAAGATGCAGTTTTGTACCTGTAGCACAACATGTTCTTCCTATATTTCCCGTATTCTGTGGAATTTCCGGTTCTAACAAAACAACATTCATTATTTTAGCCTCTTTTCCTTATTAATCTTTAACAATTATGTCTGTATGTTTATTCAGCTGAAATTCTTATTACAAATTTTTCCAATCTGCCTAGTGCTTCCTTTAAATCTTCCAAGGAATATGCATAGGAGATTCTTAAAAAGCCCTCACCACAGTCTCCGAAAGCAATTCCCGGAACTACAGCCACCTTTTCTTCCTTAAGAAGTCTTGTAGCAAATTCATCGGAAGTCATCCCGAATTTCTTTATGCTTGGGAAGGCATAAAATGCCCCAAAAGGCTCAAAACAGTCAAGCCCCATTTCTTTAAATCTATGTAGCACAAATCTTCTTCTCTGGTTATAGGACTCGCACATACGCTTTACGTCCTCGTCACCATTTTTCATTGCTTCAATTGCCGCATACTGACTGGTAGTAGGTGCAGACATAATGGCAAACTGATGAATTTTTATCATTTGCTTCATAATTACTGCAGGCGCTGCAGCATATCCTAATCTCCAGCCTGTCATGGCATAAGCCTTTGAAAAGCCATTAATCAGCACCGTTCTTTCCCTCATTCCCGGTATACACGCTATGGAAACATGTTCACCGTTATATGTAAGTTCTGAATATATTTCATCTGAAAGCACAAAAATATCTTTATCAATACATACCTCTGCAATTTCCTCTAAGTCTTTCCTGTCTAACGTTGCACCTGTAGGATTATTTGGGAAAGGTAAAACAAGTAGCTTAGTTTTATCCGTGATTTTTTCTAAAATCTCATCCTTAGTAAGCTTAAAATTATTTTCTTCTTTTAATTCAATAGGTACCGGCTTTCCATATGCCAATTGAACACATGGAATATATGAAACAAAACTTGGCTGTGGCACAAGGACCTCATCACCGGGATCTATCATTGCCCTTATAGCCAAATCTATTGCCTCGCTTCCACCTACAGTTACTATGATTTCATCATTAAAATGATACTCAAGTCCTAATCTTCTTTGCAGATAATTACAAATCTCTACACGAAGTTCCTTAAGTCCCGCATTAGATGTGTAAAATGTACGTCCCTTTTCAAGACTGTATATTCCCTCTTCTCTTATATGCCACGGTGTATCAAAATCCGGTTCTCCAACTCCTAAGGATATGGCATCCTTCATTTCGCTGACAACATCAAAAAACTTTCTAATACCTGATGGCTTAATCTCTTTTACTGTATTTGACAACGGATCTCTCATTACGGTGTCACCAACATCCTTTCATCTTTTTCTTTTTCATTTAAAACCATTCCATAATCCTTATATTTTTTAAGGACAAAATGTGTTGCCGTATTAAGAATGGCATCAAGGGTTGAAAGTTTGCTGGACACAAACTGTGCAATTTCCTTCATGGTCTTTTCTTCTACTATAACAGTAAAGTCAAATCCCCCTGACATAAGGTAAACTGCCTTTACCTCATCATATTTGTAGATTCTCTCTGCTGTTTCATCAAATCCGCTGCCTCTTTGTGGCGTAGCCTTTACTTCAATAAGGGCAGTAACTCTTTCATCACTGGTTTTTTCCCAGTCAATTAAAGTGTAATAACCGCAAATAACTTTTTCCTTTTCCATATCTGCAATTTCATTTGCCACTTCTCCTTCGCTGACACCTAACAAAATTGCAATTTCATGAATATCAATTTTACTGTTTTTTTCTATTAATCTTAATATTTCTTCCCTCATATATTCTCCTCTCCATAAATCATATATTTTTATAAACTAATTTACAGATACTTATAAATTTCATCACCCCGTGATGGTTCTAAATATCTTCGCTCTTCTTTATTTATTACAACCCTGTCTTTTCCGTCTGTTAACTGTCCAATAATTTCGGCAGTTATTCCATTGGCATTAAGTTCCTGCACGATGTTTTCACCTTCATTGCATATTATAAGAAGTGCTCCTGTTCCGTCTAACATATAGGGGTTATATCCGAAAAGTTCCGCCACCTCAATTGTCTCCTGCATAACAGGTATTTTTTTAATATAAGCTTCAATGCCAATATCTGCTGAAGATGCTAATTCCCATAATGCCGAAAAAACTCCCCCATCCGAAACCGCATGTAAAGTTATTGTATCATTTTTCGGAATGATTTTCATTACTTTTTCAATATCTGTATATTTTTTTAATTCAACACACCTTTGCACAAAGCCCGGATTGAATTTTTTAAGAAGTTCATCCTTTTTAAGTGAGGATATAACTGCTGTTCCTCCCACTGCTATGGTTCCTGCCATAACTACCTGCATTCCCGGTTTTACCAGTCTTCTATCCATCAGTTTAATATCATTATTTCTGTTTCCCAAAACTGTTATGTGAGCTACAACATCATCCACTACACCTTTATACACTCTACAGTATGCAATATTTATATTCTTAGCCTTAGATGCATCATCAAAATTTTTAATGATTTTTCCTAACTTTTTTTCCTCATATTCCAAAGGAATATTAATCTCTAACTGTAAATATTCAGGCTGTCCACCTTTTTCGTATAACATATTTATGGTCTTTTGAAGATAATATTCCTCACAGCCTGAAAACCACTTCAATATACAATTAGAAGACACCACGACCGTAGTGTCTTCTAATAATAATTCTGCGGCATCAACTCCTAAAGCTGTTCCCTCCAAATCAGATGACAGTTTCTTCTTCACTGAACGTTTATACGTTATTTCAGAAACTTTTCCCATTTGCATAATTTACCGCCTTTATTCATCACTTTTCTTTGTTTTCGTCTTTTTTTTGTCTGTTGACTTTTTTGTCTCCGGTTCATCCGACGCCTTTGAGTCGCCACCCTTAGTACCAATTATGGTAACTGAAGGAGACATGGCATATGTACTAGTATGAAGTAATTCCTTGCTTACTTCCTTTCCGTTTTCATATGTTATTTTCCAAAGCTTTGCAACATATCCTGTATGTCCTGACTTGGTTTCAGTATATCCTACAGGCTGTGTCGGATCCTTTCTTTCCTCTGTCTTAATCGGCGTAGTGCTAACTAATTCACTTTCGTATTTAACCGAATGACTTGCCTTCCTTGTGTCATGTCCGTAAATATTAAAGGTTATGGAACCACTTGAACTGTATACACCCTGAATATATATAGGTGCGTCAGTATCATTTTCAAACACCAAATCCTTGTAGTCTCCGGCCAAAGCCGCATCTGCTGCCAAATCAACATATGAAACTGCCATTGAATGGGAGAAACGCTTAGTTACCTTTATTTCCGCCCTAAGTAATGCATTATATAATGTACTTGATACCTGACAGATTCCACCTCCAAGGCTGTCTGCGACGCCACCGTCTACATATGTCCCTGCCGGATACCATCCGTTATCCTCAGTCCATGGAACAAGGTGCTCATTACATGAAAAGCTTTCTCCCGGATATAAAACATTCCCGTTTAACTTTTCAGCACCGTTTTTAATGTTCATGTTTCTGTTGTCATAGGAAGCGCCGGTTGTAAAATATGTAGTCCAACTGCCCATTGGTTCGTTAGAAACCTTCTTGCAATCCTCTGTTGTATACTCCGGTTTTGAAACCTGTATTACAGTATCAAACGTAATGTCAGACTTTTTATTCCATTTTTTCATTACAAAATCATAAAGATTATTTGTTGACTTATCATAGTCAACTACACATCCTTCCTTTTCAGGAATAATCTTAAAGCCATGACCTGTAGCCTCTAAGGATGCATTTTTCGCCTTTATGTTATATGGGTCACACTCTGTTTT
Source organism: Eubacterium segne (assembly GCF_014287775.1). Classification (NCBI taxonomy): domain Bacteria; kingdom Bacillati; phylum Bacillota; class Clostridia; order Eubacteriales; family Eubacteriaceae; genus Eubacterium; species Eubacterium segne. Next base: position 400,744 of record NZ_JACOOZ010000001.1, read on the forward strand.
CAACTTCTTTTTAAGACTTTCTTTCTTAAAGTCCATATTAAGAGTGTACTTCATTCCCTCATTCTTTAAATCAAGTTCGTCCTTATATCTCTTTATAACGTTTCCGGACTTACCTAATCCTGCTGCTTCATCAAGAACCTCACTGTTAGACCACTTATATCCTAACTCCTTAAGAGTTGTTTCAATTATGTTCTTGTTTACGTTAAGAGTTACCTTAACATCTGAGAGTTCCTTAACTCTATCCTGAATTTTCTTTTTGGCTTCCTTATATGTTAATTTTCCAACATTAACATCGCCAATGAAGATACCTTCTTTTATAACTTCGTCATCTTTAGCTTCCGTGCTTTGTGAAGCAGCAAATATCTGCACCGAACCTGTTAATAACACTAAAGTTATCAGCAATAAACTTAATTGCTTAATCCACTTCATTTTTCCCTCCGAAATGTTTTCCATTAATACCTGCCTTCTGCTACATACTAGAAACTTAAAACTGTTGTTACTATCATAGCTGCCACTAAAAGAACTGCAATTGTGCCAGCTATTATTCTCTGATTTCTTTTGTTATTAAAAAATCCCATCTTAATTTCTCCTTTTAGATTTCACCGCAAAACTTACTATTATTCTATAGATTCACCTACCTGTACAATTAATGAGTATATCACAAGTGATTATTTTCTCCTAGTATAAAATTTTGCCTTTTTCCGATATAATTTTGTCTATTTTTTTAGATGCTTCACTCTTTGTAAGACTATCAATATTAAAATCCGGCTGTATGTTATGATATTTCATTAAATCCGTAAGATATTTCTTTTGTTTGTCCGTTATAGGCTGTATTTTTTTTACCTTAAACTTGAAATCAAAAGGTTCAAACATCTCCGGATATTTTCCCCCATACTGCTCCATAAGTATTTCAAACAGTTTTGCCGTCACCTCTGCATCATTAAAGGCACGATGATGATTTTCATCCTTTATGCCATAATATGTACAAAGATAATCAAGAGCCCTGCTTTCTAAATCCGGTAAAACCTTTCTGGCAATTTTCAGCGTATCCATTCCCTTTTTATCAAAATCCAGTTTAAGGTCAATGGCACCCTGTTTTAAAAAGCTGTAATCAAATCTTATATTATGTCCTAACAAAATGTCGTCCCCGGCAAAATCAATAAATTCAGGAAGTATTTCCTCTATTCCTCTTTTGCCATACACCATATCATTGGTTATTCCCGTCAGGTCAGTAATATATCCCGGCACCGGAATTTCAGGGTTAATAAGCTCCGAAAAAACATCAATTTTTTTGCCGTTTCTCACTTTGACGGCACCTATTTCCAAAATTTTTGAATATCCTACGTTAGTTCCGGTAGTTTCTATATCCACACATACATAATCTCTTATCATCAGTTCATCCTTATAAATCAATTATTTGCAGTTTTGCCTCTTTGCTTAATGCATTTCTGTTTTCATAATCAAACAGCACATATATATTTTTCCCACATAGGCTAAATACTTCCATGTGGGTCATTCTCTCTAGCTGCCTGCTGTCATAATCTTCGTATCCGGGAAGCTTCTCCCTTGCCATTTCAGACTTATAAAAGTCCTTTATAATATTTTTATACTTTGAATTATCCTGAGAAAACGGCGGTCTGTTTTTTGCATTTTCCCTTAAATAAAAATCCAGGGTTAAAAGCTGGGAAAATGACAGTTCATCTGTCCACATACCCAATTTTTTACCGGTATTTTTACGGTATTTGTTAATAAATTCAAGAAGTATTTCGTATCTGGCAACTCTTGAATGCTTCTCACCATTACTGCTTTTTTCATTATAAAACATTCCCAGTTCAAAAAACATATCAAAGGCACTTTCAAAACAGCTTTCCAAGTATTTAATGGTATTTGAAAACTGAAAACTGTTGTAGTATATTTCCACAACACTTTCCACTGCCTTTAATTTTAAAATCTCATCAAATCCAATCCATTTAGTTTTTAGAACCTCATAAGGTGGTTTGTCACTGTAAACAATCCCAAACTCTGATGCCCTCATCTCCATTTCCGAGCCGTGAAGAACCTTAAGGAAACCTAACTGTAGTTGGTCGGGCTTCATGGCATAAACTACATTAAAAGAATGCTTAAAAGATTCATAATCTTCATAAGGAAGTCCTGCTATTAAATCAAGATGTTGATGTATATTACCATAGGACTTTATCTTTTTTGTAACATCCGCAATTTTTTGTATTGCTGTTTTTCTGTTTATTGCGGACAATGTGTCTAAATTAACTGACTGAACTCCGATTTCTAACTGAATAAGTCCCTGACGCATAGTTGAAATAAGTTCTATTTCCTCTTTTGTCATAATGTCCGCTGCAATTTCAAAATGAAAATTGGTAATGCCGTTGTCATTTTCCTTAATAAATTTCCATATTTCCATGGCATGACTATGATTACAGTTAAAAGTCCTGTCAACAAATTTAACTTGCTTTGTATTATTATCTATAAAAAACTTAAGTTCCTTTTTTACAATGTCAATGTCCCTGAATCTTAATTTCTTCTCAACTGAGGACAAACAATAACTACAGGAAAACGGGCATCCCCTGCTAGTTTCATAATAAATTATTTTATTTTCAAACTCCTTCATATCATTATATGTAAAAGGAATAGAGGACATGTCAATAAGTGGCATAGGAGAATTAATTATAATGTTTCCATCCTGTCTGTACGCCAGACCTTTTATATCGGAGAGGCTCTCTTCTAAGGAATTACGGCTATATGCCTCTATTACCTCCTTAAATATTTTCTCTCCCTCGCCATACATTACATAATCAATACTTCCATTATCTCTAAGTACCTGTTCCATATTGTAGGAAACTTCCGGTCCTCCTACCCATATTTTCACATTAGGGCAGATTTTCTTAAAATCCTTTATAACATCTTTAATTAAAACTATGTTCCATATATAGCAGGAAAAACCTATGGCATCAGGTTTTCTCATATATATGTCTCTTATTATTTCTTCTTTGTATTGGTTTATGGTATACTCTGCAATTTCGATTTCTACATTGTCTCTACCCCGGGATAATCCATATTTTTCACCGTAGGTTTTAAGACTGTATACTGCAAGATTTGAATGTATGTATTTGGCATTAACTGCCACTAATAAATATTTCATAGCCGGCTCCTAGCGTTAATAAAGGTTTTATTTTTGGGTACAAAAAAAGCGGGTGATGGGAATCGAACCCACATATCCAGCTTGGAAGGCTGGTGTTCTACCACTGAACTACACCCGCATATTCACTGCCTGGTTCCGGAATCGAACCAGAGACACGAGGATTTTCAGTCCTCTGCTCTACCAACTGAGCTAACCAGGCTTGTGATACCTCGCATCACGCAAAAATAATCCTACACTAAAACTTCATGTTTGTCAAGAAAAAGTTTCCATATTTCCGTTAGTTTCCACATGGAAGCTTTTGAAAATCCTATGATAATAAAAAATATAATTAACTAATGTAAATACCATTATAACCATATTTACAAAAACCAATATATTTACAAAAGTAAGTTTGAGATTTGGAAACAGCAATAATGTTATAAGTATTACATATGTTCCGAAAGTACAAACCTTACCATACCACATAGCTCCCTCTATTTTGTTACCTTTTTTAATGGATACAATACCGGCAACTGCCATAAAGCCTTCTTTTATAATATATAAAACAACCATAGCCACAACTATTTTATATTTAAAAGAAAGACTTAAAATGATGGCACCTAAGGTAATTTTATCGGCAATGGGGTCAAGCATTTTGCCCCAATCCGTAACCATATTAAATCTTCTTGCTATTTTCCCGTCAAAAAAATCTGTAATTCCTGACAGCACGATAGTAAGAATAACCGGTATATATGGGCCTCCGGACAGAGAATTATAAAATAAAACCATATATACCGCCACTAATACAATTCTAAAATATCCCATTATATTAGGTATTGAAAAATATTCATGCCAAAAATTCTTTCCCATTTTACTCACCTCACAGGAGATAGTATACACCAAATTTTACTATTTTAAAACCTGAAGGCAAATATACTTACGGCATTTAGCAATTAAAACTCTTCATATATAAATGCCGGTGCTGATGAATCCTGAGATAAAATAAAATATCCCCAGATTATCATAAATATAGCATAGAAAAATATTATCTTTCCCACAAACATTGCCTTGTCATTATTTTTTATCCTGCTTATAAAAGTTGTAAATCCGCTCATTAAAATATACCAGTCCTTTCAATGCCAGATGACTATCATCCTCGAACATATAATCATCATATTCCATAGATGTTAAATCAGCTAATTTCACATTATTATTTTTTGCAAAATTCCGTACTGCACCATAAAGTTCATCTCTCTTTGCCTTAGGGAAATTAGTGTAATCTGCCCACTTGGCATTAAGGGGCTGCATAACCATCATTACATCTATATTTTCCTGTCTGCAAATATCTATAAAACATTTAAGGTCGTCAAATTCCATGGAATCTGACGTATACTGCAGGTCTTTAAATGCTTTCTTTTTTACCTTCTCTTTGTAATTTTTATTGTAAATCCTGTCACTCATTCCAAAACGGTTATGACCTGATTTCTTCTCACCACGCTTTACCGCCTTTTTGTATAATTTATTCCAATGGGTTATCCGGTCTTTTCCACCCTCATTGGTGTCATTGCTGTACCCCTTTACAACAGATGCAATGTATAGCTTTGTATCTGCCTTGTAATTAGCCAGTGCACTGTGAACATTTTTTCTTACCGTATCAATAACATTTCCGTTATTATCCCTGTACCATTTTATGTCCTGCCTAATGTTTTTCCACATTGTAGGATTTTCGTCTGTCAGTTCCTTTATTCTCTTAATGACGTAGTCCTTTGTTTCGTCACTAATTTCTTTATTTTTAAGAAATGCTATCATATTGGTTTCTGAATACATTGAGCCAAAGGCATCCTTTCTGAAACCATATGACTTAAACCATTGAGGTGATACACTTATTACCACCTTTTTCCCTTTAAGTTCCTGACCTATGGAGCCTAGAATTATGGCATGTCCTAAGCTTTGAAAACCGCCCTTTCCAATAAACACCGGCTTTATGTCACTGTTCTTATAAATGCTGTCGGCATGGAAGCCTGAGCGTTGACAGTGTTTTAATTCCGACGAACCAAAAACAGCAAAAACATTATCGTTATCTACTAATTTTTTCATTCCGTCATTGCACCCAAATTTTGTGGTGCTAATCCATGTCCCATATCTTATGTTGTAGGCAGGTATGCCGTTTTTTGTGGCAATTCCTACCCCGGTTATGGTAACTAAAAACATAATAAATGCAATTCCCATTGCCTTAATGTTTTTCATTGTAATCTACCTCTGTTATTTCTTTTCTTCTACTAAAGCAATAATTTTGTTTGCTGTATTTACCTGACTTCTTACTACCTCTGATGGAGATATTACTACTCCAAGTTCATCTTCAATCATAGCTAACAACTCAGCAAATGCTAATGAATCCATAAGTTCTTCCTCAAATAAATCCATATCTAAATCTTCTCTTACTACATCATCGTCACATACTTCTTCTAATAAATCTAAAACTTTCTCTTTCATTTCACATGTCCTTTCTAACTCTAAAACTTTTTATTTATATTTATATAAGATGTCCTGAGAATATCAGGAATCCAAACATCACAAGATTAATTGTTACTGTCCATGACAGAACATAATACCATTTTTTCTTTTTATTTCTCCTATAGAATTTTGATTTCTTCTGATAAATTTCCGTCAGTGCCAAAAGTATTCCATGGTACAAACCATATACTATGTAACACAGGCTAAGTCCGTGCCACACACCCATAACAAACATATTTATAATGAAGCCCACTGAGGCTGTTGTCAGTCTGGTTTTAAAACGCTTTTTCTTTGTGGATGAAATAATAAATCTGGTAAATATAAAATCCCTGAACCACTCTGACAAAGATATATGCCACCTTGCCCAGAAATCCTTCATATCCTTACTTATAAAAGGCTTGTTAAAGTTGTCCGGCACCTTAACTCCCAGCATATATCCGCATCCCACTGCCATAAGGCTGTAGCCTGCGAAATCAAAAAACATATATATTCCATAGGTGTATGCATAAGCAATTTCATTTAATACCGTAGGCTCTACCACCTGCATCATAACCTTGTAAGCCAGGTCTGCCAACACAAATTTATATACAATACCTACAAAGAATTTTTCCAATCCTTTTCCAAATAATTCAAGATATTCACTTCTCTTATAGGCTTTCTGTATATCTCCCTCAAATCTTCTGCTTCGGTCAATGGGGCCACAGCTGAATGTTGGGAAGAAAATCAGAAATGCCGTAAAATCTGAAACAGAAATGTGCTCTATAACTCCGTCATACATTTCTATTATGATTTGAACCACTCTGAAAGTTAAATATGATATTCCAATAAACTGAAACCACCCAAGACCTTTAAAGGCATCCAGTTCATTTAGTTTACATAACGCAAGGGGTACAATTGTCAGAAAAACAAACAATCTGTATATCCACAGCACCCTGCCTTTTTTTCTTATTTGCTCATAAATCTTAACTAATGCAAGTTCTATAAGGAAATAAATTACAAAATAAATTAATGCTGCCGGTGTATCTATAAGCACCAGTGTTATAAACAGGACAGAAACTGCTATATCGTACCACTTAAGTGTTTTTTCACAAAGTCCGATTATAAGGGCAATTACCAAAACCGGTATTAACATTGTGAAAAAAAATTCTCCTGAAAAAAAACTCATTACAAAAGACCTCCAAGATATTTTCTGTCAGCCTTACCATTAATGTTCATTGGTATTTCTTCAACATATTTAACCTTCTTAGGTATCATATACACAGGAAGGATTTCCTTTAACTGCTTTTTAACCTCTCTTCCAAACTCACTTGGAGTTTTTCCGTCAAGATTTCCTGTAACAAAAGCTGTAAGGCTTCTTACTTTTCCTTCTTTCATATTAGGTAACACCACTGCATGGCTTATTTGAGGAAGTCTTAACATGTTGTTTTCAATATCTTCCACTTCAATTCTATATCCGTTTAATTTTACCTGAAGATCAATTCTTCCATTGTAATAAAGCTGTCCGCCAATCTTGTATCCTGCATCTCCCGTATGGTATCCACGATACATTTTTTCTTCTCTTTCACAGGTGAAAAAGGCTTTTTCGGTAAGGTCATCTCTTTTAAAATATCCTGTACTTACAGTATCACCTATTATAATAATTTCTCCCTGCTCGCCTTCAGGAAGGCTGTTTCCCTGTTCGTCATGTATTTCAAGCCATGTGCCTTTCTTCTCATGTCCTACCGGAAGTGATTTTCCTTTAGCCATGGTTTCTTCTAACAATTCAGGTGTAATCAGCACATCTGATACTGCTACAGTAGATTCTGTAGGCCCATATGTGTTAATAATTTTTACATCCGGAAATCTCTCCTGTAATTTCTTTGTAGTGGATGTTGTAAGCACCTCTCCACAAAATAAAAATACTTTAAGATTCGGCATCATTGTGCTACAGAATTTCTTATCTGCTAAACACATATCTGCAAAGGACGGCGTTGAAACCCACACATTGAGATTCGCCTCTTCAAAATGATTAAACATTACATTGTAATCTTCCTGCATTTTCTTTGTTAATGTATGAAGGGTTCCGCCTAAAGCTAAACAGGTGTACAAATCCATTACTGATAAATCAAAGGAAAACGGTGCCTGATTACCAAAGTTAAATATTTCATTTTCCTTTACCTCGCCACATAATGTAACAGACCAGTCTAAATAATTGTTAAGGCAGTCAAAGGTAATCTGAACTCCCTTTGGCTTTCCTGTGCTGCCGGATGTGAAAATAATATAATATGTATCATCTGGCTTTACCCAATTTTCCACCTTGGCAGTTTCTTCTTCCTTCTCTATAATTTCCTTTATCTTGTCTAAATTTATTACATTTTCATTATCTAGTGTGATGTCTCCCTCCACCTGAAAAATAACCTCAGGCTCAACACATTCCACTGTTGCCTCAACCCTTGTGTCAGGAATTGAAATGTCCTGGGGACAATATGCCTTTCCTGCCTTAACACATGCAAGAAAGCACACAATCATATATGGATTTTTATGTCCGTATACAATTACAGGTGTTTTAGTATCACCATAATTTCTATATATCCATGCAGCAAGCTTATCTGAATAAGCATCCAGCTGACCATAAGAAAGACAGGAATCGTCACTTTTAATAGCTATCCTGTCTCCATTTTCTGTTGAAATTTTTTTAATTTTTTTTAAAATATTCATATCACTAATCCCTTTGTAAAATATATTTGTGCCTTAAAAAAGGTAAGTTTTTTCAATGATGATACAATTGTACTATCTTGGCTAATACAAACTATACAACTTATACATATTAATTACAAGTGTTTTTTTATTAAGATTTCATTAAGATTTCTTTACAATTATTAATATTTCCGCAATCTATCATATATTTAAGTGGCTGACATAATCTGTTTTGTCCCATAATTTGTATTTAATTCCATAAAAAATGCCTTATTAAAAGATAGATAATCATTTTAATAAGACATTTATTATTTTAAACTTATGAATTACTAATTTTGCCCTATATTTCCACTAATGTGATTTAACCTTAGTCCAAAGACTTGCACAGTATTCCTTTATATCCTGTTTCCTATCTTTAAATTCTTCATTCTTCTCATTAGACGTATCCGGTGCACATCCGGGATTTCCCTTATATTCATCATCCCTGAAATGTTCGTATACAGACTTCACACCACTGTCATATCCAATATATCTTGTATTTTCTAAAGCCACATCCTCCTGTAAAAAGTAATTAATATATTTATGGGCTAATTCAGTATTTTTGCAATTCTTAGTAATAATCATTGCATCAATCCACACATTTGAACCCTGATTTGGTACAAAAAATCCCATATTTTCATTTTCGGAAATTATATATGCACCATCTCCGGAATACACAACCGCCATATCTTTATTGCCGGAAATCATGTTATCCATAACATCATCTCCAACATATACCGGTTTCATAGTTTTCTGCTGGTCTATCAGCCAATTGTATGCCTCATCTAACTGGGATTTTTTATCTGTATTCATGGAATATCCCAGTGCCTTAAGAGCCACCATTAAGGAGTCCCTTTCTGAGTCATACATATAAATTTTGCCGCTATACTTTTTGTTCTTTAAAATATCCCATCCCTCAGCTAAATCCTTCTCATCTACCTTAGTTTTGTCATAGACAATACCTACTGTTCCCCAGTAATATGGCACGCCGTACTGACTACCTTTATCAAAGCTGTTTTCAAGAAGGGAAGGAATAATCTTATCCTTGTTGGTTATAAGATTCCAATCTATCTTCTGAAGATAATCCTCGCTAATTAACCTTTCAACCATGTAATCAGAAGGGATAATAACATCATATTCCGCACCGCTTTGAATTTTGGTATACATGGTTTCGTTAGAATCAAAGGTTTCGTAAACAACATCACAGTTGTTCTCTTTCTCAAATCTGTCTATTAACTGTGGGTCAACGTATTCTCCGCTGTTAAAAACCCTAAGTACCGGTCTGCTGCTTATATTGTTAAATCTTACTACACAAAATACTGCAACACCTACTACCGCAACGGCACTAACCACTGCCACCACGCGCTTCCACACTCCTGTTGCAGCACTTGCCTTCTCAACATTTTGCCCTCTTTTCTTCTTATAAATGGCAGGTATTACATTTATAACCACCAGTACCACAACAATAAGTAAAATAAGAAGAGTTGACAGTGCGTTTATAGTCGGGTTGGTTCTCTTTGACATGTTGTACACAACTATGGAAATGTTTGACACCCCATTTCCTGTTACAAAGTATGAAACCACAAAATCATCCATTGACATTGTAAAGGCAAGGAGCATTCCCGCATAAATTCCCGGTTTTAACATTGGAATAATTACCTTTGTTAATGCCTGAAATGGTGTTGCCCCTAAGTCCATTGCCACGTCTGCCAGATTATGATCCATGCTTCTTACTTTTGGATATACACTGATAATAACGTAAGGGGTACAAAATGCTATATGTGCCAAAAGCATGGTAATATAGCCTCTTTCCATTCTAACTGACGTAAATAAAATCATCAGTCCTATAGCCGTAACTATATCCGGATTCATTATGGGCATATTATTTACGTTAAGAAGCCATTCCTTAAGCACTTTTCTGCTTTTTGACAAACCGATGGCTGTTATTGTTCCAAGAATGGTGGATACCACCGTGGCAATTAACGCAATACTTATGGAAACGTATACTGCTGATATTATGTTGTTATCTGTTAAAAGCTTCCTGTACCATCTAAGGGAAAATCCTGCAAAGTTGGTAAGGGATTTTGATGAGTTAAATGAGAAAAACATTGTCACCAAAATCGGCAGATAAAAAAACACAAACATTAATGTAATGTATAATTTTGAGCCTATGGAGATTTTCTTTTTCATTTGTCACCTCCATTTTCTTCCGGATCAATCTTTTTCATTAATCCCATCATTGCCAATATTATTATTGCAAGAATAACTGATATTGCACTTCCGAAATTCCAGTCTCCCACGGAAATAAACTGGTTTTCAATAAGGTTACCAATTAATACAAACTGATGTCCTCCTAACAATACCGGAATTACGAATGATGATATGGATAACAAAAATACCATGGTAACACCACTTATAACTCCAGGAAGGGACAACTTAAGTATAACCTTCGTAAAGGTCTGAAATTTATTTGCTCCCAAATCTCCTGCTGCTTCTACCAATGAATGATCCATTTTGGCTAATGACGTATGAATAGGTATAACCATAAAGGGAAGCAGGTCACATACCAATCCCATAATAACCGAGAAATTGGTGTACATCATAGTTACCGGATTAAGTCCTATGGCTTTTAATAACGTATTCACTATTCCGTTGTCTGAAAGAAGGCTAATCCACGCATATGTCCTAAGCAGGGTGTTAATCCACATAGGAATTGTAACTAAAAGTATTAAAATATTTTGTATTTCATCATTAAATTTCGATATTATATATGCCATGGGATACGCCAAAGCAAGGCATATCACTGTGGTTATCAGTCCCATTTCCAATGATTTTACAAATACATTAAGGTAAACCGGGTCTGATATTTTTTTGAAATTATCTAATGTAAAATGTATCGTAATAAGGGAATTATCCCCTGTGGTTACGGAATATAGCACAACTAATACAAGGGGAAGTGCTATAAGCAAAAACGACCATAACACATAGGGCTTTACCAGTCCTTTGAAATGCTGCATAGCTACCTCCTAATTTTCCATTTTGTGCATAACCTGAATATCATAAGGGTCTATGGTAAGACCTATTTCAATTCCCAACTCGATATTTTCCGTAGTATGCACCTTATAATTTCTGTATTTGCACTGCACCAGATACTCATAATGAACACCTTTAAAAATTTTTGACACAACCTTTCCTACAACTTTGCCCTCTTCCGGTGCCACTATATCCATATCTTCCGGTCTTAAAACTACCTCAATTTCCTCGTTATCCTTAAATCCCTTGTCAACACATTCCCACATTACATCATCAAACTTAACAAGGCAGTCCTTTATCATATTTCCTTCAATAATATTGGATTCTCCAATAAATTCCGCCACAAATCTGTTTTGTGGTTCGTTGTAAATATCAATGGGGGTGCCTATCTGCTGAATAACTCCGTCGTTCATTACAACTATTGTATCAGACATGGTAAGAGCTTCCTCCTGGTCGTGAGTTACAAATATAAAGGTTATGCCTACTTCCTTTTGAATTTTTTTAAGCTCCGTCTGCATATCCTTTCTAAGCTTCGCATCAAGGGCACCTAGTGGCTCATCAAGAAGTAAAATCTTTGGTTCATTAACCAAAGCCCTTGCAATGGCAACTCTTTGCTGCTGCCCTCCTGAAAGGCTTGTTACATCCCTTTTCTCATATCCTTTAAGACCTACTAATTCAAGCATTCTCTTCACTTTTTTATCTATTATATTTTTGTCTGTCTTTTTTAAATTAAGACCGAAAGCTATATTGTCGTACACATTTAAAAATGGAAAAAGGGCATATTTCTGGAATACAGTGTTGATTTCTCTTTTATATGGTGGAATCTTTGAGATATCCTTACCACTTACTAACACCTGTCCGTTACTTGGCTCTTCAAAACCGCCTATTATTCTGAGAATTGTGGTTTTTCCGCAACCACTTGGCCCTAAAAGTGTAAGAAATTCATTTTCATAGATATTTAAGTCAATTCCTCTTAAAACCTGTTGTTCCCCAAAGTTTTTTGAAATATTCTTAAGTTCAATAATTGTATTTCCCATTTTTGCCTCCTTTTTTAATAGTATTGTCGTCTTTTCATTAGCCGGCTGATTATTCAAAGATTTCATCTAAAAACCTTTATCTAAAAACCTTTATCTAAAAACTTTCATCTAAAAACTTGGTGGACTGCTTATCCACAACACTTTTGCACCGTTTTTTGATTTAAGATAATGCTTATATTTTGCCTCGTAGTAAAATGATTCACCTTTTTTTGCCTTAAATGAACGGTTTCCCAAAACTATCTGCACCGTTCCTGACAACACATACCCAAACTCTTCTCCCTCATGGGGATTATCCGGGTATGTAGCTCCACCTGCTTCTAATGTAAGAAGTATAGGCTCCATTATGTTTTTCTGGGCATTTGGTATTATCCACTGAATATTATTTTTTAACTCTTCATCTGTTTTTTCAAAATAATCTTCCTTTGAGAAAACTATCTGCTTGTCCTCATCGTCACTAAAAAAATGCTTTAAATCCGTGCCTAAACACTGCAACACATCTATTAATGTGGCAATAGATGGGGATGTGAGATTATTCTCCATTTGTGAAATAAATCCCTTTGACAATTCTGACCTGTCTGCCAATTCTTCCTGTGTCAGCCCGTTGGCAATTCTTAATTCTTTTATTTTGCTTCCTATATCCATTATATAACTTAATTACCTTCCTTAGTTTTCATAAACTAAACAAAAAGTTTAGTATTTCTAACCCTAGAATACTATATAAAAATATGGTGGGAATGTCAATATAATTGTGGTGGGATGTGAAATTATTTTTGGGATGTGAAATTATTGTGTGGTCGGTTGGATTTGTCTTTTCAAGTTTTTCAATGGTACCCTGTGGAGAGTTGCGTGGAATTTTAGTGCTTCCAACTGCTTTTGGACAGTTGGTTTTTCATTTTCAAACTTTCCAACCGTCCCCCACAGAAAAATAAGTTATTTTGCCATCAAAAAAGCAGTTGAATTGTCCATTTTCAAACATTCAACTGCTTTTTGACATATAACGCTTCCGCTCCGATTCAACCACCATAGTCTAATCACTACAGCACACCTAGCATCTACTAGCCTCTGTTCTGTGCATCTACCAGATTCTTGCTGTGATAAATTTCCCTAAGCTTAGGCTTTTCAATCTTTCCTGTAGCATTTCTAGGTACTTTGGCGAAAATAATCTTTCTAGGTCTCTTATATCTTGGAAGTTCCTTGCAGAACTCATTTATTTCTTCTTCGCTACATTCCGTATCAGGATTTAACTCAATAATGGCTGCTGAAATTTCCCCTAATCGCTCATCTGCCAGTCCAATTACGGCAACATCCTTAATTTTAGGGTGCTTGCTTAAGAAGTTCTCTATCTGTACCGGATATATATTTTCACCACCACTGATAATAACGTCCTTCTTTCTGTCAACAAGATAAATAAAGCCATCCTTATCCATTTCTGCCATGTCTCCGGTATAAAGCCATCCGTCCTTAAGACATTCAGCTGTAGCTTTTTCATCGTTGTAGTAACAAGTCATAACCCCGGGGCCCTTAACAATAAGTTCCCCTACGTCTCCCTGATTAACTTCATTACCTTCAGTGTCAACAATTTTAGCCTGCCAGCCATATCCCGGCACACCAATTGCTCCTACCTTATCAATATTATCAACACCTAAATGTACACAACCCGGCCCAATTGATTCGCTTAAGCCATAGTTGGTGTCGTACTGATGATGTGGAAAATATTCCTTCCATCTCTTAATGAGACTTTGAGGCACAGGCTGAGCACCAATATGCATAAGTCTCCACTGCTTCAAATCATAATCTTCGATTTTAAGCTCACCTCTGTCTAATGCCAGCAAAATATCCTGAGCCCAAGGCACTAAAAGCCATACAATAGTACAATGCTCTTTAGATACTGTTTCAAAAATAGTTTTAGGTGTAACACCCTTTAACAAAACTGCTTTTCCACCGGTAAGAAGACTACCGAACCAATGCATTTTTGCCCCTGTATGATAAAGAGGCGGAATACACAAAAATACGTCATCCTTTGTTTGTCCGTGATGATTCTGTTCAACCTTTGCCGCATGCATAAGGCTTTCGTGATTATGTAAAATAGCTTTCGGAAATCCTGTTGTTCCTGATGAAAAATAAATTGCCGCATCATCCTCATCGGTAATTTTAATATCCGGTGACAATGAAGAACAGTTTGAAACAAGATTATCATAATTTTCTGCAAAAGAAGGGCAATCCCCACCTACATAAAACAAAATTCTCTTTTCATCTATTTCATCTACAATTTCTTCTATACGCCCAATAAATTCAGGCCCGAAGAAAAGAACATCTGTCTCTGAAAGCTCCAGACAATATTTAATTTCATGTTCGTCAAAACGGAAATTCATTGGCACTGCCAATGCTCCTGTTTTTAATATTCCAAAGTAAATAGGCAGCCACTCTAAGCAATTCATCATAAGAATTGCTACTTTATCACCTTTTCTTATGCCTCTGCTAAGTAACAGGTTAGCTACCCTGTTAGCCTTTTCGTTAAATACATGCCATGTTATTTCACGTCTGTACTGCTGACTTAAATCCGGCTGGATTAACTCGTACTCACGCCATGTAACACGTCTTTTCTCCTTTATATCAGGATTAATTTCCACGAGAGCCACATCATTTGCATATTGTATGGCATTTCTCTCTAATAATTCTGTGATAGGCATTTATTTATCCTTCTCTCTTTCTTTATTTCCCTTTAGTTGTAATGGTGCACAGCCATTTAAATAACATTAGAATCCAAACAGTCTTTTGGCATTTTCTCCAAGAATCAGTTTCTTTTCATCATCATTAAGTCCTGTATTGTCAAAGTCTTCCAAAGCCTGTTTCTGGTCGTACCATGGGCTGTCGGTTCCAAACAGTATTTTGTCAGCACCGTGTTTTCTCACCATTCTCACAAACTGCTCATTGCCAAGTCTTACAGGGAACCTTCTGTTTAAGACTACTGCTGTATCCATATAAAATGGAAGACCTGCCAGTTTTTCTTCCACTTCATCCCATAATCTCCATCCACCCATATGTGCCAGAATAAGTTTTTCCGGCTGAATATGTTTCCACAAATTAAGAACCATATCCGGTGTGCAGTGAATAGTATCCGGAAGACCTACATCCTCTCCTGCGTGTACTATTATTCCCAGACCCTTATTTGCTGCATAATCAATGAGCCTTATATATCTCTCATCATCAAAAAATACATGTTGATAATCCGGATGAAGCTTAATTGCCTTAAGCTCCATAGACGCAATATCATCTATGATTTCCTTGTAATTCTCACAGTCGGGATGAATGGCACCAAAGTTAAACACCTTTGTTTCATCCATTTTTTCATTGGCTTTAACTGACAATTCGTTGATTTTTTCAGGTTGTGTAACATTAGTTGCCACAGGGCAAACCACTGACAAATCAATTCCTGCACTTTTAGTGCTGTCAGATAATCCCTGAAACGTAGGGATTCTGGCACATTTAACCTCAAAGCCCTGACCTCTTACGATATCCTCTTCCATATGCTCTATGGCTCTGGCTGCTATCTTGTACGGAAATGTATGGGTATGAATATCAATGATCATTTCAAATTCCTTCTTATTTAAAATTCGTAGCCTCTCTCAAAAGCTGCCACGTTAATATCTATAGTCTTTGGTGGAACAGTTTTCTTAATTACATCAATCCACTGTTCTTTCGGGAAGTCCATTCTCTTTGCAGCAACTCCTAAAATAATAACGTTGAAAACCCTTGGATTGCCCATGGCTAAAGCTTCAGCCTGAGCATCAACGGAAATAACCTTATGTTCCTTTGACAGATTTTCAATAATATTTTCAGGATATTTTGCCACTCCCGTAACTACAGGCATAGGGTCGATTCTCTGATCATTAACAATAATAACCCCATCCTTTTTTAAGTAGTGAGCATATCTTAAAGCCTCTAATCTTTCAAAAGCAATCAGTACATCTGCCTGACCTTCCTCCACTATAGGCTCTGCTACCTTTTCTCCATATCTTACATATGTTACAACGCTTCCTCCACGCTGTGCCATTCCGTGAACTTCTGATAATTTTACATCATATCCTGCGGCTACTGTAATTCCCCCTAAAATTCTGCTGGTAAGGAGAGTACCCTGACCACCAACGCCTACTATCATAATATTCCTTGTTTCTGCCATGATTATTCTCCTTTCTTTTTAAGTTCTATAGCTCCAAACTTACAATTGCTCATGCAAAGTCCACAGCCGTTACACATTGTTCCGTCAATTGCCACTGTTCCATCTTCCTTTTTAGTCATGGCAGGACAACCCGGAACTAAACACTGTCCGCATTTAACACATTTTTCAGGTATTGTATAACATTTTCCCTTAGGAACAAATGACTTAAGAAGTGCACATGGTGACTGGGAAATAATAACTGAAACCTCATCCCTTGCAACTTCTTCCTTAACTACCTTGGTTAATTTATCAACATCAAAAGCATCAACTACTTCAACATGTTTAACTCCCAATGCATGACATAAATCCACAAGATCAACTGCATATGCCGGCTCACCGTCTAGTGTTTTTCCTGTTGCCGGATGATCCTGATGTCCTGTCATTCCTGTTGTTGAATTATCCAAAATAATAACTGTACCTGTAGCCTTGTTATAAACCATGTTCATAAGTGAATTTACACCTGTGTGAAGGAATGTAGAATCACCAATTACGGCTACCCAGTTTTTAATGTAATCTTTTCCTTTTGCCTTCTCCATGCCGTGAAGAGTTGAAATACTTGAGCCCATACAAAGAGTTGTATCAACTACTGCCAACGGGTTTACAGCACCTAATGTGTAACATCCAATGTCACCTGCCGCATGAATTCTTAACTTCTTAAGAACGGAATATGTACTTCTGTGAGGGCATCCCGGACAAAGAATAGGTGGTCTTGCAGGAGCCTCATTTGAAGCTTTAACCTCAATTGTTTCACCTAAAATCTTCTCTCTTAACATATTGGCACTGTACTCGCCCTGAATTGTAAATAAATTTTTGCCGTCACATTCAATGCCCATTGCCTTAACCTGTTCTTCAATTACAGGTTCAAGCTCTTCCACAATTACAAGTCTGTCAACCTTTGACGCAAAATCCTTTATAAGCTTCTTTGGAAGAGGATGTACCAATCCCAGCTTCAATACTGAAGCCTCAGGTAAAACTTCCTTAACATACTGATAAGGTATTCCACTTGTAATAATTCCTATTTTTGTGTCATTATATTCTACTTTATTAATATCTAATGTATTAGCATCCTCAGCCATTCTGTTCATACGCTGTTCAACAAAAACGTGACGTTTAATGGCATTAGCAGGCATCATAACATTCTTTGCAATATTTCTCTCGTAAGGCTTATCATCAACCTCTACTCTATCCTCTAAATTAACAATACCCTGGGAATGAGCAATTCTTGTAGTTGTTCTTAAAATAATCGGTGTATCGTATTCCTCTGATAACTCATAAGCTCTCTTTGTAAATACCCTTGCTTCCTCACTGTCTGACGGTTCAATAACCGGAATCATGGAAGCACGTCCAATCATTCTTGTATCCTGTTCATTCTGTGAGCTGTAAATACCCGGGTCATCGGCTACAACAACCACCATACCACCATTTACTCCAATATACGCTCCTGAGTAAAGAGGGTCTGCTGCCACATTAAGACCTACCATTTTCATCATACACATAGATCTGCAGCCTGCCATGGATGCTCCTATGGCTACTTCCGCTGCCACCTTTTCATTAGGTGCCCATTCTGCATAAACCCCATCATACTTAACAATATTTTCACTTATCTCTGTACTAGGTGTTCCCGGATAAGCTGATGTTACCTTAACTCCGGCTTCATAAGCTCCACGGGCAATAGCTTCGTTACCTAGCATAATAGTCTGCTTGCTCAATATCTTCTCCTACCTCTCTTGAATAAATGTATCGCAATAACACTTTTTATTGCTTTAAAGTAATAAACTTAATTATAATTTATCCTGCATTATAAGTCAATGTATCAAGTTGACCATATCTGTAAAAAGGCTATTCCTTCTAATGCGGGAATCACGTATATTAAATTTCCCACAGCTTTTACTATCTTCACAGCTATCAACAACAAAAATATAAGTGATATAGCGACACACATTCCCGCTAATTTAATTTCAAATTTGCTTATTATTAAAAAATCAGAAAATCTCATATCCTATTATTTACTACTGCTTTAAATGCTCTTTAGCTGTTGTTTCTGTTTTTTCATTGTAACATTCAAAGATTTCGTCAAGTTCCTTATCACTTTGCTTCTTTGTAAACAGGCTGATTATAGGAACGATTATAAGTCCACCTACCATGGCTATAACACCTGAATTAATTGATGACTTAAATACATAACCAAGAACTGTCCCCCAGCCTGTAATATCTATTCCTGCCAAAGTTATTATAAGCTGGATAACTGCAATGGAGCACCCCCAGATGTAACAAACTACTGTAGCTGTTTTTGTAATGCCCTTCCAGTATAAACCATAAAGGAATGGTGCCAAAAATGCCCCTGCAAGAGCTCCCCATGAAACACCCATCATCT
The DNA here is from genome assembly GCF_014287775.1 of Eubacterium segne. Taxonomy (NCBI): domain Bacteria; kingdom Bacillati; phylum Bacillota; class Clostridia; order Eubacteriales; family Eubacteriaceae; genus Eubacterium; species Eubacterium segne. Next base: position 419,772 of record NZ_JACOOZ010000001.1, read on the forward strand.
GTGCAATAAATGTAACTTCCGGATGTGCATCCTTAAATATAGCTATAACTGCTGAAACAAGGATAAAGAACACAATAAGCAATCTCATTAACGTAACCTGTTTCTTTTCTGTAATTTCCTTTTTGCATGCCGGCTTTATAACGTCTAAAGTAAATGTTGAACTTGATGTAAGTACCAGTGAAGAAAGGGTTGACATTGATGCAGACAATACAAGTACAATAACCACTGCAATTACAATAGAAGGTAATGTAGAAAGCATGGTAGGAATAATAGTGTCAAATAAAGGCTTTCCTGTAGCTTCATTAATGGTTATTTTATCACTGTACAATCTTCCAAATCCACCTAAGAAGTAGCAGCCTCCGGCTACAATAATGGCAAATACTGTAGAAATTACAGTTCCCTTATGTATATCTTTTTCACTTTTAATGGCATAAAATTTTCCTACCATTTGTGGAAGTCCCCATGTTCCAAGGGATGTAAGAACTACTACAAATAAAAGTGCCAATGGATCAGGTCCTAAAAATGATGAATAAGCTCCCTGCCATCCTGCATCTCCTGTGATAGCTGAAAGATTTTTTGTTGCATTAACCAAACCGCCATTATCTACAAGAACTGCACCTATAACAGCACAAATACCAAACAGCATGATAATGCCCTGAATAAAATCATTAATGGCTGTTGCCATATATCCGCCAAATATTACATATACACCGGTAAGCACTGCCATTACTGCAATAACTACCCAGTATGGAATATCAAAAACCAGACCAAACAAGCTGGACAATCCGTTATACAATGATGATGTATATGGAATTAAGAATATAAATACTATAATTGATGCAGCCACCTTAAGTGGTGTTGAGTTAAATCTCTTACCAAAGAAATCAGGCATGGTTTTTGCATCAATATGCTGTGTCATAACTCTTGTTCTTCTTCCTAATACGTTCCATGCAAGAAGTGAACCAATAAAGGCATTTCCAAGACCTGCCCATGTGGAAGCCAGTCCAAAATTCCATCCAAACTGTCCTGCATATCCAACGAAAATAACCGCTGAGAAGTATGAAGTACCAAAGGCAAATGCTGTAAGCCATGGGCCTACCGAACGTCCTCCAAGAACAAATCCATTTACGTCTGTTGTGTGTCTTCTGGTGTAAAATCCCACAAATATCATTATGGCAAAAAACACTACCAGCATAATGGAACATAATGTAACTGTTGTCATTTTAATTCCCTCCAAATTATTATGTGAATATATTTCCGTGGCTTTAAAGCGTTGAACTTTAAACCGTTACGCTTTAAAGTAGTAAAGCAATTATATAAAAAAAGAAACTGCTTGTCAACAACTGGTTTTGTCAACAGGCAGTTCCTAAACTACTTACTGTATTTCTTTTCAATATCTGTTATCATATCCACCCTTCTTGCATGTCTTCCGCCTTCAAATTCAGTTCCGAAAAACTCATCAAGAATCATCTTTGCCAGTTCAGTTCCAACTACACGGGCACCAAAAGCTATAATATTAGCATTATTATGCTGTTTTGTAAGCTTTGCTGAATAAGGCTCGCTGCAAACAGCTGCTCTTACTCCCGGAACCTTATTGGCACTCATGGATATTCCAATTCCCGTTCCACAAATAAGTACACCGTAATCAACTTCCTTAGAAACTACTGCTTCTCCTACTTCCTGACCCTTACTTGGATAATCGCATTTAATTATTTCACCGTTTTCATCGTAATTAGTTCCGTAATCAACACATTCATATCCTTTTTCTTCCATATATTTCAACAATTCATTTTTCAAATCAATTGCTGCATGGTCGCATCCAAATCCAATTTTCATTTTATTTTCCTCTTTTTTAATAATATATTTGTATTTTCATTTTAACCAGTACGGTATTATATGTCAAATCCATAATGGAATGCTTGATTTTCTTTTCATAAGTTATATACTATTAATACAATACAATGTTAAATGAGGGAGCGCTGTTTAAATATGAAAATTAAAAAACTTCTTTGGGGGATTTTTTTTGTTTTTTTTCTAATCATATTGATTTTTTCCGGATACAAAATAATCTCTATTTTTTTTGACAACGGTGGCAATGTTGATAAATATATTGAAGAAACATCCACTATAACAAAGGAAAGTGAAAGTGATTCCATGGCTGATAATCATGGTATTAAATGGTCATCCCTTAAGAAAGCCAACGATGATATATACGCATGGATTTACATTCCAAACACTAATGTGGATTATCCCATTGTTCAGTCTTCAGTTTATGAGTCTGACACTCTTTACCTAGACCATAACATAGACAAGAAGCCTGACATAGCCGGTGCCATTTTTTCAGAGCGTGCCAACAGAAAGGATTTTTCTGACCCTGTGACGGTTATTTATGGTCATAACATGAAAAATGGTTCTATGTTTAAAACTCTCCACAGTTTTGAAGATGCTAAATTTTTCAAAAAAAATAAATTTATTTACATATATACGGAAAAACGTAAACTTACCTATAAGATATATTCGGCGTATGTATACGATGACAGACATATATTAAATTCATTTAATTTTGAAGATAAAAAGATATTTAAAAAATATTTAAAGTCTACCCAAAATCCACAATCCCTTACAAAAAATACCCGTAAGGTGGATTTAAACACCGACAGTAAGGTACTGACTCTTAGCACCTGCACTAACGGTGCCGCAAACACACGATATTTAGTACAAGGAGTATTAATTAAAGATGAGCAGACAAAGTAACGATTTATATAGCAATATAGAATTAGTGCCTGATGATTATTCAGATGATAAGCAGGCTGATTCAGGTAATAGTGCCACTAATTTAGAAGATGAACAGGTTACCTCCAAAGGCGAACATCACAGCAGTCACCACTCAGGTTGCGGACATCACTCCAGTGGCTCCCACCATCCAGGGCGTGGGCATCATTCCGGTCACCATCATCATAGCCACTCCTCTAGTAGAAAAAGTGGCTCTAAGAAAAAGAAAAAATGGAGCAGGAAGAAAAAATTCTTCGTTATATTGCTCTTGGTGATTTTATTTTTAATTCTTGCACTTTTAACTACTTTTGGAGTAATGCATTATTTAGGCAAAAAATCCTTACTGGGAAATGAGGCAGTTGCCCTTACTCTTCCTGAGGATATTAACTATGACGATATTGAAGGCGACGGCAAAACCATAGAATACAAGGGACACACTTACGAGTTTAACAGTAACATTGCAAGTATTTTGTTTATGGGTGTTGACCATGATGAGTTTAAAGATGATGCCGTTCCATCTACAGCAGGACAGGCCGATGCCCTGTATCTTATGACCTATAATATTTCCACCGGAAAAATTAAGGTTTTAGCCCTTAACCGTGATATTATGACTGATATCAGCAGATATGACAGTGAAGGTAATTATTATGATACGGCGACTAAACAGTTATGTCTTGCTTATGCATATGGAGACGGAAAAGAATTAAGTGCCAAAAATCAGGCTATGGCAGTGGAACGTTTTATTTACAACATTCCAATTAATACATACTACGCCATTGATTTTTCATCCCTTAAAATATTAAATGATGATATCGGTGGTGTCACGTTAACACCTGAGTACACCTTTTCCTCCTTCACCAAAGGGCAAAAAATTACTCTGAAAGGTGAAACTGCCGAACAGTTTGTAAGATACAGAAATACAAATCTGTTAGATGACAACCTACGACGTATGAGTTGCCAGAAGCTGTACCTTAACAGTTTTGTCAGTCAGCTTTTGCCATCATTAAAAAAAGATATTAACGTTCCGCTAAAATTGTACAAAGATTCATCAAAGTACACAGTAACAAATTTAGATGCCAATATTATGGTATATTTGGCATCGACTCTGGCAACTAACTATTCCGGGCTTAACATTACTTCCATTAAAGGCAAGTATGTAGAGAAGAAAGATGACCGGTTTGCTGAGTATAAAATCAATAAAACTGATTTATTCGAGAAAATATTAGATATTTATTATATAAAAACTCGTTAATATGTTGCTTTTTTGTTGATTTATTGTATAATTACTTAATAGTATCAAATTTTGTATATGGGAGGTCTACTTATGAAAAGAAAGTTTATTGCTTTGTTTATTACTTTAGTTTTAACATTTGCTTTTTCTGCTAACTGTTTTGCTCTTCCGAGTCCAACAGAGAAACCTATCAAGCCGACAACATCACAGACTGTTACAGTTAAACCGGCTAGCGATAAGGATGGCAATTGGTCAAAGGGTGATAAGAAAGGTCTTACTTTTGTAACAAACGTTAAGCTTGATAAGAATACAACTATTTATGTTGATGGTAAGGTACTTGATGCATCAGATTATGTTGTAAAGAATAATAAAATTATTTTATCAGCTGACTTTTTAGCAAGTCTTTCATGTGGTAAACACACACTTACAGTTAAAACAAGTATAGGTACAGCAAGCTGCGATTTCTATATTTCTGAAAACGGCGAAACTGTAGCACCTAACAATAAAAGTGTTTCACCAAAGACAGCTGACAATGGCAATTATGTTCTTATTCCTGTAGCATTAATTTCAGCTTTATTCCTTGGAATTATGCTTTTAGGAAGAAAAAGAATTACAGAATAATTGATTCATACTTAAATCAAAAACAGTGAAGTGTTCATGGCTTCACTGTTTTTTTGTTTTTGTAAATGCCCCGGTAAATAATTTTATATGATACTTCATTTTTTCAACAACTTAGTTTAATAACAGAATTCTGCCTTACACGTAAAAAAACCTTTCGTCATGATTATCATAACGAAAGGTTTTCTTATGCCGGCGACCGGAATCGAACCGGTACTGTGTTGCCACAACAGGATTTTAAGTCCTGCGCGTCTGCCAGTTCCGCCACGCCGGCGTTTATTAATGAAATAATCATTAATATAATGGGCAGAGGTGGATTCGAACCACCGAAGCAAGTTGCAGCAGATTTACAGTCTGTCCCCTTTGGCCACTCGGGAATCTGCCCATTCACAATATATATTTATATCACATTACTTAAAAAAGTGCAACAACATTTATTACATATTCCAAATTATTTCCATTATATTCACCAAATCTTTTTCTTTTTCATTTTAATCTTTGACACAAAGCTATATTGATACTATACTGTTTATAATCCAGAGGCAAATATAGGAGAACAATACTACAAAATGAATAAGAAAAAATTATTTTGGGGTGTAACCTTTATTGTAGCAGTTATTGTTTGTGTAATTTGCGGTTATAAAATCATTTCCTACTTTCTAAGTGACGGTGGAAATTCCGCAGAATACATTAATCCTGAAACAGAAACGAATACTGCCACTTTGGTTAATACCGTAGAAAATCACAATATAAACTGGGTTAAGTTGCAGGAAAAAAATTCCGACGTTTATTCATGGATATATATTCCTAACACTAACGTTGATTATCCTGTAGTACAGCCGGGTAAAAATTTATCTGATGACTTTTATCTTAACCATAATGTAAACAGGGAAAACGAATTTGCCGGTGCTATTTATACGGAAAAGCAAAATGCAAAGGATTATTCCGACCCTGTAACCGTATTATACGGGCATAATATGCTTAACGGTTCTATGTTTAAGTCACTTCATAAATTTGAAGATGCTAAGTTTTTTAAGAAAAACAAATATATCTATATTTATATGCCAAATCACCGTTTAACCTATAAAATTTATGCAGCTTATGTATACGATGACAGACATATTCTTAATGCCTTTAAGCTTAGCGACAAAAAAGTTCTAAAAAAATATTTTGAATATACCACAAATCCGAATTCTCTTTCAAAAAATATCAGGAAAGTGTCTCTTGATATAAACAGTAAAATAATAACACTTAGCACTTGCACCAATGGTGCTGAAAATACACGATATTTAGTACAGGGGGTTTTAATTAAGGATGAGCAAACCAATTAATTCTTTAACTGAGGACAAAGATTTAGAAAATTTAAGCAATGCCGGGGATAATACAGATAACACTGTTTCCCACAATTTAGACAAAGAAGAAAGTAGTACTGAAAAAGAGGTTAGTGATGCTCACTCCTCACACCATCATCACCAACATTATCATCACAATACCGATGTAATTCATGATAATGGCGATGGTGAAACTTTTGAGGTTGATTGGGATACAATTGAAAGAAATTACAAGCACAGACATCACCATCGTTCTCATTCATCCGGGGAATCAGATGATAAAGCTTCTGATATATCTCATTCAAGTGATAATCACAAATTTAATAAGGGGCATCTTTCAAGAGGAAACAGCAAAACAAATAATAAGAAAAAACGCATGAGCAAAAAGAAGAAGATTTTTCTTGGCATATTAATCTTTTTACTGTGTGTTATTCTGGGAATTGTAGTAACATTTTTCGTAATGAGATATTTAGGTCAGAAAAAACTTCTTAACTATGACAATGTTAATATGAGTTTCCCTAAGGATATTGATTACGAAAATAATGGACGTATTGTTTATTACAATGGTCATACATATGAATTTAATGATAATATTGCAAGTATACTGTTTATGGGTATCGACAAACGTAAATTAGTAGACGATGCAGTAGCAGCAACAGCCGGTCAGGCGGATGCACTTTATTTATTAACATATGATACCTCTAACGGACATATTAAAGTTCTGTGTTTAAACAGAGATACCATGTCAGAGGTTATCAGATACAATGCTGCCGGCAAATATTACGATACAGAAACAAAACAAATTTGTCTTGCTTATGCTTATGGCGACGGTAAAACCACCAGTGCGGAAAATCAGGTTACTGCCGTGGAAAGATTAATATACAACATTCCAATTAATGCTTACTATGCTATCGACCTTTCTGCTATTAAAGTAATAAATGACGATATTGGTGGGGTTACGGTAACACCTGAGTATACTTTTGGAAGCTTTACAAAGGGACAATCCATTACCTTAAAAGGTGATTTAACAGAGGAGTTTGTACGACACAGGGATACAACCCTGCTTGATGACAACCTAAGACGTATGTCATGTCAGAGGCTATATCTTAATTCCTTTACTTCTCAGATTGTGCCCGCGATAAAGGATGACTTTACTTTGCCACTTAAGCTTTATCAGGATAGTTCTGAATACACGGTTACCAACATAAATCCTAATATTATGACTTATTTGGCATCATCCCTTGCCACTAACTATTCAGGACTTAACATGATAACCACCAAAGGTGAATATAAAATGGTAACAGGGGATGCTTCTGCTGAGTTTAAGTTAGACAAAAACGACTTTTTTGAAAAGATACTTGATATATATTATAATAAAATCAAATAATAGATTTAGTTTTGTTATAAAAAATATTTGATTTTTAATTTCATTAATGTATAATGGTATAAGATATTAGAAAGATTTTAGTTATGGAGGTTAAACTTATGAAAAAGAATTTACTTGCTTTATTAGCTACATTGATATTGACTTTTGCATTTTCAGTAAACTGTTTCGCAGCTGTAAGCCCATCAGCAACTGTTATCCCAACTGATGAGGAAGTTACAACAGGTAACGGTGGTGGTGGAAACACTTCACAGACATCACCAAAAACAGGTGCTAACATTGCTTTAGGTTTTGTTGCTGTTGTTTCAGCAGCCGGCGTTGCATTAGTATCAAAGAAGAAATTTTCAGAGGCTGAATAATTTAATTTTAATATAAAAAATAGTTCCAACATTTTGTTGGAACTATTTTTTATATTATATACTTCTGTACACAACTGCACTTTGACCGGGAACACGTATATGAATATGTCCGTCTTCCTGAGCTGTTTTTATCCTTCCACAGTTATAGAACTCTCTTGACGTCTCTATAAGTCTCTCCCATACTGTATCATCTTCCTTTCCAAGAATTAGAACCGGAATATTTATCTCCATATCACCATTAGAAGTATTTATGGCAGTGACCACAGCATCCTTATCATCAAAACGTCCATAACATACTAGATCTTGGTTACTTGCAAGTGGTTTGTAGGAACCTGTTTTTAGCACTTTATTATGTCTGTGAAGGGCAATTGCTTCTCTGTAAAATTCCATTATTTCCAGATTTTCTTTCCCCCATGGGTAGGTTCTTCTGTTATCCGGATCAGTCCATCCACAGACTCCCGCCTCGTCACCGTAATACAAGGTTGGTGCTCCCGGAAGAGTCATCTGCATTATTACACCCTGCTTAAAAATGGCTTCGTTGATATTCTCCTGTGCCGCTTTTGTTCCGGATGTTGCCACACGACCTACCATTTTGTTAGTTCTTGTTAAAAACCTTGAATGGTCATGATTAGACAATTCGTTCATGGCAACTAACGACGATTCCGTCTGAAGTCTTGATAAAAAATACTTTATGGCATGATTAAAAGCCTCAGCATTTCCCAGCATCGAAGGATTTGAATTATCAGAATGCTTATCCACACCTGTAAGAAACCATGATACAGGATCCATAAATCCGTCATAGTTCATTACCGTATCCCACTGGTCTCCCCTCAGCCATGCATTTGCATCACCATAATGCTCCGCCAAAATAATTGCATTAGGATTTGCCTCTTTTACGGCTTTTCTAAACTTTCTCCAAAACTGATGGTTAAACTCCTCGCTATGTCCTAAATCCGCTGCCACATCCAATCTCCAGCCGTCTACATTATAAGGAGGTGATACCCATTTTCTACCTATGTTAAGAATATATTCACATAGTTTTTCGCTTTCCTCATAGTTAAGCTTTGGCAATGTGTCAAATCCCCACCAGCCCTCATAACTTCCGTTATCCGGCCAGCTTTCATTTCCAAATTTGAAAAAGGAACTGTAAGGGCTATCCTTAGATTCATAGGCTCCCGGGTGGTAATTTTTATTTCCCCGATATATTCCCTCTCTGTCCATCCATTTATTAAATGAACCGCAGTGGTTGAAAACACCGTCTATAATTACTTTTATTCCCTTTTCATGGGCTTTTTTTACCAGTTTAATAAATAATTTATTACTTTCCGCAAGATTTTCTAAATCAGTTGTTCTGATTTTGTACTTATCTGCAGAAAAATTATTTGATGCATAATGGGCTACTGTACCCCCACCGTCATTTACTATTTTTCCAAAATGAGGGTCAACAAAGTCATAATCCTGAATATCATACTTGTGATTAGAAGGCGAAACAAAAATAGGATTAAAATATATTACCTCAATTCCTAATTTGCTTAAATAATCAAGTTTGTCTATTACCCCTTGAAAATCTCCTCCATAAAACTGCCGTGTCCCATCTACTGCCGAAGGCTCGCTCCAGTTATCCACATGGGACACACCCCGTCCAATATATATATACTCATCATTTACCACATCGTTGGACTTATCCCCATTGCAAAAACGGTCAACCATAATCTGGTACATTACTGCACCCTTTGCCCAATCCGGTGTGGTAAATCCGGGAGTAAACTCAAACTCCCACTCATTTGAACAATACTCACTTGCACCTGATGCATCATAAAATAAAATCTTACGACTATCCGCTACCTTAAAATGGTATCTCACCAGTTTTTCCGGCAACGCAAGACTTACGCTGAAATAGTCGAAACTTCCTTCATGCTTTTCACAACACATCCTCATTTCTGTATTTCTAATACATAAAAAAGCCTCATTTACTTCCCCTGCTGCCGTTCTAAGAACAAATGTATATATGCCTTTTTCTTCGTCATATCTTAAAAACCTTTGTGTTCCATCGTGAAATAAAGCTTCTTTCCGTCTGTTCATCTTATAAAACCTTCTTTTCTAGAATAATGCCTCAAATTCTTCCTGACCGATTTTTTCCTTCTCCATTAAGAGATTTGCAGAAGCATGAAGCTGTTCCATATAATCTTTTATTATTGCTTTAGCCTTTTCGTAGCAATCTTCTACAATGTCACGGACTTCCTGATCAATAGCTGATGCAGTATTTTCCCCATATCCCTTTGAATGTGCCAAATCTCTTCCGATAAATACATCATCTGAATCGTCATCGTAATTAATAAGTCCAAGCTTCTCTGAAAATCCGTATTTAGTAACCATGGCTTTTGCCGTAGCCGTAGCCTGCTTAATATCCTGAGATGCACCTGTTGTAACATCATCTAAAATAAGTTCTTCAGCAATACGTCCGCCTAAACTTACCATAATATCCTGAATCATTTTTCCTCTTGTTAAGAACATTTCGTCTTTTCCCGGAAGAGGCATAGTGTAACCTGCTGCCCCTGCACCTGTAGGAATAATGGAAACTGTATGAACAGGTCCCACATCCGGAAGTACATGGAAAAGAATTGCATGACCTGATTCATGGTATGCAGTAATTCTCTTTTCTTTTTCAGATATAATTTTGCTTCTCTTTTCCTTACCAATTCCAACTTTAATCATTGCCTTATTAATTTCTTCCTGGGTAAGAAATGCCTTTCCTTCCTTGGCAGCAAGAATTGAAGCTTCATTTAAAAGATTTTCCAGATCAGCTCCCGTAAATCCTGATGTGATCTGTGCTATCTGCTGTAAATCAACATCGTCACCAATAGGCTTATTCTTGGCATGAACTTCCAAAATCTCTTTTCTTCCTTTAACGTCAGGTCTTCCAACCATAACTTTTCTGTCAAAACGTCCCGGTCTTAAAATAGCCGGATCTAATATGTCCACACGGTTTGTTGCAGCCATAACGATAATTCCCTCGTTAACACCAAAACCATCCATTTCAACTAACATCTGGTTAAGTGTCTGCTCACGTTCATCGTGTCCACCACCCATACCTGTTCCACGTCGTCTTGCAACGGCATCAATTTCGTCAATAAATACAATACATGGTGCATTTTTCTTTGCTTCCGCAAATAAATCTCTTACTCGTGATGCACCTACACCTACAAACATTTCCACAAAATCAGAACCTGAAATAGTGAAAAACGGAACCTTTGCCTCTCCTGCAGTTGCTTTAGCCAAAAGAGTTTTACCTGTTCCCGGAGGTCCCTCTAAAAGTACACCCTTAGGGATTCTTGCCCCAAGATCAATGTATTTTTTAGGATTCTTAAGGAAGTCAACTATTTCTTCCAATTCCTCTTTTTCTTCTTCTAAACCGGCAACCTTTGAGAAATCCATGTTTTTGATATCAATAACCATCTTTGCACGGCTTTTTCCAAAGTTAGCCATTTTACCACCGCCACCATTAGCGTTGGCGTTCATCATCATAAAAACAATTAATACCACAACTCCTAAAAGAATCATTGGCAAAACAGTTGTAAGAAAAATGCTGTCCCTGCTTACATCCTCTAAATAAGGTCGGATGTCTGTTCCAACATTATTGTTGATTTCCTCAATATCATCAGATACTTTATTTACATCTGAAACATAAATACTTTTTGTCTCGTCATTTTTTAATTTAACAATAATCTTTCCTGTAGGAATTTCCTTATTCTGTTTTATGGTGATTTCACTGACATTTTTATTTTTCATGTCATTTAAGAAATCTTTGTATTTATAGTCGCTGGTTATAAGACTTCCACCGATATTATAAAGTACGTATCCAATAACTAATATCAGAACCACAATATATATCTTTGAAAGACTACCCCTTTTTAATGTGTTCAAATCTGCCTCCTTAAATGTATTATAATTCTACTATTCCAATATATGGTAAATCCCTGTAGCTCTGATCGTAATCAAGACCATAGCCTACTACGAATTTGTCTTCAATTTCAAATCCTACGTAATCAACGTTTACGTCATCTACTTCTCTTCTATCCGGCTTATCTAACAATGTAGTAACCTTAAGACTTGCAGGCTTTCTCTCTTTTAACATAGGAATAAGTCTGCTTAATGTATTTCCTGAGTCAATTATGTCTTCCACAACAATAACATCAAGACCTTCAATGCTTTCATCTAAATCCTTTTTAATTGTAATGGTTCCTGAGCTTTCAGTTCCTGAGCCGTAGCTTGAAACACTCATAAAATCCAGTGTTACCGGAACTGTTATTCTCTTTGCCAGTTCACATGTATAAAAAACACTTCCCTTTAAAATGCAAATTAATCTTATTTCCTTTTTGGCATAATCCTTACTTATCTGAGCTGCCAGTTCCCTGATTCTTTTGTCTAACTTTTCCTCACTAATGTACTCTGCTATTTTGTGTCTCATAGTATTACTCCTTATTTTTATAATTTATTCTTATAATGTTCTTTGTTTCCGGTGTAACCTTATAATATGCACTGATTCTATATCCCGGAATCCACACAATATGGTTTCCGTCAGCTAACAGCGGCATGGTATCTCTATCCTCTTTTTTTATTTTTTCATTAATAAAATATTCCTTGAGTTTTTTCTTCCTGCCGTTATCATCAATTACAATGTAATCACCCTTAGCTCTTGTTCTCAGAATTAACTTATCTATTTTATCATAATCAAGCCATTTCGTATATACTAATTCCTTTATATTTTCCCTGTTAAATCCATTATTTTCACTAACAATTTCTACTGTGTCGTCTTTAAAAATCCTGCCCTTATCAATTAGGACTTTTTCCTTGAAATCCTGCTGTTTATTTTCAGCTTTTTTTATTATAACTCCGTCATATTCCTTTACTGCAATAAGATTATATGGAAGATTTATTTTTTTTGAAACCTGACTTTTAAATAATGTGGCAACGTCCCTTACATGAACATCCATTATGTCCTTAAGGCAGCCTGCCTGATTTTCAATAACCCGCCTTATAACCTGATTTTTAACAGCGGGATGGAGAAATTCTCCCTCATTTAAAATTAAATTACCCTTTACATATTTTTTATATTCTGCATCAACCTGCTGCTCCATATAATCATTAATTTCACTTAATTTTTCAGCCGCATTTACAATATTATATTCAGCTTTTTTATTTATATTTTCTTTTATATAGGGCAAAAGCTCCAATCGGATTTTATTTCTTGTATATTCTGTAGATTTATTTGTTATATCCATACAATAACTAATGTTTAAACTGTCTAAATATGCTTCAATTTCTGCCCTTGTTACACAAAGAAGCGGTCTCACAATCTTGTCTCTTTGTACCGGAATGCCTGTCATTCCCTTAATTCCCGTGCCTCTGAACATATTAAACAGTATTGTTTCACTATTGTCATTTAAATTGTGTGCCACTGCGATTTTATCAGACTTTAGTTCATTTGCCAGCTCATAAAAAATTCTGTATCTTTCCCTTCTGCCGGCTTCCTCCTCCGACATACCGGTTTTCTTTACTATTTCAGGCACATTAATATGGTATGGAAAAAAAGAGAGATTTTCCTTTTCACAAAATTCTTTCACAAAGTTTTCGTCTTCCAGGGCATCCCCTCCCCTTATTCCGTGATTAACATGTACCACATAAAGTTTAAGATTTAATCTATGTTTTAGTTTACATAAAACTGTAAGCATACAAATGGAGTCAGCGCCTCCTGAAACTCCCAGTATGACGCTGTCTCCACTGTCAAATATTCTATTTTCTTTTATAAATTTAAAAACCTTTTCAACCATATTTCTAATATACTTTATGGTGGTTTTTCTGTCAAATATATATAGTTCATTTAGTTTCCTCCATAATGTAACGCCCCCTCCCTTCGGTCAGCGGCAATTCGTCGGAAACATTCCCATAAATGAACTTCGTTCATTTAGTTTCCTCCTCCTCCAATTTTTTCCCATATTCCGGTACAAAGCACCGTCATGTCATCCTTCGGGATTCCATCTGTCATTGCCAGTGTCCTGCTTAAAATATGTAATGCCATTTCTCTTGGACTTGAAGTATTTATTTCCATAATCAAACGTCCCATTGCCTCCTCCTTATCTTCACATTTCAGGGCATCCACAATGCCATCCGAAATCATTATTACAAAATCTCCATCATATAATTTTTTTGTTATTGCCTCTACATCCACCTCCTGAAACACTCCCATGGGAAGGGATGTGGATTTGATACATTCCACCCAGCTTCCTCTTTTAATATATGTGCACGCCGCACCCAGTTTTAGAAACTGACAAATACCGGAATACTGGTCTATTAATGCCATATCCACCGCAGTAGGCTCCTGCCACTGATTTCCTGCAAGAAGTATTGAATTAATCAGTTTAAGTGACGTACTTTCAGAAAAACCGCTTTCAGACAAATGTTCAAGCATATCAATTATCATCTCACTGTATTGTTTGGCTTTCTTTCCTGAGCCCATCCCATCACATATACTCATAAATGTCTGTCCCGTATTCATTTCCATCACTGTAAAGTTATCCCCGGAACATTCTTCATCTTCCCTTGTTCTTCTTGCTGTTCCGCTAATTGTCATAAAATTAACTTCCTCAAAGAAACAATACTGACTAAAATCCTCTCTTAAATCCATTATGTTCTCCTTAGATGCCCGCATTTTCTTTCCTAAGGCTTCAGACACAACATTTTCCATTAATTCTACTTTTATGTCTCCTTTAGCCCTTTTCTTTGCCATCATGCGAACCTCCAGCCGTCCTTTTCCATTTTCATTAATGGATATTTTTCTGGTAAGTATTTTTCTTTCTCTTAGCTTATGCTTTAAATAGTCATTCATTCCAAACAAAACCTTTGTTTCATCATACATGGGTTTGGTATAATACTCCAAAAGTTTTGCCATTTCATTTAGCTGTATCGCCATTGCCTCCCTGGTTTCCAACATTTTGTTGTACCAAAGATAATTCAATCTGGCCCTTTCCAAATACTGTATCTGCCCATTTTCACACCCTCTGCATATATTTCCTTCAATTTCTCTCTCAATTACCCCCTCCATAGGAATTTCCTGATTCCGCTCAAAGGCTGACATTTTCTTTATTTCCGTTGCCAGACTTTTAAAAGCCTCAGATGTTCTTATCATTCCCTCATTCTTTTCATTTTCCAGATTCTTGTAATCTCCGGGATAATTTTTGTCTCTTGGGTAATAATACATAACCTTTTTTACAAAGTATGTAAATATTATGGTGGTTGACCATGTAAGCATTACTATAGGAACTAATCCATATAACTCCCGCTTAACCATTCCATTCATAGCCCAGTCCATTGCTTCCACAGCCGTTGCTACTATAGATACTATTACCGCCGCAATATATGGATTGTATTCGGCCACTCCTTTTTTATATCCGCTTACACACAAGCCTGTTGTTGCCATCATTGTTCCATATTTTATTGCTGCTAATAATCCCCCCCACTTAAATATAGTAACTACCATTATGGGCCATGCCACAAAAGGTAAAAATTTTACTATGCATAGCGCACTGTAGTAGCTTTCTGCTATAGGAAAAAATCCAAGCATTGGGACTATGCAGGTTCCCACTCCTATCATTAGTAGAAAAAATAATTTGAGTATTTTTCGGCTCATTACTCCCTCCTTGCTTATTTTTTACACAAGAAAGTATACCCCCTGTCAAAGTTTTTTTTTGTCAAAATAAAGGCTGATAATCCTTATAATTTTCGACATCAACTTAAAAAGGTTCCAAGGACTGCTAATTAGTAACATCCTCGAAACCTTTTAATTTATTCTTCCGGCTTAATAATAACCTCATTAGGATAAAGCAATCCTAACTTCCTTGCCATCTCTTCTATATAACTGTCAGTCTTTACATATTCTTCTCTTTCCTTTAGTTCCTCTGACAGCTGTAATTCCTTTTCATACTTCTTCTGTAGCTTGCTTTCCTGTGCTTTTAGTTCATTTAAGGTTTTGTACTGGTTGTACATTTGTATGCCCATTACTATACAAAAAGCAACTACCACAAAAGATATGGAAAGTATCATTCTTTTACTCTTTATTCTTTTTTGCCTTATGGTGTTTAGCCTTGACGTGGCTCTTCTTCCGCTTTCTTCCGGCATTCTTTTTTTCCTTCTTTGCTCTTATATTTTTAATTACCTTATAAAATATAAGTTTAACCACTTTACATAACTTTTTCAATGGCTTTGCTAAAATTCTGCCAAGTTTTTTTATTCTTAATGCTAAAGCATCTATAATTTTCCTGCCAATAATCCATTCAAAAACCGCCATGGTGCCAAGAGCCATAATCACAGAGAAAAAACGTGGTTTTCCATAATTGTATCTTAAAAATATGTTAAACATAAATATTGATGCAAAAGTCCAGTAAATGGCATCTTCAACTATTACCCTAAACAACTTTGCAGGAAATATCCGCCTTAATATCCGCACTACATCGTAGCATATTATTAAAACAATTCCCCCATAAATGCTCATAAGTATAAGCATTGCCTCTTCACTTATCTGCCCGCTCATTATTTAAACATCCTTTTAAGAATGGATTTTCCTTTTTCTCCATAATCCTTAACATCTGAATAAACAATGCTGTCTACCGTTCCCTCAATATCTACTTCTCCCTTTTCAAGGCTAAGTCTTGTAACCTTAATGTCACTACCCTTAATATGAATCATTCCCAAGGTTGATTCTAACAGAATCTGGGTTAAATCAAAGGATACAACATCTTTTATGCCTGTAAGGGTAAGGCGTTTTCTATTGTCCATTGAAAGTTTGTGAGATTTTGATATATTACTTTGTTCCATAGGATAACCACCCCAAATTTCTTATAGGACAATATATTCACAATAACATAATTTATGCTTTTAAGTTGCCTTATCAGCTTAAATCCTTATACATTTCTGAAGCGGCTTCCTTCTTTACCGTCTCGTTTAAATTTAACACCTCTACCTTTACGGTTCTTTGTCCAAACTGTATCTGTATAATGTCACCTACCTTAACATCATAGGATGCCTTAACCACCTTGTCGTTTACTAAAACTCTTCCGGCATCGCATGCATCATTGGCAACTGTACGTCTTTTTATTATTCTTGATACCTTTAAAAATTTATCTATTCTCATTTCTGTGCCTCCTTTTTTTTAATGTAAATATAATAAAAAAAATAAATGCGTACTCACAAAAGTTGTAAGTACGCAATGCTTTCAATAACTATAACTTACGAAACGGTGTAGGATTACCGTTTCATAAATTTGCTTCGCAAATCACGCCATTTCATGGCTGGTCAACTACGATTTCGAAACACCTGATGTGTTTCAAAATCTATATATTACAAATTAGTTAAGAGCGTTCTTTAAAGCTGCACCAGCTTTGAATTTAGGAACCTTAGCTGCAGGAATTGTGATTTTTTCCTTTGTTGCAGGATTGATTCCCTGACGTTCAGGTCTTTCAGCTGCTTCAAATGTACCAAATCCAACTAACTGAATCTTTTCACCTTTCTTCATTTCTTCTACTACAACGTCTGTGAAAGCCTTAACTGCTTTAGCTGCGTCTGTCTTTGAAATTCCAGCTTCTTCTGCGATAGCTGCTACGAATTCTGTCTTGTTCATCGTTATTCCTCCTTGATAATTATCTTGATTATTAATGAGATTCTTCTCTCATCATCTATAAAGTTTATACTCTATTTAATATCCTTTGTCAAGGAAAACTGCCTATTTTATGGGGTTTTCCCTTATTTCTGCCTTGTGTAAAATTTCATCTGTATATTCAAATGATACTCATCATCAGGCAACAATATTCCCGATTTGAAATTCCTTTCATTTATGTGATTTGGAAAATATTGAGGTTCTAAGCAAAAAGCTTCTCTTTTCTGATATATTGCCCCATTTTTCCCTGATTCATTCTCCACAAAGTTTGCAGTATATAACTGTATTCCCGGAGTGTCTGCATATAATTCCATTACAATTCCCGACTTATCGCCATAAACTGTGGCTGCCTTTACTAACTCATTGCCTTCTTTATCTATAACAAAATTATGGTCATATCCACTTCCAAATGCCAGCTGTTCATCCTGACAGTGAATATCCTTTCCTATGTTTTTTCCCTTTGTAAAATCAAATGGTGTACCCTGTACGTTTCTAATTTCACCGGTAGGTATGGATTCTTTTGATTTCACCGGGGTAAAATATTTTCCATTTAGTTTTAGTACATGATTATATATACTGCCACTGCTATGACCATTTAAGTTGTAGTAGGAATGATTTGTAAAATTTGCCACTGTTGTTTTATCTGTTTTTGCCTTGTATGACAGCTTAAGGGTGTTATCCTCTAACAGTGTATATGTAAGGATAATCTCCATATTTCCGGGAAATCCCTGTTCCATATCCCTGCTTAATATCTTGAAAGATATGCTGTTTTCATTTTCTTCCCCGCATTTTTTCCACATTTTATGGGCAGTGCAGTTTTTTCCGCTATGAAGATTATTTTTTCCATCATTAGCTTCAAGTTTGTACTCTACACCCTCTATCTCGCATTTGGCATCTGATATTCTGTTGGCATTTCTACATACGTTTGCTCCAAAAAATGTATTAGAATTTTCATATTCCGCCCCGCTGTCGTAACCTAAAACCACGTCCGTTAAAACATTATTTTTATCCTTAACTTCTATGGAAACCAAAGTTGCCCCAAAATCCGTGACTTTCACTTTCATTCCATTTTTGTTTTCCAACGTATATAACGTTGCAACTGTATTGTCTGATACCCTTCCAAACTCTTCTTTTTTCATTTTACTATTTTACCTTTCCACAGCTTTTTCTATTAACAAGTTTACATGCCATTTTTATTCTAATGGGTGCATTACGGCTTAAATTGGAATTTGCGAACAAAATATTTACACCATATTGTCCCATTTCATATGCAGGAGCATGTACCGTGGCAAGCTCCGGTGTGGAATAACGACATATGTCTGAATCATCAAATCCCATAACTGACACCCTTTCCGGTACATTAATTTTATAATCTCCCAGTGCCTTTATGGCTCCTATGGCAATCTGGTCGCTGGCTGCAAATACCCCGGTAGGCAAGTCTCCGGATTTTATTATTTCCTCCATCATTTCATAGCCTGAATCTACGGAATACATACCTGTTTTTAACCATTTTTCGTATTCATATCCACGACTTTCACAAAATTCACAGTAATATCTTTTTCTGTCATCTTCAAATTCCGTATTTTCATCCAGATATTCCATTCCTCCTAAAAATGCCACCTGTTTATGTCCCAATTCTTCAAAATATTCCATAACATCATAAACAGCCTTTTTAAAGTCCATTGTAATGGAAGATGCCAGATAATTTTTAACAGGCATATCCAAAAATACTATATTATCTGTTATTTCTATTAATTCCTTTATTTCAATATCACTGAATTTTCCAATGCATATTAGTCCGTCGACACTTTCTAACTGTTCCAGGTAATTAACATCAGTTTTAAAGGTTCTTACTATTTCCACGCTGTTTTTCAGGCAAAAATCTTCTACACCTCTTCTAATATCTAAGTAATAACTGTCCTCCATTTCCTGCTTTGGTGAAAACCATTGTAAAATTCCCAGTTTAAACAGGGCTTTGCTGGCTTTGGGTATTTTTTTATACCCCAGCTTCTTTGCCACTTTCATTACTTTCCGTTTAGTTTCTAATGAAGCTGATAATGTAGGATCATTGTTAAGTATTCTTGACACTGCCGATACACTTACTCCTGATTTTTCAGCTATATCCTTAATCCTTGCCATATATAACCTCCACGTTATGTATTACATCTTTTA
The DNA here is from genome assembly GCF_014287775.1 of Eubacterium segne. Lineage (NCBI taxonomy): Bacteria > Bacillati > Bacillota > Clostridia > Eubacteriales > Eubacteriaceae > Eubacterium > Eubacterium segne. The sequence goes on from NZ_JACOOZ010000001.1 coordinate 439,348, forward strand.
CAAGTATATATTATTTTTATAAATTTTACTAGTTTTTTTAAAAATTTAGTAAATATTTTCATGAAAGTGTTGATTTTTTACTAAACTTATTATATATTTACTAAAAAGGATAGATTCGGAGGTACAAAATGATTAACTCAGGAGAAATATTAAGAAAATTTGAAAATAAAGAATTTGACGATGTATTGATAAAGCTTTACCCGGACAATAGGGAAGCCATTAATTATCAGAGAAAACGTTATACTGATATGATTAATAAAAGTATTTCTTTGTTTGGTGACACAGACGTTGAAATATACAGTGCTCCAGGAAGAACGGAAGTAGGCGGTAATCATACAGACCACCAGCATGGCGAGGTTCTTGCTGCTTCCATCAATCTTGATGCCATAGCTATAGTTTCTAACAATTCCCATAATAAGATTAATATATATTCCATAGGATATGCACCTATAGAAATTGATTTAAATAATATTTCCTACAACAAAGAGGAAGAAGGCACTACAACTTCCATTATTAAAGGGGTATTAAATGGTTTTACTAATCACGGCTTTAAAATCGGAGGATTTAACGCCTGCATAACCAGTGATGTGTTAAACGGTGCAGGTCTTTCATCTTCTGCTGCATTTGAAACCCTTATAGGCACTATTCTTTCAGGGCTTTTTAACAACATGACTATTTCTCCTGTGGATATTGCCATTATCGGTCAGTATGCTGAAAATCAGTTTTTTGGAAAACCTTGCGGATTAATGGATCAGATGGCATGTTCAGTAGGTAATTTTGTTCACATTAATTTCAAGAATCCGGAAAAACCTGTTATAGAACAGGTTAATTTTGACCTGAATAAAGAGGGATATTCTCTTTGTATCGTGGACACAAAGGGTTCCCATGCTGATTTAACAGATGATTATGCCAGCATTCCTTATGAAATGAAGGAAGTTGCCGCTGCCATGGGTAAAAATTTGTTAGGTGAAATAAATAGTGAGGAATTTTTTAATGAAATTCCCGTGCTTTCTAAAAAAGTCAGTTCAAGAGCAATTCTTAGGGCAATTCATTTCTTTAACGAAAACAGACGTGTTCAGGTTGAAAGTAAGGCATTAAAGAATTACGAGTTTGAGGAATTTTTGCACACTGTAAAGGAATCCGGAGATTCTTCTTATAAACTTCTTCAAAATATTTATTCTCCAAAGGACGCCACAAATCAGCCTATTTCCCTGGCACTTACCCTTACGGAAAACTTTTTGGGTGATGACGGTGTGTGCCGTGTTCACGGCGGTGGATTTGCCGGAACCATTCAGGTTTTCGTAAAAAACAGTATTGTTGATGAATATAAAAAATATATAGAAAAAGTTTTTGGAACTGATTCCTGTCATATTTTATCCATTAGAAACGTGGGAGGTACCAAAGTATGTTAGATACATATATTAAACAATTAGTTACTTACGGAATAAGGAAAGATTTAATTAAAGAGGCGGATAAATATTACTGCATAAATACTATTATTTCATTATATAACAGGGATTATTTTTCAAATCCTGATATAGATAATGACCTTCCCTCTCTTAATGAAATACTTAAGTCTTTAACTGATATTGCAGTAGAAAAAAATCTCATACCTGACAGCATAACCTACAGGGATTTATTTGATACTAAATTAATGGGTTGTATCACTCCTATGCCTTCACAGGTTCAGGAGAATTTTAAAAAGCATTATGAAATATCCCCTAAAGCTGCAACAGATTTTTACTATAATTTCAGTTGCAATACTAATTATATTCGTTTAGACAGAATTGCAAAAGACTTAAAGTGGAAAGTTAATTCTGATTACGGAGAATTAGACATTACCATTAATTTATCCAAACCTGAAAAAGATCCTAAGGCAATTGCTGCTGCAAAGAATGTTAAGTCCTCTGACTATCCTAAGTGTTTTCTTTGTAAGGAAAATGAGGGCTATGCAGGTCATGTAAACCACCCTGCCCGGGAAAATCACAGGATTATTCCCTTAACTCTTAATGGTACCCCGTGGTATCTTCAATACTCCCCTTATGTGTACTACAATGAACACTGTATTGTGTTTAATGGTGAGCATGTTCCTATGAAGATAGACAAATCCACCTTTGTAAAGCTTTTTGACTTTGTTAAAATGTTTCCTCACTATTTTATTGGTTCTAATGCAGACCTTCCAATTGTTGGAGGCTCCATACTAAGCCATGACCATTTTCAGGGAGGAAATTATACTTTTGCCATGGCAAAGGCTTCATCATTATATTCATTTAATGTAGAGGGATACCCTAATGTTTCCTGTGACATATTAAAATGGCCTTTATCAGTGATACGACTTACTTCAGATTCCACTGAAGATATTATAGACTTAGCTGAACACATTCTTAATAAATGGCGTAGTTACACTGATAGTGATGCTTATATTTTTGCCAAAACAGACAACGAGCTTCACAATACCATTACCCCAATTGCCCGTTTTAGAAATGGTAAATATGAGCTGGATTTAACTCTCAGAAATAATATTACTACTAAAGAGCATCCTCTTGGGTTATACCACCCTCATGAGGAGCTACACCATATTAAAAAAGAAAATATCGGGCTTATAGAAGTAATGGGACTGGCAGTTCTTCCATCAAGGCTTAAAGAGGAAATGAATCTGCTGGCAAATTATATAATAAATGAAAAGGACATTTCCTCAAACAGTCACATAGCAAAGCATGAAAAATGGGTCAAAGACATTCTGACCCATAGAAATGACATAACATGTGATAATATCTTTTCCGTTTTACAGGATGAAATAGGAAAAGTTTTCATAAAAGTTTTAGAAGATGCCGGTGTTTATAAGTGTACCCCTGACGGACTTACATCCTTTAAAAAATTTATAAACACCTTATAATATCCTCCCGGAACTATCCTTTTAAATGCTTTTTATATTAATTTAAGGGATAGTTCCTTCTCATAAACAAATTTTATTTTGTAAGAAAATGTTCCCTGTTAGGGTACTTTTCTCTGTATGCAGATAAGGCTGCATTCTGAAAAATCTCAAATTCCCTGTCTAAGTGAAACATATGAGGGGTATAAAAGGCAATTGCACTTATTTGTTCAGCAATCTTTTTTGCCACTCCTTCATCAGATAATTGCCCCAGACCAAACACAGCAGATGTAAATCCCCTTCCGTTTTTACTGGTTTCTATAAACTTTAAAAATACATTTTTCATTTCAAGAAACAAAATTTTCTTCTCCTTAGTGCTTCTTTCACAGGCATTAAACAGGTATAATCCATTGATAATTTCATATAGCTCTTTCTTTTTGCTTCCCCCTATATCCATTGCATTTCTTTCAGACAGACTTTTCATCTGCATAAGATAACCCATAAACAAATCTTTCTTAGGCTTTCTTTTTCCGTACCTGGCAATCCATAATTTTTCCATAAAAAGCCCTATTTCATCTTCTAATTTATGGTCATTTAAAATTTCCAGTCTTGCTTCCGGGTCTGTTTCATTATAAAACTCCCTAATCCATGTATCCTCCATATAAATCTCCTGTGCTCCTTATCTTCCTATAAAACTATCTACACTATCAATATCTACCTTTTTATACTGGGAAACATAATATTTGCCCTGATTTAAGTTGTGACCTTGCAAACTGTTTCCTTTAAAAACATCAACCACTAATTTTGCTATTTCCATAGCCTGGTCTTCTTTATCGTTGTACACTGTTCCCTGCATTTTCCCGTTTTTTATTGCCTCTAAAGCATCCTCTAATCCGTCAATTCCAAATATTATAGGCATCTCTTTCTTTCCGTACCCCGATTTTTTGTATGCGGCAACGGCTCCTAATGCCATCTCATCATTATTGGAAATAATCAGTTCTATTCTGTTTTTATACTGACTTATTAACTGGGTAACTCTGTTTTCCGCCTGACCTCTGTTCCAATCTGCAAACTGATAGCTTAATTTCTCCAAGTCAATTCCATTTTGTATAATTGTCTTTACTGAGCAATCTGTTCTGCTTATGGCATCCTGATGTCCTGCTTCACCCTCTAATAAAACATATTGTATTTTGCCGTCTTTATTTTTATCCACATCCGGATGTTTCGCCAAATAATCTGCAACGATTTCTCCCTGCATAACTCCTGACTGCTCTGCAGCACAACCAACATAATATAGCTTGTCCCACTGCATAAGATCTTCCCTTACAGGCTCACGGTTAAAGAAAATTATAGGTATGTTATTTTGTCTTGCAAGCTTAATAATCTTCCCCGGTGCAGTTCTGTCCACCAAATTGACACACATTATATCGCATCCTGCATCTATCATTTCTTCAACTAATTCATTTTGATTTCTCTGGTCATCATCGCCATTTCTTCCTGACACAATTATCTTCATGTCATCACTTTCCATGGCCTTTAAATCTTCCTTAACCTTTTCTACCATTGCATTTATAAAAGGATCATCCTGAGTATATGTAACTATACCCACCCTTAAAATGTCATCTCTGCTTTTTTTCTTCTGACTACATCCTGTAGCGGTACATATAAGTACAATTCCCATTACAAATGCAATAACTGCCTTCTTATTTATTTTACTCATAAGAATATAAAAACCTTTCCATTTCATCAGTAAATAAATCTTTCTGATAAATTACTTTTGCCTTAACATTGTAACTTTTCATTTCATAAAATAATTTGTTAAGCTTTTTAGAAATTTCCATAACACTTCTATAACCTATATCATAACTATCAATAGCAACAATACAATTTACATTTCCGTTATCTAACAAACTTATGGATTTTTCGCTGCTGCCTATACCGTATATCTGTGCCCCATTGTACACCCCGTTTTCACTGTTTGCTCCCAATTCATCTAAGGAATAATTGTCCATTGCCACCAGATAATCTACCTTTGATTTGGTTTTCACAATGCTGCAAATATCCTGGTCCCGTATTCCACTGTAAGTCCATGCCACCTTAATATCTGAATCTTCTATGGCATCCATAAAACCTTTGTATGTGTTGACAGTTTTTTCTTTTTCGTGCTGGTCTAAAATAACTCCTATTTCCTTTGTTTTTCCTCTGGCTGAATCATTAACAATGCTTTCTCCTAACTTGTAACCAATTTTATAATTGTCAGGCTTAATTACAGGATAACCCGATTTTTCCCCGTCATCTCCCATAAAAGCATCTTCCACTATAAATATAAATGGAATATCGCCACAGATTTTCTTTATTTCATTTTTTGTGTTTGATCCGGGAGCCGGACAGATAATAAATCCCTCTGCCCCATTGTCAATCTGTTCTTTCATCAGTTCCTTTTCGTCCTGAACGCTATAAATATCATCTGTGTTACATATAATTAAATGTAAGTTATTAACTTTTGCCGCACTTTTTAAACCATTTATTAACGAATCCCAGTTTTTATCACCGGAATTTTCCACAATAACTGCAATCTTTTTTTCCGGTGTTTCATGGTCAAATATTCTATATGTGAATAATACTGCCAACATACACAATATTATTTCCGTAATGAGAAAGGCCGTCTTATTTTTTTTCATTTTCATCCTTCCTTCCTATGTTTTGATTTTCCAGATTTTTTCTGTTTTCTTCATTAAAAGGAATTGCAGGTATGTGAATGGTAACTTTTGTTCCTTCGTCTGCTTCACTTTCTACACTTAAGCCATATTGGTCTCCAAACATTAATTTAATCCTTGAATGAACGTTTATAACCCCTACTCCTGAACCATGCTTAGGGGTTTTACTATTATCCTTAAGTATATTCTCAACTACTTCCTCTCTCATTCCCATTCCGTTATCTTCCACGGTTATAAATATATCGTCATTTATTTTTTTACCTGTAACAACTATTTCGCCGTCATCTATATCAATGTCTCCCACACCATAATATATGGCATTTTCCAGTATCGGCTGTATAACAAGTTTGACAATACAATAGTCATTAATTTCATCATCCACGTCAAATCTGATTTTGAATCTTTCCTTATACCTTACCATCTGTATATTCATATAGCTTTTGCTATGCTGTAATTCATCAGATATTTTAATTATGGTTCTTCCCTTTGACAAACTTATTCTAAGTAACTTGGCAAGCTCAGAAATCATAAATACCGCTTCTTTGTTTTTACCGGCTTCAACCATCCATGTGATGGACTCCAATGTATTATATAAGAAATGAGGATTAATCTGGCTTTGTAGGGCATCCATTTCACTTTTTCTTCGTTCATTTTGCTGTCTTATGATTTCCTTCATTAAGTCCTCAATTTGCTCATAGGATTTTTGTACTGAATATCCTAAATCCCTGATTTCCGAGGAACCTCCAATATATATTCTGTTTTTACCCCCTGCCTCGTAGGATTTTACTGAATCATTAAGATTTAATATAGGTCTGGATATTTTTCCCGATACTATTTTGTTTACCACAAGAAGCATCATAATTAAGAAAATAATGGTTATGATAACGTAATACCTGAATTTATTTATGCTTATTGTCTGAATTTTATCAGGAACCACACCCACAACTTTCCATCCTGTATAGGCAATACTACTTATAATATAGTTTGCCCTGCCTCCATTGAGATTTAATTCATAGGTTCCATCTTCATAGCCTGCAATCCGGGTACTGTCTTCCGAAATAATTCCCCTGTCTATTTCCACCTTTCTTGGATGATAAATTAATTCTCCATCGCTGTTGCACAAATAATAATATATTCCATTTGTATCTTCATTAATTCTATCTAAAGCTTCTTCTATAATGGAATACTTCATATCTATAAGTAAAACACCACTAACCGGCGTTTCCCCATCATTAATATCTACGGAACGGCTTAGGGATACCACCCGGTAATATTTAAAAGCTCCGTCGGTAAATAAATTCTGTATGTGAGGTGTGGAAAAATGGATGTTTTCAATTTCATCTGTGGCATTGGAAAACCAATCCTGTTGTTTTACATGGGCATTTTCTTTCTCTGATGCTACAGGTTCAGCTGCAATAAGCTTTCCGGAAGTATCATATAATGCCATACTTTGTATTTTGTCCGAATTAATTTCATATAATAAACTAAACTCTTTATTAAGCATTTGGTCTGATACATCATATTGCTGAACAATATTATAATTTGCCACATTTGAGATCTGCCTAATATCAAGAAGGTCTCCGTCTATTTTGTCTACTACACTATCTATAATGTCTTCTGCACCGGACACAGAGGTTTCTTCCGCTGAAATCTTAAATCTGTTATAAATAAGCAGTCCCATAATTATAGTAGTAATAATCGTTAATGTGGTTAAAACTGCCATAATAATAGACTGAATATCAAATCTCACCGTTCCTTCACGAAAAGACCTTATGCCGCCTTTTTTATTTTTTCCGTCTGCTTTTTTTATTTTATCCACTATTGCCATATTTCCCGTAATTATTTACCTAATTTCTCATTTCTATATTTAGATGGAGATACTCCATATTTTTTCTTAAATACATAACTGAAGTAATTGGCGTCGGTATATCCCACCATTTCAGCTATTTTGTAGCTTTTTTCATTTGTATCCATTATTAATCCTGCAGCAATTTCCATTCGGTAATCTGTAAGATATGTAACAAAGGACTTACCTACTTCCTTTTTAAACACAGATGAAAAATATGAATTTGATACTCCCATTAAAGAACATACTTTATCTAAGGATAAATCCGGTTCCATATATCTGTCCCTTACTATGTTCTTTCCGTCATTTACTAAACTCATGGACTTGCTGTTTCGGACACTTTTTAATTTCCCGCTTACACCTAATGAACAGTCAATTAACCATGATTCCAATGTGTTTTCGTCCATTTGAGGAACATTTTCATAAGGATTATCTATTCCATTTAAAAAGTCGTTAAAGTCCATAAAGTTGTTGGCACAAAATCTGTAAAATGCCCCTACCATTTCCATTATTACTAAATTATACTGGCTGACTGTATTAGCATTTTTGTGTAATTTTTCTATTTCCCTGCTAACTGCATCTTCTATGGATTTACTGTTTCCTAAATATATTGCCTTAAATAAATCATGCATTTTTGAATCTTCTGACTGTATAGTCATGTTTTGCTCATTAGGTGCAATTTCTTCTATATTAATTGCCCTGTTGGTTCCATATAAAACCCTGTATGATACTGCCTCTCTTGCTCCTTCATAAGAACTGTTTATGTTTAATATATTATCACACATTCTGCCTATACCTGCTGTAACCACGGCACCGATAACCCTGTTTACCCATTTGCAGAATTTGTCACAAATATCCGTAAATTCCACCATTTTTTCTTTAGAACTTAATTCAATAATTAATACCGTATTTCCTAAATAAATAAATTCCCTGCAATTTATTCTTTCGGCAATTCTTTCCTTTATTTCCCTTTCAACAGACATTGACAATAACAAAGGTTCCATATTTTCAGGAACATGATGAGTGGATGTATGGAAAACTGCACAGCAATAATAGGGTCCCTTTAAATCAATTTTATAGGAATCCACAAATTTTGAATATTCCCCTTCATCAACTCTTCCTTCAATTAATGAAACAAATAAATTGGTCTGAAGTATTGGGAGTACATCATTAAAATAATTCTCAAGTTTCTGAACATTTAATTTTTCTTCTCTTTCTACATCTAATGAATTTTTTACCCTTTTTAAACATTCAGTTAATTCCTGGGAATTGATGGGTTTTAACATATATTCTTCAACCTCAAGATGAACTGCTTCCTTTGCATATTCAAATTCATCAAATCCCGTAAATATAATAATGTGAATATTTCTGTAATCATCATTAAGCCTTTTAGATAACTCAAGGCCATCCATATAAGGCATCTTAATGTCAGTAATAACCACATCCGGCTGTGTCTTTTCAACAAGCTCTAATGCCTTTACTCCATTAGTTGCACTGCCAACTACCTGAAATCCCAGCTGGTCCCAGGCTATTTTTTGTTTAATTACATCAATAACTTCTTCTTCATCATCTACTAGAATGACCTTATATTTATCCATAATACTTTCCTTATTTAATAGTTATTTTATCCTGTATTTCTATTTAATTATTATAACAAACAATTAAATCAAATAAAATAATTAATGCTAAAATCGTCCTAACTGCCCTTAGACAATTAGAACGACTTTTAGCATTTATCATTTAAAAAATTTTATTACTTTTCCATTATTTCTTCTGTACATATTTAAGGCAGTCAAGTGTTACTGCTGCAAGAATAATGATTCCTTCAAAAATAAACTGAAGGTTTGTATCAATTCCAAGAATTGTAAGTGAATATGTAAGAGATGTAAATATAAGAACACCTGTTACAACACCTGAGATTTTACCAATACCACCTGTAAATGAAACACCACCTACTACGCAGGCTGCAATGGCATCCATATCCCATCCTTGTCCATAAGCTGCACTACCGGAACCAACCATTCTGTTACATTCAAGCCATGAGCCGAATCCATAAAGGATACCTGCAAGAATGAAAGCTCCCATTGTAACTTTAAATACTGATATACCGGAAACTGATGCTGCTTCAGGGTTTCCACCTACTGCAAATAAGTTCTTTCCAAAGGTTGTCTTATTCCAGATAAACCATACAACTGCTATTGCAACTACTGCCCACAAAATAATTGTTGGGAATCCTCCCAGCTGTGGAATAAATATATTTGGAATTGCCGGATCAATGGCACCAAATGAAACACCCTTTGTTGCATAAGTTACAAGACCAAATATAATAAGCATGTTAGCCATAGTTGATATAAACGGATGCATTTTAAACTTCGCCATAAAGAAACCTGCAATCATTGCAAAGCATGTTGTAAGAATAATACAAACAACTAAAGCAAATACTGCTCTTCCAGCAGGTGCCATATTGGAGAAATCAAATATATGTCCGAATACACCACCTGTGTTAATGCCATTATGCATTATAATTGTTGAAGCAACCATGCCCATACCAACCATACGTCCAACAGAAAGGTCTGTTCCTGTTAAAAGAATCAATCCTGCAACTCCAAGGGCTAAGAACATTCTTGGTGATGCCTGCTGTAAAATATTAAGTATGTTTGTGTATGTAAGAAGCTGTGTATTTTTAACTACCGGTGTAATTGCACATAATGCAATAAAAATCAAAATAATTACAATATACAAACCGTTTTTGTATAAAAACTGTGATAAATTAAATGTATATTTATAATTCTCCATTCTCTGCTGCATCTTCTGGGCAAATGTATACTTTGATGTACGCAGCAAATCAATTAAATGATACTTATGCATATATGCATCATGTTTTCTGTCTTTAATTTCCTGACATTTTGATTCATGAGTCATCTTAGCATCATATAATTTATTTTTATAAACATATTTTTCGTCTTTAATTTCTTCTGAATCTGATAATTTGCTTAAAGCAGCTTCATGTTCCTTTTTTAATTCAGCACAAACTTTTTCATAATTTGTTTTTTCAACTGCTTTTTCACTTTCACAACTAGCTGAAACTTTACTGTAATACTGGCTGTCATAATTTTTTGAAAGATATTCTTCTGCCTGGGCAATAAGCTTTGAAACTTCATTCTTGTTTGAGCTTTCAACTGCCTTTGCCTTTTCTAAAGCCTTTTTGTCACTTTCAATAATTTTTGCCTTTTCTTCTTTAGTTAAATTCTTGTTTTCCTTTACAATTGCCATGTGGTTCTTTAAACTTCTGACTTTATCTGAACCATCTGCACGTAAGGAATCTATTTGTTTCTGTATTTTTCCAACATATTCATCTATCGGCTTAAGAAGCTTTTGTTCTTCATCAACCGAAAGAATAACACCTTTCTCTGCCATATTAAATACTCCTCTCTCCTACAAATATTTAGCACTAAGCCTTAATAATTCTTCCTGATTTGTTTCATTTGTATTAACTATTCCTGCAAGATGTCCATTAGACATTACGCCAATACGATTTGTGATTCCTAATATCTCCGGCATTTCAGATGAAACAACTATTATTGTTTTTCCCTGTTTAGCCATATTAATAATCAACTCATATATTTCATATTTTGCGCCAACGTCAATACCTCTGGTAGGATCATCCATCATAAATACATTTGGTGAACGTTCAAGCCATTTACCAAATATTGCTTTTTGCTGATTTCCTCCTGAAAGATTTGAAATCATATCATCAGGTCCCATACACTTGGTGTGCATTACCTTTATTTCCTCTGCTGTTGCACGAACCATGTCATCCTTTGATAAAGCAATGCCTCTCTTATAATGATTCATGTTTGCAATGGTAGTATTAAATGTAATATCTCCTTTTAAGAAAAGACCGTTTGCTTTTCTTTCTTCCGTTATTAAAGCAAATCCATGATCCATGGCATCTTTAGGTGATGAAAAATTCATTACTTTTCCATCATACATTATATTACCTGCTGCTCGTGTTCTGACACCAAATATAGTTTCAAGGAGTTCTGTACGACCGGCTCCAACTAAACCGTATAATCCAAATATTTCACCTTTTCTTATATCAAAAGAAATATTTTGAAGTTTTGGTGCATATTTTGTAGAAAGATTTTCCACTGAGAAAATCACTTCTCCCGGTTTGTTGTCTACAGGTGGGAATCTGTTATCTAGGGAACGACCAACCATAGCCGATATCAGCTCATTCATATTTGTATCTTTGCTGTCCTTAGTCATTACCAGACTTCCATCTCGTAAAACAGAAATTTCATCACATATCTCAAAAATTTCGTCCATCTTATGGGATATATATATTAATGAAATTCCCTGACTTTTTAGTTGTCTCATCATTTTAAACAGCTTTTCTACTTCCGGTGCTGTTAATGATGATGTAGGCTCGTCAAGTACGATTACCTTTGAATTATATGAAATAGCCTTTGCAATTTCACACATCTGTCTCTGGGACACAGACATTTTCTTCATTGGCTGTGTCATATTAACAGTTATTCCTAATTTTCTAAATAAATCGGAAGCTTCTTTTTTCATTCTTCCTTCGTCAACCATGCCTAATGAGTTTTTAGGATATCTGCCTAAAAACAGGTTGTCAACAACGCTTCTTTCGAGACACTGATTAAGTTCCTGATGAACCATGGCAACCCCGTTTTCAAGAGCATCTTTTGGACCGGAAAAATTAACTTCCCTTCCGTCTAATATTATTGTTCCTTCGTCCTTTTGATAGGTTCCGAAGAGACATTTCATCATTGTCGATTTACCTGCTCCATTTTCACCCATAAGGCCCATTATTGATCCCGGTTTAACATTCAAATTAATATGTTTCAGAACCTTATTTCGGCCGAATGATTTACTCATGCCGTTAATCGACAGGATGTATTCATTCTTATCTTCCACCATATCTACACTTCCTCTTTCTTTTTCAAAGAAGGGAGGCTTTATTTCGCCACCCTTCCTGTTAATTATTTCAATTTACCTTTAACTCTATTTTGAGAGAATTGATGTATATGAAGCTGCATTATCTGTTTTAACCATGTTAATTGCGAATGCATCATATTCACCCGGATTTCCTAAACGGTTAGTAATATTTGATTCTGTCTGTCCGTCACCACCAATATAATCTACCTTAAGGTTAAGAAGGTCATCATACTTTTCAAGTAATGGCTGGTATGTTGAGCTAAGGAAGTTGTCTGATGCATTGTAAATGTTAAGCCATACTTTCTTTTCTGCGCTCTTGCTTGAATCAAGCTTTTTTGAAACCTTGTCGTAAATCTTTGTTGAATCTGTAAAATCTTTGTAGTTGTCAGCTGTTACAGCAACGTTTAATGCGTAATATGATCTTTCTTCTTCGCTGTATCTGTAATCTTCATCCTTTGTAAGGCTGTTTCCTGCATCGTCAGGTGTTCCAATTCCTGTATCAATATCTACACCATCAAGTGCATTACGGAGAACTCTAAGTGTAAGGTATGCCTGAACATCAGCATGCTGTGAAATTGTTCCGCCGTATCCTTCTGCTATAGCTGCTACTGCATCGCTGTTAGCATCATATCCAAATGTTGGAACCTTGTTGTCCTTAGCCCATGCATTAAACATTGACATTCCCATACCATCATTATTTGATACAACTACATCAATCTGTTTGCCAAATGAAGCTGTCCATGTTCCAATGGCATTTCCTGCTGTTGCTGCATCCCATGTTGCACCGGCTGAATTCTTCATTTCCTGTGATGCTAACTCTCTGACTGTATATGTCTTTCCATTAACTTCCAAAGTTGCATCCTGTACAGCTTTTGATTTGCCGTCTACGTTGGTTCCTGCCGGTGATGAATCAACACTTCCGTCTTTCTTTACAGCTGTTCCGAGAGCTGTACGAACACCACATGTACGTGCGATTGAATCATTGTGTCCGATATCTCCGATGGCAAGAACATAACCGATTATTCCGTCTCCATTTCTATCGATTTTGTCGATGTTTGCCTTAATGTAATCTAATACCATCTGTCCCTGAAGTTCTGCACCCTGGTTAGCATCAAATCCTACATAATATGTATCTTTGTTGAAATTAAGTGCTGTTGTGTCAAGAGCGCCTGTGGAGCTGTTTGACGGTTGACGGTTAAACCAGCATAATGGCTTATCCTTATTTGCCACTGAACCGGTTGAAGTTCCTCCTGAACTTCCTCCTGATGATCCGCAGCCTACCATTGACATTCCAAGGGCTGCTGCAACTAAAACTGTTAAAAACTTTGATCTTCTCATCTTAATATTCCTCCTATTTGTTAATATTGTTGTTTTTTTCCTGTCTTTATTGACTAACTTTATTATAATTTCATTTCTTTTTAGAAAAAATAGAATATTTTTAGGTAAATTATCAAAATTTTACTGTTTTTTAACAATTTTTATAGGTATTTTTACTAAAATCGTTTTTATGTTAAAGGTAAAAAAATAGTATTCATGAAACTAAAGTTTAAAAAGTCTTTAATTTCCGAATACTATTTTTTAGTTATTTATTATGCTAATTACATTAAACTTATATTATCAATAGCTTCTCTTTCTTCCTTGGAAAATTCTGTATTATTTATACATCCAATGTTATCAAGAATCTGTGACGGTCTTGAAGCTCCTATTAGCACGCTGGTAATATCACCATCTCTCAAAATCCATGATAATGCCATTTGCGCTAAAGTCTGTCCTCTTTTTGCTGCAATTCCTCTTAATGCCTTAACCCTGTTTATTTTTTCTTCAGTTATGGCATTTTCTTTAAGGAAACGTCCATCTGTACGGACACGACTGTCCTCAGGGATACCGTTAATATATCTGTCTGTTAATACTCCCTGCTCTAACGGACAGAATGTTATTACTCCTATTCCATTATAAGCAGCATAATCTTTTAATCCGTCATTTTCTATTGTTCTGTCAAAAATGGAATATCTTCTCTGATTTATTATAAAAGGTGTTCCATATTCGTTAAACAGCTTAACAGCTTCCATGGTCTGTTCTCTATTGTAATTTGAAATGCCTATGTACAAAGCTTTACCGCTTTTTACAATTCCGTCTAAGGCTCTCACTGTTTCCTCTAAAGGCGTATTAGGATCAGGTCTGTGATGATAAAAAATATCAACATAATCCAGTCCCATTCTTTTAAGACTTTGATCAAGACTTGCCACAAGATATTTTTTACTTCCCCCATCACCGTAAGGTCCCTGCCACATACCGTATCCTGCCTTAGTAGAAACAATTATTTCATCTCTGTATGCATCAAGCCCTCTCTTTAATATTCTTCCAAAATTTTCTTCTGCCGCTCCTGCTACTGGTCCATAGTTATTAGCCAAATCAAAGTGAGTTATTCCATTGTCAAAGGCGGTATAGCACATTTCTGTCATGTTATCAAAATTTCCGTTAGAACCAAAGTTATGCCATAGTCCCAGAGAAACCTGTGGCAACATTAATCCACTGTTTCCGCACCTTGAATACTTCATTTTTTCATATCTTTTTTTATCTGCAATGTACATATTTTCATCCTTTCCGTGTAAATATACACTCCTGTCACGTTTATTATTAATGGTATTTTGTCACTTATAAATATTTTTGTCAATTTAATATTTTTTGCTGTTATCAATTATATTTTTTCAATTACTCCTTATTATTTATATTGCAAATAAAAGCCCGGAAACTGTTATTTACAATAGTATTTTCTAGTCTTTACTAGGTTTATAACAATTTCGGGCTTTTATAATATTTTATGCTTCCATCTGGCGTCCGAGAAATTCAGCCGCCACTCCTGCTAACTTCTGCTCCGTGACACTTACCTTCTGCTTTTCATCCTTTGAAAGAATGATTACGCTTCCTATTATGTCACCTTCACATATTATTGGATAAATAATCTGATCCATCTCAGGTGCTTCCATACCTTCAACTATTGGTATAGCCTTTTCAACTCCATTTTCTGTGGTAAGATTTTCCCTTGCTTCTAAGAGATTTTCTAATTCCTTACTAATTCCTCTGCCTATTAATTCCTTTTTGGTTCCTCCTGCTACGGCAATTACCTGATCTCTGTCAGTTATCACTATACGATATCCTGACACCTGTGCAAGACTTTCCGCATATTGCTTGGCAAAACTGTCAATTTCACCTATTGGAGAATATTTTTTCAGAATTATTTCTCCTTCTCTATTAGTAAAAATCTCCATGGGATCACCTTCTCTAATTCTAAGAGTCCGTCGGATTTCCTTAGGAACTACAACTCTTCCCAAATCGTCTATTCTTCTGACTATACCTGTTGCTTTCATATACCCACTTTTCCTCCATTATCAAATTTATAGTGATTTTGCTTTTTCTTATGTCTGGCAAAATCCCGTTTTGCTAAATAAAAGCTTTGGAGTTATTATGTGGAAAAATTAAGAAAATATTCTTTTATTCTACATATACTACTGTTGAATTTATGTTATTCTGTATCCTTAATATGTATAAATTCTTTTAGCATTTCCATATTAATGCATGTTGCAATATGCATAATCTCCTTCCACTTTAATAATTCTCTTCATGTACTTCAAAATAGCTCTGTGGATGATTACATACCGGACATACCTCCGGTGCCTTTGTTCCTACCACAATATGTCCACAGTTACGGCATTCCCATACCTTAACTTCACTCTTTTCAAACACCTGTGCAGTTTCAATATTCTTAAGGAGGGCACGATATCTCTCTTCATGGTGCTTCTCAATCTCTCCTACAGCCCTGAATTTTGCTGCAAGCTCAGGGAATCCTTCTTCCTCAGCTGTTTTCGCAAATCCCTCATACATATCTGTCCATTCATAATTTTCGCCTTCTGCAGCTGCCGCCAGATTTTCCTTTGTATCACCGATTCCTGCTAATTCCTTGAACCACATCTTTGCATGTTCTTTCTCGTTATCTGCTGTTTTTAAAAATAAAGCTGACATCTGCTCGTAGCCTTCCTTTTTCGCTACAGAAGCAAAATAGGTATACTTATTTCTTGCCTGTGATTCCCCTGCAAATGCCTCCTGTAAATTTTTCTCTGTCTGTGTTCCCGCATATTTGTTTGCTGCCATTTCTTTTACCTCCGTTTTCTTTACTACTTTTTCAAAATCTGATGCCGGGTGCTTGCACAAAGGACATATAAAGTCATCCGGTAATTCTTCGCCTACATATTCGTATCCGCAAATTCTGCAACGCAATATTGTCTGACCATCCTCCGTCTTTCCAACTTTCTCTGGCTTAGGCTTAATATTATTCTGGTAATAATCATATGTTACTGAAGGAACATTACTTAAAACTTCCATATCAGTTATCTCACCCATAAACATTGTATGGGAACCTAAATCCTCTGTTTTATTAACTGTTACAGAAATGTATGCATTTGTACCTTCTGTAACATAGTAAATACCGTTTGAACCTCTGGCACACTTTTCAAATGCTTCAAACTTATTAACATTCCTTCCTGATTGAAAGCCAAAATGTTTGAACAATTCAAACTGTGCATTCTGACTCAGGACCGATACTGTGAATTTTCCGGTTCTTTGAATCATATCATGAGTGTAATTTGCTTTGTTAACGCAGATACTTAACTGGTTTGGTTCTGAAGCTGCCTGAATAGCAGTATTAATGATACAACCATTATCTTTTTCGTCTTCCTTAGCGGTCAGTACAAACAATCCATAACTCAACTTATACATTGCTTTCCTATCCATATTTTTCCTCCTTTACCTTCTCCCTGCATTTTGAGCAAATACCTTTAAATGAAATATCATAATCCAAAAATTTAGTTCCATGAGTGTTATGAATTCTCTCCATCAAGTCCAATATTTCATCCATATCCACATCTGAAACCTCACCGCACTTTACGCATCTGACATGATAGTGATTTTTCAACGTAAAATCGAACCGGTTCGGTCCATCCGGGACTTCAACCTTTCTTAAAGCACCTTCTTCTACCAATATATCAAGATTTCTATATACAGTTCCTTTTCCAATTGTAGGATATGCTTCTTTAATAAAATCATACACTTCATTTGCTGTAACATGTCTTTTCATCTCGTATACAGCATTTCGTACCAGATCTTTCTGTATGGTGTTCCTTCTGTTTGTCATTCGTCCTCCTTATTAGGATTTATTCTTAATAAGGATTATATATCAGCATTTTAGAATTGTCAACAAGTTGTTGACGATTGCGTTTTTATGATTATGCAGGGACATGATATTCAGATAATTAATAAACGTAATAGTAATTTGTATATAGCTTTGTTATTTTAAAAAGACATATGTAAACAACCAAGGCGGATTGTCACGAATATTTGTCCGCAACAATCCGCCTTGATTAAATTCATTCCACCTATAAAACTACAAGCTACAACCTTCCACCGTACACAGGGAAACCGCTGCTTGCTCCATAGCTTTCAATTTTTTTAAAATTCTCTAGAATCTCCATATCTTCCCTACTAATTTCAAAATCTACATCTCCATTAGTTTTCATATGCTCCGGATTTCCGGTTTTAGGAAGTGATATGGTTCCCAGCTGTAATGTATATCTGATACACAACTGTGCAACAGAAACGCCATACTTATCTGCCATGTGTTTGATTTCCGGCTGATTTAATATCTCGCCATGGGCAATTGGTGAATATGCCTCCACGGCAATATCCTTCTTCTTGCAGAACTCTATAAGTTCCTCCGGTGTATTGCTGATATGGCAAAGAATCTGGTTTACCATAGGTTTAATTTCTGCCACTTCCAAAAGACTTTCAATATCTTCAATCTGAAAATTTGATACGCCAATAGCCTTTAATTTTCCTGCCTTGTATGCATCTTCAAGAGCTCTCCAGGCTTCTCTGTTACCCTCTACATATCTGTTTTCAGACTGATTTACCTCTACCCACGGCTGTGGACTATGAATAATCATCATGTCAAGATAATCAAGTCCCATCTTCTCCAAAGTCTCATCAATACTTTTAGCAGCTGACTCGTAAGTTTTGTGTTCTGCAGCAACCTTTGATACAACAAATAATTCTTCCCTTGGAATTTTGCAGTTTCTGACACCTTCACCAACTCCACGTTCATTTCCGTAAGCCTGTGCAGTATCGATATGTCTGTATCCCAAATCTACTGCTGCCTTTACTGCCTCTGCCACTTTGTCATCATCTATAAACCACGTTCCCAGTCCTAACTGTGGTATTTTTATGCCATTATTCAATGTAATTGTTTTGGTATACATTTATTTCCTCCTAACATAATATGTTGCGCCCACTCCCTCCGGTCAGCGGCAACTCGTCATATATTATTCCTATTTCAATTTTCCGTATTCTTCGTCTGACACAGCCTCGCACCATTCATTTGATGTTTCTTCTCCCGGAACTTCAACTGCTAAATGGCTAAACCAGCTGTCAGGTGCGGCTCCATGCCAATGCTTTACCTCCGGAGGAATATTTATACAATCTCCCGGTTTCATTTCAATGGCTTCTTTTCCTTCCTCCTGGTAGTATCCACGTCCGGCTACACACACAAGAATCTGTCCTCCACCATTCTTTCCATGATGAATATGCCAGTTGTTACGGCAACCCGGCTCAAATGTTACATTGAAAATTCCCACCTGATTGGTTGATACCGGTGCAAGATAACTCTTTCCTACAAAATACTTGGCAAAGGCATCATTTGGTGCCCCAATTGGAAATACCATTTCTTTTGCGTGAGCTCTCATTGCCTCATCTTCGTAAGGCAAATCCCCTTCATTTACATTCCACACCTCTTTTGCAAGGTTAAAAACTGCCCATCCCTTTGGCCAGCCTGCATAAAAAGCCACATGGGTAATAATTGCAGCAATTTCCTTCTGGGTAACTCCATGGGCCTTGGCATTTTCCAAATGGAATTTAAGAGATGAATCTGTAATTCCTGATGCCATAAGTGCCACAACTGTTATAATACTTCTTGTTTTTACGTCTATATCCTGATTGTTCCAATTTTCTCCAAAAAGAACATCATCATTAAAATGTGCAAATTCAGGAGCAAATTCTCCTAATGCATTTCTTCCTGCTGTCTGTGTTATTTTTGCCATAACAATTTCCTCCTATAAATGTTTCCTCCTCTATATACTCTTTGCCCAATTTATTATTTCCTGTTTGGACATGCCATTTAAAACTTTACCTTCTGTAATTATTGCATCAGGTGCTGACGGCTGTAATTCTTTTACGGTGTTTCCGAATCCGCTTCCTCCTGATGTGGCAAATAAGATTATCTTTTTACCTGAAAAATCATATTTTTCTAAAAATGTATTAATAATTGTTGGTGCAACATACCACCAAACCGGAAATCCTATAAGAATTTCGTCATAATCCTGAGGATTTATTTCATCTCCTGCTATTTCAGGTCTGATTTTTTTGTCACTCATTTCTACACTGCTTCTTGATTTTTTATCCATCCAGTTAAGGTCTGACTTTGTATATGGTACCTTTGGTGTGATTTCATATAAATCACTGTTATCTGCCTCTGATACTATTTCAGCTACTTTTTTTGTTACTCCACTTGCACTAAAATATGCTACTAACTTCTTTGCCATAACTAATACCTCCTCATGTTTTTGTATTACACAAAATGGATAAGACAAATTAATTTATCCTACCCATTTATTATATACTTTATTTTGTCGTTATGTCTAATACCCATATTGTATGTCTTTTTATGCCTTGTAGGCATTTATTTCCTCTATAAATTTACTTACTGCCGGTGAATACGGTATATTTCTCCTCCATGCTATTACAGTGCTTGCCAGAATCTCCGGTGATAATGTTTTTTGTACCACCAAATCTCTCCTCCAATATCGCATGGCACCTTCAATGGAAATAGGATATCCTAATCCGTTTATAGCCATAACTCCTGCATTTGTCCCTAAATTACTGGTAAAAGCAATATTCAGTCTGCTAAAATCCTTTCCGAACCAATTTGCCAATTCACTTTGTATATTTGTTCTTTCCGGCAATATCAGTGGAAGCTTTAACAAATCTTTTTTTGTAATAACTTCTTTTTTTGCCAATGGATCATCCACTCTCATGCTTACTACCCAGTGGTCACATCCCTGCATTCTAATATAATCCATTCCTTCAGTGCTAACGGGCTCAAGAAACAATCCTATATCCACAAGCCCTTTATTCATCATTTCTGAAATGTTGTCAGCGGTTCCTGTATGTATGGCAAACTGAACTAAAGGGTATTTTTCCTTATATTTTTTGCATATTTTTGCCAAGGTTTCCACAGCTATAAATTCGCCACAGCCTATGGTAATTTTCCCTTCTACAGACTCCCTGTTGCCCTTAAATTCACTGACAATTTTGTCTTCCAAATCTACCAGTTCCAATGCCCTGCGCTTTAGCAGCAAACCTTCATTAGTCAGGGTAATGCTGTGACCACCTCTGTTAAACAGCTTTACCCCAAGTTCCTCTTCTAAAGCCGCCAGCTGTCTTGAAAGGGTAGGTTGTGTTATATTAAGCTGCTTAGCCGCTTTGGTAAAACTTTGCTCTTTTGCCACCATTAAAAAATATCTTAATACTCTCAAATCCATAATGTAATTGCCTCCCGGTAATTTAACTTTATTTTACCCCATTAGTCCAGTTATTTACTTCCTCATCTGTGACATTTCCATCAAAACGCTTTCCTGCGGCAATGTTTACATCGGGATATAATTTTTGCAAATCACTTACACTTTGTTCAATTCCACTGCCACTGGAAGTACAGAATAAATACACTGTCTTTCCCTTTAAATCGTAGCTTTCAAAAAACGTCTGTATTATTCTCGGTGCCGTTCCCCACCATATAGGGTATCCTATATAAATAGTATCACTATTTTCTACTTTGCTTAAGTCATTTTTAATTTCCGGTCTGGAGGACTCATCCTTCATTTCCTTATTTGCACGACAATCATCATTGCTGTAATCTATATCATCAGAAGTATATTCCTCCTTTGGAATGATTCCCATGGTATCTGTTCCCAATGTTCCGGCAATTTTTTGTGCAACATTTCGGGTAGTTCCTGTTACTGAAAAAAACAATACTGAGATATTTTTTCCATTTTCGACGGTTGTATTACCTTCAGTTTCACTTTTCTCAGTTGTAGAATTTTCTGTTGTAACCTCCGTACTGTCTGAGATTTCCTCTGTTGGTTTCTTTGTTTCTCCACAGGCTGCTAAAGAAATCATAAGCACAACTGCCATAATAATTGTAACTAATTTTTTCATTTAATTGCTCCTTTCAAAAAATTTAAATTACTTTATCTTCTAATGCGTAAAAATTCATTATAACAGGGGTAATGGCAAAAATAAACCAATACAGTTTCCCGCTACATTTACTATATTTGCTACAATTGATATATACATAGTGGTGCTGGTTTTCCCAAAGCTTCTGTAAAGTGCTGCACCTGCATTCTTTTACGCTCAGTTTCTCCTTATCCCCTTCCATTAATAACAGTTCTTCTGCACTGATTTCCTTTAACATGTCATGTTTTATAATCTGCCTTCCCCCATATATGGCATAATTAAACACATCTGCAAATCTCACGTTATCTGACATGTACTTTTTGGTTGCTATATCCTTATTTCCCATATAACACCCCTCGTATAATAATTTTATAGACCTCATTCAAAGAGGCTATAGACTTATTTTTTTATGATGCAGGTGTTGGATGAATTGTTGGGCATCCATTTTTACCCACATAGTTAATAAGTTACTTTATAGTCATGGTCCCAGATGTTACAATAAGTTCTATAAGAACTGTAGCTATGGTCACTGCTTTATCACCCCAGCAAAGCTTATGCTTTCCTTTGATATTATTTCGAGGTGTATACTATTAGTTTTTCTTAATCTCTTTATAGTATACACTGGATATAAAAAAATACAATAGTGAGGATAAAAATTCCGTAACGAAGAGTAACTGTTGCCCTATTATGCTTTCCGGCACCTATGTTTTGAGCTGATAATGCCGAAACTGTAAACAACATGGTAGATGGTACTAAGAATACCATACCTATGAATTTTTCAACGATACCTACCGCTGCTGCAGCCCCTAAATTCATTCCACCAATAAAAATATAATCTAAAACAATATTTGCCATGCATGCCACTGCAATAAAATACATTGGACTCTTTGAGTCACCTAACCCGCGAAATATTGAACTTATTATATTATAATCAGTAATAAAAGGAATCCCAATAAAACATATGGTTAAATAAGCTACAGTTTCAGAAACTGCCTTCTCAGGAGTGGACGTTAAACCCACAATGGGCTTAACAGTAGCTAATAAAACAAATCTGCCATTCCGTACAATGTCTGTTAAAAATATGACAATAAATATGGCAATGAAAAATATACAATATTTTTTAATACACTTCCTGTTGTTAAATCTCTTTCCATTTTGTTCTCCTATTTTCTTTACATTATATGTTATTTCATTATTAAACGCAAAACCCACCCTGATTTATATATTTTCTTTTTCCAAAAATCTTTTATAGGTGCTGTCTATTCCCAAGGCTCCAAGAGGTGCTGTTATAATAATTCCAAGAACTGCAACCGATAAAACAATTTTGCCACATGCCAGCCCTGATGCAAGAGGCACTGAGCCAATGGCTGCCTGAACTGTCGCTTTTGGAAGATAGGCAATAACGCAAAACAATCTTTCTTTCAGACACAGATTTGTTTTGGCAGTGCAAATTAAAACTCCCACTGACCTGAATAATAATGCCAGTAAAATCATAAACACTGCTGCTATTCCCGCACTAAGAGTGTATCTTATATCTATTGCCGCACCAACTAAAACAAAAAGAATCACTTCCGCCGCTATCCACAACTTTCCAAATTTTTCCGAAAGCCTTTTTGAAACAAAGGCTGTGCTTTTCATCTTTATTACGCATGCCATACTGACTACCGCAAGTAATCCCGATACTGCCACTGTTCCCTTAAGCCAGTCTTCCACTGCAACTAAAAGAAATGAAAATCCCAAAACAATTATTACTTTTGTACTATTTCTTACACAGTGCTTATGGGCATATGATGTTTCAAAAAACATATACAGACCATATCCCACAACTGCCCCCAGTAATATGCCTAAAACAATGGAAACAGGTATTGATATAAAGTCCATAACATTTGCTTTCCCGCCCTGGGCAACACTTAAGAATGTAGTAAATAAAACAATAACAAAGATATCATCGCAGGAGGCTCCTGCCATAATCATCTGCGGTATTGCCTTTTTAGTTCCATATTTTTTTCCCATAAGATTTACCATTCGTGGCACTACAACTGCCGGTGAAACTGCCGCCAGAACAGCACCCATGACCGCTGCCTCTATATGGCTGATTTTTAATATTACGGGAGCTAAAAGTACATATCCTATTATTTCACAGGACGCCGGAACAAAAGACAGCAGGATTGCCGGTCGCCCTGCTTTTTTTAAATCGTTAAGGTCAAGGGATAATCCTGCCTTTAACAAAATAATTATTAACGCCATTTTTCTCAAGTCCGCTGAAATCCCCAATATAGAGGAATCGAGAAGATTTAAAACGTATGGCCCCAATACGATTCCTGTAATAAGCATTCCTATTATTCTCGGTAATTTCAGCTGCCTGCAAATTGCCCCCATGGCAAGCCCCACAATAAAAATAAGAGCTAATGATGTTAACATATAAATATCCTCCTTTTAGTGTGTGATTTTTGTCGCCGATGCATTTACTCTCCCTGTAATACCCTAAATCTTTTACATAAAAAAAAGCTGACACTTCTGCGACTGTAATAATCGTAGAAGTCATCAGCATAATAAGCAGTTTTGGTTTCCCAAGGGAGAACTTCATTCCCTGTGCCATAGAATACTATAAATAAGATTAATTGTCAATTTTCTATGTGTTTTACTGACACAGTTTTACTGCTTATTTTTTATCCTAATTTATATATTAATTTATTCTCCCCAAACTTCCCGGGCAATTTCTTTTACTAACTTCAACTTTGCCCACTGCTGTTCTTCAGTAATTTTATTACCTATTTCACAGGACGCAAATCCACACTGCGGGCTTAAGCATAATCTGTCGAGAGGAATATATTTTGCTGCTTCATATATTCTGGCTATAACTTCTTCTTTATCCTCTAATGCCGGAGATTTTGTGGTAATAAGTCCCAGAACAACTTTTTTGTCCTGTGAAACTTTTGCCAAAGGCTCAAATCCACCTGATCTTTCATCATCATATTCTAAAAGCAATGCATCCACATTTTCTTTTGCGAACACATAGTCTGCGACTGAATCATATGGTCCGCTTGTAAAGAATGTTGAATGATAATTTCCTCTGCATATATGTGAGGTAATAACCATATCATCCGGTTTTCCTTCTAATGCCAGATTGTTTACTGCAAGAAGTTCCTTCTTTACATCCTCTAAATCAATATTTAGTTCCTTATATCTCTGCTCTGCCGCATCACCTACAATTGCTCCCCATGTACAATCATCCAACTGAAGATTGCGGCAGCCTGCATCATAAAATTGTTTTATAACATCCTGATAAGCAACTCCAATATCGTGAATTAATTCTTCATTAGTGCTGTAATATTTTCTTGTAGTTTCGTAATTTGCCGGTACAATCATCTGCTGGAAAGTCTGTGCCGGTGCCGGAATTGTATATTTGGCTACCGTATTTTCATCCTCAAACTGCTTTAAAAATTTGAAGTATTCCACAAACGGATGTGGCTTTGCCTTGATTTTACCTACAAGATAAGTATCATCAAGAACTGCTAACTCATCATTGAACTTAACACCATTTCCTGTGTTTTTGTGTTCAACACCTTCAAATCCCCACATAAAATCTAAATGCCAAAAAGTTCTTCTGAACTCTCCGTCTGTAATGGCATGAAATCCCAATTCCTTCTGCTTTGCCACGATCTTTGTAATTTCTTCGTTTGCAATTTTATCTAATTCTTCCTTTGTGATTTTTCCATTCTGATATGCCACTTTTGCATCTTTGAGTGCCTGTGGTCTTAAAAAACTTCCCACAAAATCATATCTAAATGGTGTCTGTAAATTGCTCATTATTTTAATCCTCCATTTCTAAAAGTAACTTTTTCTTTTTTATAAACAACCTTAATAGCTGACTTTATTATATTTAATGAGCTTTTCACTGTAAAATACACAAAAAATAAGTTGTCCATAGTTTTAAACTATAGACAACCTATTTAGCCTAAATATTTTTTTAATGCCTCTAAATATGTATTTCCTAACCTTGTAACCGTGCCCTTTTTATGGGTAATATATCCTATTCGCATATCTTTTTCATCAGCTAATGGAACGGCAATAATATCTTTTCCATTTAATTTTTTATCAATAACACCACTACATACCGTATAACCGTTTAGTCCAATTAACAGATTAAATAAAGTTGCTCTGTCCCTTACACGAATATTCTTCTTTCTCTCATAATCCGAAAAAATTTCTTCTGAGAAATAAAATGAATTATGTTCCCCCTGCTCAAAGGACATGTACGGATACTCTTCTAATTCTTCATTGGTTATAACCGTGTTTTTTGCAAGTGGGTGTTTTCTACTTATAAACACATGTGGTTTTGCAACAAAGAGCTGGTGAAATTCCAAATCATGACTTTTAAGAATCTTATTTATTACTACTTCATTAAAATCATTAAAAAATATTATTCCTATCTCACTTCTCATATGTGCAACGTCTTCAATAATCTCATATGTCTGTGTTTCCCTAATGCTAAAATCATACTCATCCTGACCATATTTCTTAATCAAATCAACAAATGCATTTACGGCAAAGGAATAATGTTGTGTAGAAATGCAAAACTGTTTTTTTCCTCCATTGCTACCTTTATATTTATCCTCTAGAATTGCCGCCTGCTCTAATACCTGTCTCGCATATCCTAAAAAATCTTCTCCCTCCTTAGAAAGAGTTATTCCTTTATTTGTCCTGTTAAATATAACAATATTCATTTCCTTTTCCAACTCATGTATTGCGTTAGTCAGGCTTGGTTGGGAAATATATAAGTTATTTGCTGCCTCTGTAATGGTCCCCGTTTCCGCTACCATTAATACATATTTCAACTGTTGTAATGTCATGCTTTCAATCCTTTTATATATTTTAATATAGTAATTATAACATGATTTTATTAACTATCCTACTATGTGAAATACTCTTTTTAAGCCGTTTGCCTCTCGGCAAGCTGCTTCTTTAATTCCTCTATTTCTTTTTCATATTTGTCTAATCGGTTCTGCTTTTCGTCCAGCTCTTTCTGCATTATTTTCCGTTCAGCTTCTCCTCTTGCTTCTCCTCTTGCTTCTCCACTCATTCTTGCATCCTTCACCATGTCATCAATTGCCTTACACATATCCTGCTTTTCCTCCTTCTCTTCAATCTTTATGTTAATGTTTGCACATTCCCTTATTACCACCATGGCATCCCTTTCCATGTTTGAGTATACACTATGCTTCTCTTTTAATAAGTAATTCATCTTCTCCTTATCCCCTGATGCCTTCATAAATTCTATTATGTACCTGAAATCCGACATAAACTTTTCGGAATTGTTAATCTCATGGGGATCTATGAGATTAATCCTGTAATCCGGAATCAGTTTTAATATTTCCTTATCATCAATACTTAACATTTCGTGGAGACTTCTTGGACCGTCCCATGGTCTGTCTCCAAAATATACCGTCAGGGTTATTATTCCGGCCATCTTATCTTCTTTCTTAAGCCCTGACAAAAATTCACTTCCACTGCTTAAATTACCTTTTCTTCTGTTTTCCCTTGATTTTCTCTCCACCTGGTCGGCGTACCCCATAAAATCATATAAGCCATTTCTTACCGGCTGGGCATAATGTACATTGGATGCGTTTTCAATTCCCAAAAGCATGTAAACAATGTTTCCGCTTTTCTTTATGACACACATCTTCTCTAAATCCCTTACTCTGTCCCTTGTAATTAGCTTTCCACTCTCCCCTTCCATTAATAACAGTTCTTCTGCACTGATTTCCTTTAACATGTCATACTTTATAATCTGCCTTCCCCCATATATGGCATAATTGAAAACATCTGCAAATCTCACGTTATCTGACATGTACTTCTTGGTTGCTATATCCTTTTTTCTCATATAACACCTCTCTTCCTTTTAATATTTCGAGGTGTATACTATTAGTTTTTCTTAATCTTCTTATAGTATACACCGGATGTAAAAAAAATACAATAGCACAATATAAGCCTTATAAAGTACAAACCACCATTGTGCCTGCCCCAATATTCAATTTGCATTTATCCGTTCTTACATTGCAGTATTGTAATTACATCTTGTATCAATTATAATATATATTATTCGTTACTTTGTCAAGTGTTTTTTGTGATATTATAAAATAATTAAAATTCTAATCTCATCTGATTCCACACTACGTTTCCGTGTGTTGAATGCTCTGAAATACCTTCATTTATAAATCCGAATTTAGAGTAACACGGTACTAAAGCATCCTTGCATGTTAGTACTAAGCCTTTTCTTCCCTGTATTTGCACATCATTAATTGCCTGTGTAATTAATCTTCCTGCAAGCCCACGTTTACGATAATCAGGAATAGTATTTACTCCAAAAATCATTTGCCATTTTCCTTTTCCATAACAAAAACTTCATTTCCATGCTCTTTTATTATTTCCACTAAATCATTAGTTTTAATCCAGATTGTAGCTGTATTATCCTTTGGATGAACCCCTACGATTCCGGGATATTCAAAAAAACATTCCTCTATAAACACCTTAACTTTTATCATCGTACACTAATTTTACTCATATTTATTAAACTTTTCCAATACTTTTTGCTTCCTGCTACACATTTATATGATTTACTTTTAATTTTTTCTATGTTATAATACTTCAAATTTTAACTATTCATTTTTGTACTTTTATATTGGAGGATGTATTATGCGAACAGGCATTGAATTTGCTCATAAAATTTCTTTAGCTTACTCTGCAATGTGTAAGCCTTTATGCCATCAGATAAATTTACCTCAGACAGCATTTGATATTCTGATGTTTTTATCCAATAATCCGGAATTTACCACTGCCCGAGATATTGTTGAAATCAGAAAAATCAAGGCAAATCTTGTATCCGTCAATGTGGACCGGTTAGTAAATGACGGATATCTTATCAGAAAAGAAGTGGAAGGTGACCGGCGCAAGCACCAACTTGTATGCACTCCTAAGGCAGATGAAATAATTAACATGGGACTTATTCTTCAAAAAAACTTTGTAGACAGGATTTTCGAAGATATAGATGAAGAAACTAAAGATGCCATTTACAGTTGCATTAGCAAGATGAATTCAAATCTCAATGAAATTTTAGAGGAGGTTCAATAAATGGACATTTTAATAACATTTGTAGTAACATTTTTTGCAGGAATGGGTGCAGGACTTGGAACCGGTTTTGCAGGAATGAGTGCAGCTGCAGTTATCAGCCCAATGTTAATTACATTTCTTGGCATGGACCCATATATGGCTGTGGGAATTGCCCTGTCATCAGATGTTTTAGCCAGTGCTGTTTCTGCCTATACATACGGAAAAAATAAAAATCTTGATATAAGAAACGGACTTATTATGATGGTTAGCGTTTTAGCATTCACTGTTGTAGGAAGCTATATTTCAAGCCTTGTTCCATCTACAACCATGGGAAACTTTTCTGTTTTTATGACCTTTCTTTTGGGAATTAAATTTATTGTAAAGCCTGTTATGACAACCAAAGAAGCAATGACCGATGTTCCTGCCAAAAAGCGTGCCATTCAGTCAGTTATTTGTGGCGTTTTAATTGGATTTATATGTGGTTTCGTTGGTGCCGGGGGAGGTATGATGATGCTCCTTATTTTAACTTCAGTTTTGGGATATGAACTTAAAACTGCCGTGGGAACCAGCGTATTCATTATGACATTTACAGCATTTACCGGTGCAGCCTCACACTTTGCCATTGGAGGTGCCCCTGATGTAACGGTCTGGATTTTGTGTATTATATTTACATTATTATGGGCAAGAATTGCTGCCGTGTTTGCCAACAAAGCTACGCCAAAAACCTTAAACCGTGCCACAGGTATTATACTTGTTATACTTGGAATTGTAGTTATGGCATTTTCAATGTTTGCATAATTGTTGTAAAAGTGTCCCTCAATTAAATTTGCAGGGACACTTTTTACTATATTTATAAATTACATATGGCATATAGTGGTATATTTTCCATCCACTCCTGGTTAATGTACTTCATTGTTGAAAATCTGACTGCAGTATCCGGGCTATACTTATCACAAAATGCTTTTAAACTCTTTGATTTAATGTTACAAAATTAGTATATCACATTTTTTCTTTATTCTACTGTATATGTTGTGATGATTGTATCCTCATCTTTATTTAAATATTCTATCCTAATATGAATTCCCCATTATCTCCAACTGTTACCTTTGTTTTATAAAATGCCTTAACTCCTTCTAACATATATAGTGCATCTTTTGTACCGGCTGTCTCATATGGCGAATGCATTGCCAACTGGGCAAGCCCGATATCTACTGTATTAATAGATATGTGACTGTTTGCTATGTTTCCCAGAGTTGAACCGCCGGGAATATCTGAACGGTTTACATAAGTTTGAGTCGGTACTGCTGCCTCCTTACAAATTTCTTTAAACACTGCTGCCGACATTCCATCTGTGGTATATTTTTGGTTTGCATTGTACTTTATAACTATTCCATTATTCATATAAGGTCTGTTAGTAGGGTCTGCCTTTTCCATATAATTAGGGTGAACACCATGGGCATTATCCGCAGATAACATAAATGACCGGGAATATGCCCGAATCATATCTTCTCCATTTATTCCCATACACAAACCGATTCTATTAAGAACATCTGACAAAAACGTAGAATCCGCCCCTTGCTTTGTTGTACTACCAACCTCTTCATTATCAAAAATGGCACAAACCGTAACGCTATTGGAATCAGACCCACCTGCAGCAATATGCGCCTTCATACAACTATAGGCACACATAATATCATCAAGCCTTGGTGCTGACATAAATTCACCATTACATCCTAAAACAGTTCCCTTTTGTCTGTTATATAAAAACAAATCTGAACTAACTATGGAATCCTCATTTACTCCGGCAACATCTGCCATTACTTTATAAAAAATTCCCTTAGATGTCAGTTCTCCAAACAGTGGAATCATATCTTTTTGAGGATTATATTTGACCCCCGTGTTGGCTTCTCTATTCATATGGATTGCCAGATTCGGAATAATACACAAATCTCTTTCAACATTTACCAGCACCGGTTTTATTTTCATTCCATCCTTAACAATAATACGTCCTGCCACTGACAACGGTCTGTCAAACCACGGTGCCATAAGCATTCCACCATATTTTTCCACATTTAATGAAAGGTACCTGTTGTCTTCTACCATTTCCGGATTTTCCTTTATTTTAAATGCCGGTGAGTCACTATGGGCTGCTGCTATTTGAAAATTTGAAATCTTATTATTCTTTGGTATACAAAATGCAATTATTGAAGAGCCGTTTCTTGTAACATAATATTTTTCTCCCGGTAACAAATTCCATTTATCCTGCTCATTTAATTGTGAATATCCGTTTTTTTTAAGCATCTCTGCAAAATTTGCCGTCACATGAAATGCACTGGGACTTTCATCTATAAACTCCATAAGTTCCTTTGAAAAATCAATAAATCTGCTTTCTTCCATAAATGCCTCCATATAACTTATCTAAAAGTTAATTTATTATCTCTAGGGTATCCCTTCCCACTTTGCATGTCAAATACAAAATTTTCACTCCGGCTTCTTTTGCCTCCTGTAATGCCACACCAAATTCAGGATGAGTATCTATATTAGGACGTACTTCATTAATTCCTTCCATCTGAATCACAAATGCTATTGCACATTCATAACCCGCCCTTTTTGCCTTAATTAATTCTCTTAAATGCTTAATTCCCCTTGTGGTAGGTGCATCAGGGAAATATCCTATTCCATCTATTTCCAAGGTGCATCCCTTTACTTCCATAAGATATTCCTGATTTCCTTTTCTCATATAAAAGTCAATTCTGGAATCTCCGTATTTATACTCCGGCTTAATGTAATCATAATCCTTTGTTTCTAACCACTCTTTCACTACCTTGTTTGGTGCCTGACTATCCATATTAATCCAACCAAAATTTTTCTTATATACAGCCACTAAGTCATATAAAGTCTTCCTATTTGGATTGTCAGAAACCTCCAGCCTTACAGGAGTTTTAGGAATCAACAATTCCTTACAACGCCCTGTATTTTTTACATGCACGGTATTTACAACTCCTTCTATATCAACATGGGCAATAAACCTGTTAGGACGGTCAATAAATATTCCCTCAACAATTTCTCTATACCTCACCAATTGTTCTCCCTGCCATTTTTATAACAACATTGCCTGAATGTTCCACATCGGCATCCTACTGTAAACGGCTCAATCAAACTTGCCACCTACTGTAACCTTATGTCCTGTATTAGGTCCATGCATAAATACCGCAACATCAGTTCCGCATACACTTGAATAAATGTTTCTAACAAGTACATCATTATCCCCTACTTCCGGCAATGGAATTTCTCTAATCTCTACTTTCTCTTTTCCTAAATAAATACCTGCTTTCATAAATAACTCCTGTTTTGATAATATTATCTTAAAGAAAATTAACGTATATGTCTAATATAGACATACTTATTTTATTAAGAATAATATCCCAAAAATAATTTTAATGCAACTATTCAGCCTTTTATTGTATAATAGCTACGCTTCCCTGAGCCTTATCTTTTTTAACAATTATCTTCCGGTCAATGCGCTCTTTTAATTCACCAACATGGGATATTATGCCCACCAACCGGTTTCCTTCCGTCAGGGAATTAAGTGCATTTATTGCCTGATTGAGAGACTCTTCATCTAATGAACCAAAACCTTCGTCCACAAAAAGAGTATCGAGTCTAATTCCCCCGGCAGAAGCATGGATTTCATCAGAGAGCCCTAACGCCAATGAAAGTGATGCCTTAAAAGCTTCTCCTCCCGAAAGAGTTCTCACGCTTCTATTGGTTCCATTATAATGGTCAATTACCCACAAATCCAATCCACTTTGACTTCTCTGATTATCTGCCTCTTCTGCTCTTTTTAATTCATACTGTCCTGATGACATCGTAAGAAATCTAATATTAGCTCTATTTATAATCCTGTCAAAATAATGCATTTGAATGTACGTTTCTAGCAAAATTTTATCCTTACCGTTAATCCCTCCGTTAGCAGTGTCTGAAAGAGATTTAATCATAGTCCATTTTTCCTGTGCCTCTTTCATTGCCCTGTACTTAACTTTTATGGCATCTTTGATGTTCTCATTAACTTTAATCCTTGTGCTGATTACGTTTATTGCATCTAACAGATTCTTCCTCTCTTTTACTAAATCATTCCTTTTTTCTGACAATTCATCTGTAGGAGAAATTTCCGCACCCCTTAGCTGCTCATCAATCATCTTTATGGTATTTTCCGCCTTTTCAATTTCTGTTTTACAGTTCTGAAAATCCCTGTCAGCTTTTTTGTAATTCTCCTCCATTTTTATAAGCAAATCCCTTAATTCATTTAAGTGTTGTACAGCTTCTTCCCTTGTGCTGAAGCTGAGGCTCTCTTTTATCTGGGTAAGCTTGGCATTTATACCCTCAAAAGCAATTTTGCATTCAGACTTTTTATTGCCTGCATCTTTTAACTTATGCTTTATATTCTCAAGCTTCTTCTCATTTTCAGGTATATTTTCTTCTAACTTATTTTTTTCCTTTACCTTTTCATTTATTAACTTAAGTTCTGCTGCAAAGCTAAGTGACTCCTTATTTAAATCCTCATATTTTTCATGTATTAATTCTCTTATAATCTTAATATTTTCTTCCTTATATCCAAGGATTTTTTCCCCATCTTTAAGGATATTTTCCTTTAAAAGTTTAACTTCACTGCCTTTATTTCCTGCTGCAAGACTGGCATTCGCCGTATTTTCTTCCTTTAGCTTAAGACCTGCCTTTTCTTCATCAAGTTCCCTTCTTGAAGGTGCATTTTTAACAGGTTCAGCTTTATGAGGATGAGTAGTTGAACCGCATACCGGACAAGCCTTACCCTCTTCAAGTTCACTTGCCATAATTCCTGCCTGCTGGTTAAAAAACAACAGCTCCCTTTCTTCGTAATGTTTCCTTGCCTCTTCCAAAATTTTCGCAGCTTCCTTATATTTCTCCTGAAAATCTTTAAGCTGTACCAAATTTCTATCATATCTGTTAAGCAATTCAACAAAATTATCAATATCATCTATTTTTTTTGTCGTTTTATTTATTTCCCCCTGTAAAGCAATTTTTTCTTCTCCTGCGTTTTTTATTGTATTTAAACGCTCCCTGTCCGTTGAAATAACTTCTTCTAAATTTTGTAGGTAATCATTTAATAATATCTCCTGATTCTCCCAGTGGGAAATTTTTTCCTTTTCCTCACTCCACTGTGTCTGTAAGCTTCCCATTGCCTCATACTCCGGCAATTTTTCTTCTTCCTTTCTTATATCAAATTCCAGTTTCTTGCGCTTTGGTTCCTTAGCCTTTTCCTCCTGAAGAATTTCTTCTAATTTTCCAAAGGCATCCCTGTTTTTCTTAAGAAGAAGTAACGCCCTGTTTTTCTGCCCGATAGCCTCATTAATTCTTTTTATTTCTCCTATTTTTTCATCTATTCCCGCTGTTTCCTTTTCATTCTTTTCCATTAATTTCTGCTGTTTTGATAATAACTCACTGTCAGTTTCCACTAATTTGTTAATAACATCTGTTATTTCATCAATATTATTAGCTCCGGATTCTATTAAATTACCGGCACGGGTTCCTAATTCACTGTTATTATCATACATAAGACCTGATAAGGATTGATTTATTGCTGACTCTTCCCTGTCATATTCTTCCTTTACGGATTTTTCCTGTACCTTTAGCTTGTCCTGAATGGTCTTGTAAATCCCGGTATTAAAAATCTGCCTGAAAATTTTAATTCTGTCATCTGTTTTTGCCAGCAAAAGTTTTAAAAAATCTCCCTGGGCAATCATTGCCACCTGAGAAAACTGCTCTCTGTTAAGGCCGATAAGCTCCTGAACAGCCCTGGTAACCTCCTTAGTTTTTGTTACCACATTTCTTGAGTCCGGGTACTCCAAAAAGGCATCAGCCACTTGCTTTGTCATTCCCTCTCCACGCTTTGATTTTCTCATATATTCAGGATTTCTTCTTACCTTATATATCCGGTTTCTGTACTCAAATTCCATTTCCACAAAAGTTTCCGTATCTTCTTTTGCGTACTTACTTCTAAACATTGTGGTTTCCCTGTTTTCTCCGCTTGCCTCCCCATAAAGGGCAAAAACAATGGCATCAAAAATGGTGGTTTTTCCGGCTCCCGTATCTCCTGTTATGAGATAAATTCCCTTCTTACCTAATTTTTCAAAATCTATTACCTGACAGCCTGCATAAGGGCCAAAGGCTGAAATTGTTAATTTAACCGGTCTCATTACTCATTTACCTCCCACACATCTTTAATTAATTTATCCATAAAATCAGCCTGCTCACAGCTCATAGGCTGGTTGTTTTGAAGTTCATAAAATTCCTTAAATAAATCAAGGGGCTGTTTTTTCTCCACATTTTCCCCACCTTTTATTTCATTATTACTTCTTGTTCTTGTGTTGTCATAATCTAATTTCATAATATTAGGATAAACCGTTCTAAGAAGCTCCATGGCATGTAAAACGTCCTGTTCATCCGTTAATGTCACATGGGCATAATCCATTCTGTCAATATCCTTATAAAAATCCTTAGACATAATTTCCTGATATTTGCCTTTTATTTCAATCATGTCATGTTTTGGAATCAGAGGCACTTTCTCTAGGGTAATATTCCCCTTTTCCTTCATATCCACAATAAGGGCTGTTTTTTGATGCCTTGCCTCAGAAAAAGAATATTTAAGAGGAGTTCCTGAATATCTTACAAATTCACTTTTTATATGCTGGGGGCTATGTAAATGACCTAATGCCACATAATCAAATCTCTTAAAATTTTCTACACTTACTTCATCAATGCCTCCCACAGACACTTCTTCTGAATCACACCTGTCTGCTCCCCTTACAAACTGATGAGCAATCAAAAGATTTCTCTCGCCTTCGTCCACCTTAGTTTGCTCCATAACATACGCCATTGCACTGTCATAACTGTCAATGTCAGCCTCCTCATAAACGTGTTTTACCATTGCCGGCTTAATAAAAGGCAGCATATATATGTTAATTTCACCATATTCATCTTTTATTTTATGGGTTTCCACATTTCCACTAAAAGGCTTTGACATATAAACTCCGCTTTGGCTTATAAGTTCAGCCCCAAAGCCTATTCTTTCCTGACTGTCATGATTTCCACTTATAACGAAAACCTTCAGATTTCTTTTTGCCAGACTATTTAGAAAACTGTTTAACACCGTCACTGCCTCCGCTGATGGCACCGGCTTGTCATATACATCCCCTGCAATAAGAACTGCCTCAATTTTTTTCTCATCTATTATATTTAGTATTTTGTCAAATATGAATTTCTGATCCTCAATCAGTGAAAATTCATTTAATCTTTTTCCTATATGCAAATCTGCCAAATGAAGAAATCTCATAAGCCCTCCTTAATATTTTGTGGATTCCACTACTTTTACGGCTATACTAACATCGCCATTATGATGTGTCAATAATGGTGCAAAACGTAATGAGCATACTATGTTGACAGACCTAATTTTTAGTGCTATCATTCATCGCAGGAAAGTTTAAAGTGTTTCAAAAAACTTAATTTAATTTAGAGATTGGAGGATTTAAACATGAAAAAATTTATGA
Organism: Eubacterium segne; assembly: GCF_014287775.1. Taxonomy (NCBI): domain Bacteria; kingdom Bacillati; phylum Bacillota; class Clostridia; order Eubacteriales; family Eubacteriaceae; genus Eubacterium; species Eubacterium segne. The sequence continues at coordinate 475,774 of NZ_JACOOZ010000001.1, forward strand.
TTGGTGATTTGATTTTAGCTATAATATGTACAATTTCTTATTTGATGCGCATTCCACATCATATGAGTACCCTGACTTCTTCTTCGAGTGTACATTCAACCATTACCCAGACCATTCCACTAAATACTACTGAAATGATATTTGGTGCTTTTGCGGTTTTTGTTTTAGTCAACATTCCAAATATTTTCTTAATATTGAAGAAATCAATACTTAAAATAACTAAAAGCAATTAATTTTTAAGTAAAGGCGATGTCTGTTGTGTTTTTACAGCTTTCATCGTCTTTTTTATTTGTGTATTTTTATAATTGATTTTTCCCCTCTTAATGATAAGATTAATTTATAAGTTTGTGATGTAAAGGAAAGGATTTTTTATGAATATACGCTTTTATAATGGAACTATTTTAACTTTAGAAGATACCACTGCTGACGAAAATGGCTGTCTTACTCTTTTGTCCGGGGAAGTGTGGGTCTTTGATGACACCATTGGTTTTGTGGGAAACCCTGCAACGGACAAAACAGTTTCTAAACTCCATCCCCAGATAAAATGGGACAAGGAAATTAATCTCAATGGAAATCTTATTATGCCTGGGTTTAAGGATGCCCATACCCATTCTGCCATGACATTTTTGCGCTCTTATGCAGATGATTTGCCTTTAGACAAATGGCTTAACGAGAAGGTATTTCCTATGGAAGCCAAGCTTACTGATGACAAAATATATGAGTATAGCAAAATTGCCATTAAGGAATATCTCACATCAGGAATCACTGCCAATTTTGATATGTACATCAGCCCTGACCCTGTTATTCAGGCATCTGTTGACATGGGATTTAGAACTGTCATGACCGGAGGATTAAACGACTTTACCCAGTCTGTCCCGGAAATTGAGGAATGTTACAAAAAATACAACGGCTACAACGACCTTATATCTTATGAATTGGGATTCCACGCAGAGTATACCTGTAGCGAAGGGCTTTTAAGGGATTTGTCGGCTCTTGCCAATAAGCTTCATGCTCCTGTTTTCTGCCACAATTCCGAGACTCAGAAAGAAGTAGTGGAATGTGTTAAAAGATATGGCATGACACCTACTGTTTATTTAGACAACATTGGTATGTTTAACTACGGTGGAGGTGGCTATCACTGCGTTCATATGACCGACTCCGACATAAATGTTTTTGAAAAAAGAGGTATGTCCATTGTTTTGAATCCTGCTTCTAATTTAAAGCTTGCCAGCGGAATTGCTCCTGTCAGTCTTTTTATGAAAAAAGGAATAAACCTTGCCCTTGGCACTGACGGGCCTGCCAGCAACAATGCATTAGATATGTTCAGGGAAATGTTTTTAACTACTGCTCTTGCCAAGTACCGGGAAAATGACGCTTCGGCAGTAGATGCCAATGAGGTACTTAAAATGGCTACTTTAGGTGGTGCCAAAGCTATGGGTCTTCGTAACTGTGACACATTAAGTCGTGGAAAAAAAGCTGACTTAATCGTAATCGATTTAAGCCAGCCTAATATGCAACCAATAAACAACATTACCAAGAATCTTGTATATAGCGGTTCAAAAATAAATGTTATTTTAACAATGATTAACGGAAATATTTTGTACCAAGTGTAGCTGCCATTACAGCTTTTATAGTATGCATCCTGTTTTCTGCCTCGTCAAAAACAACAGAATTTTCAAATTCAAATACTTCATCTGTAACTTCCATTTCAGTAAGTCCGAATTTTTTGTTGATTTCCTTACCGATTTTGGTATCCAGATCGTGGAAAGCAGGAAGACAATGCATAAATACAACATCATCACCGGCATTCTTAATTAAATCCATTGTAACACGGTATGGAAGAAGATCATTTATTCTCTCTTCCCAAACTTCATCAGGCTCACCCATTGAAACCCACACATCAGTGTAAATGGCATTAGCTTCCTTAGTTGCCACCATAGGATCTTCCTCAAATTCAATAACTGCTCCTGTTTCTTTTGCTATAGCCTGGCACTGTTCTACCAGTTCTTTATTTGGCCAGTATTTCTTTGGTGCACATGCCACAAAATGCATTCCCATTTTGGCACATCCTACCATAAGTGAATTTCCCATATTGTAACGGGCATCTCCCATATATACAAACTTAAGTCCCTGCAATTTTCCAAACTTTTCACGCAGTGTTAAAAAGTCAGCTAAAATCTGTGTAGGATGAAATTCATTGGTAAGACCGTTCCATACAGGAACTCCTGCATATTTTGCCAATTCTTCTACTATATCCTGACCGAATCCACGATATTCAATACCGTCAAACATTCTGCCTAAAACTCTTGCTGTATCAGCAATACTTTCTTTCTTACCTATTTGTGAACCTGTCGGGTCTAAGTATGTAACTCCCATTCCCAAATCATGGGCTGCCACTTCAAAAGAACATCTTGTACGTGTACTTGTTTTTTCAAAAATAACTGCAATGTTTTTTCCCTTAAACACGTCAACTAATTCTCCGGCTTTCTTTTTCTTCTTAAGGTCAGCTGCCAAATCAATAAGCTCTTCTATCTCTTCAGGTGTAAAATCCAGTAACTTTAAAAAATGTCTTCCTGTAAAATCTGTCTTCATTATTAACCTTCTTTCCACAAACTAATCATTTGTTTTTGTATTTTTATTTTTATAATCTTTAATATACTCTACTATATTAATACTCTTTCCTGATTTATTCAATGTTGGCGGAGTATTTAATCTATGTTTAACATTCTTCTGAAGGCTTTCCATAATGGCATCACGCTTCTCTTCTAACTCCTTCAACTGCTTTGCTATTCTCTCAGCTGATTCTTCCCTGACACCGGCAATCCTCTCACGGCTGTTCTCTGTTGCTGCCGCTATTTTTTCACGACTGCTTTCTGTAGCTGCTGCTATTTTCTCACGGCTGTCAGCGGTTTTTTCATCAAGAATTTCCATGCCTTCTTCTGCCTTTTCAGCAACAGTTATGGCTGAATTTCCCACAACATCTTTTAACTGATCTCCAACTGCATGCAGACTTTCTGCCAATTTGTCCAATTGTCCCAGACTTTTATTAATTCCAATGAGGTTTTTAAGGGTTACAATCATGTCCACCACAAACACCACGCCACATACCACTACAATAATAACCTGTATTTGAAATGGTATCTTCTTAACTACAGCCATAATGGGGTGATGTACAAATTTTACTGCAAATACAACTGCCATGCCCCACATAAAACTAAAGGCAAGGCACACATATCCACCTATGTTAAATTTTTCGTCGGAATAATCCCACCATCTCATATGAAATATTTTGTCAAGAATCCATCCTCCAAATAATTCCACTGCCGAGCAAATCACCATTCCTCCCAAAAACAGCAACCAGACGTTTTTCTCCACAGGCAAAAGTGCCAACAAAACTCCTATCATGCCACATCCGTATATGGGACAAACCGGTCCGTTTAAAAATCCTCTGTTGGTGACCTTTCCTGCGGTAACAGCCACAAAAGCCACTTCCACGCACCAGCCTAAAAAGCTGTAAATAAAAAACAATAATGCAATCTCACTAAAAGAAAACATGCTTTACCCTCCTTGATACTCATATATCGTATGATACCATAAAAAGGGGGATATTGCACTAACTTCTACCTACAGTTTATCGACCTTTAAATTATAATCCACCAATAGCCAATTTGCCCGAAACAGTCGCATTATCTGCCAAAATGAAGCACCTCTTAAATTGTATTCATAAAGTAATTCAATTTTTGCCTTAATGCTCCTTGCGTCCTCAAACCACACTTCGTGGTCTACGCCATCCTTCGCATACCTGAAATATGGTGTCTGCCCAACTTCGTCAAATAAAATTTCAGCATTATTTTCCACTGCAATTTGCACTGCCTGAGCATTTCCAATAGTTTCAGCTTTCGTAACGCCCTTTTCATAGGGAAGAGCCCAGTCATAACCGTAATTAGGTATTCCCATATTAATTTTTTCAGAGGGAATTGCCGTCACCGCATAATCTAAAACCCGCCTGATTTTATTAACCGGTGCCACCGCCATAGGCTCGCTATATGTATATCCCCACTCATATGTCATAACCAACACGCTATTTGCCACTCTTCCCAAAGTCTCATAATCCTTTCCCTCATATAAAAGTCCCGGCTGGTCAGCACTGGTTTTTGGTGCCAAATCCACCGAAACCGTAAATCCCTGTTCATTCATTTTCTCCGTTGCCCTCTCGACAAACCTTACAAAAGCCTCCCTATCCTCTGCCTTTATGTATTCAAAATCAATATCCAGTCCCAGAAAACCCTTTTCGTTCATTATTTCCAACAGGTTGTCTAGCAACACTTCCACTATATCTTCATTTTGAATAACATCAGAAATCAGATTATTGTTAAACATGCCTGTTTCATCAAAGGGTGTCAAAGTCAGTATAGGTGCTGCATTGTAGTTATATGAGGCTTCAATCATGAATCCATCATCTATTGGGGGATATATAACCTCCCCTTCTCTTGTAAATCCATAGGAAAAAACCGCCATCCCTGACAATGACGGGAGACTTTGCTCTAAAACATAATTGCTTATAAATGGATATGCGAACCCTCTTATAACCGCCTCTCTTCTGTTTTCACGTATTCCTCCTGTATCAATTAATAATGCCTGACCCACTGCCAAAGGGTACGGATACACCAATTGATTGTCATAAATAATCGATTCCACACTTACCCCATATGCACCGGCAATGCTATCTACATTATCTCCTGATTTTACAACATATATTTCCATAGTAATTACAGCCTTTTTTAATAAATATATGTTGGAAAAATTTGAATAATGCAGATAATGGTGGGAACATTTCACGGTTATGGCAATATGCGGGTGGTTGCTTTTCTTTTTTCTTACTTTCCAATGGTACCACACGCCAATTTTCTCCCCACTCAAGTCTATTTTCCTCGCAATCCCATTTTCCACCCAATCCTATTCTCCGCCCACCTCCTCCCACGCAAAAAAACTGCCACTTTACAAATCCTAAATTTGTAAAGCAACAGCTTTTTCTTCATTTAATTATATTTAATTCCTCAAACCACCAGTCTATATCCACATCTTTTGCCTTACTTAAAAATCATATGATATAACTGTGTAAGATACCCCTGTACCGGGAATGTCATTGCAAATACCAGTGACACAATTGTCATAAGTTTTATAAGAATGTTAATTGAAGGACCTGATGTATCCTTAAAAGGATCACCTACAGTGTCACCAACAACTGCTGCCTTGTGAGCCTCGCTACCCTTTCCTCCGGCAAAACCACCTTCAATAAATTTCTTTGCATTATCCCATGCACCACCTGAGTTAGCCATAAATATAGCCATCATAACACCACAAACTAATGCCCCGCAAAGCATTCCACCAAGCGCTGCTGCTCCAAGAAGATATCCTACAACTAACGGTGTAACAACTGCCATAACTCCCGGAAGAATCATTTCATGAAGTGCTGCCTGAGTAGAAATACCTACGCACTTTTTATAATCAGGCTTTGAAGTTCCTGCAAGGATTCCCTTGTCAGCCTTAAACTGTCTTCTAACTTCCTCAATCATTTTGTTTGCGGCTTTGCCTACAGAACTCATGGTAAGAGCAGAGAACATAAATGGAAGCATTCCACCTATTAATAAGCCGGCAACAACTGATGCTGAAAGAATATTGATACTGCCAAGTCCTGCAACTTCAGCATATGAAACAAACAATGACAAAGCTGTAAGTGCTGCTGAACCAATGGCAAAACCTTTTCCAATAGCCGCTGTTGTATTTCCTACTGAGTCAAGTTTATCAGTAATATCTCTTACGCTTTCGTCAAGTCCTGACATTTCGGCAATACCACCTGCATTATCGGCAATAGGACCATAGGCATCAACTGCAATTGTCATACCTGTAGTTGATAACATACCAACTGCTGCTAAAGCAATACCATACATTCCAAAGAATGCATAAGCTGATAAAACACCTAAAACAATAAATAAAATAGGAATAGCTGTTGACTTCATTCCCACTGACAAACCACTAATAATATTTGTAGCAGAACCTGTTTTTGAGCTTTCTGCAATTTCCTTAACGCTCTTGTATTTATCTGATGTGTACATTTCTGTAACTTTACCAATAGCTGTACCAACTATCAAACCTGCTAAAATGGCAAAGAAAGCTTTGAAATCTCCAAAGAAATAATAGCTGAAAATAGCTGATGCAATTATCTCTATCACTGTTGCACCATATTCACCTAAGTTCAATGCCTTCTGTGGGTCTGAACCTTCTTTTCCTCTAACGAAAAATGTAGCAATTACAGATGCAAGAACACCAACTGCTGCAATTACCAATGGGAAAATAATGTGAGCTGTCCCAAAATTGTTCTTTCCTGCCACAACTGATGCAACTGCCAATGTAACTACTGAAACAATTGCTCCAACGTAACTTTCAAAAAGGTCAGCTCCCATACCTGCAACGTCACCTACGTTATCACCAACATTGTCTGCAATAACTGCCGGGTTTCTTGGGTCATCCTCAGGAATACCTGCCTCAACCTTACCTACAAGGTCAGCTCCTACGTCAGCAGCCTTTGTATAAATACCACCACCAACTCTGGCAAAAAGTGCAATTGATGAAGCACCAAGGCTGAATCCTGTTAATATACTAACTGCTTCATTTGTAAAACCTGTAGTGTTCATAACAATAATTAAAATAACACTAAGCCCTAAAATACCAAATCCTACAACGCAAAGTCCCATAACGGCACCACCTGCAAAAGCTATTGATAATGCCTTGTTCATTCCACTTTCCTTTGCTGCATTTGCTGTACGTACATTAGCCTTTGTAGCTACATTCATTCCAACATATCCGGCAAGTGTGGAAAGAACTGCACCAATGATGAAACATACTGCTGTAAGCCAGTCGATTCCAACTCCCAAAACAACGAATAAAATTGCCACGAATATAATCAATATTTTATACTCTGCAAAAAGAAAAGCTCTTGCACCTTCAGCAATGGCATCTGAAATTTCTTTCATTTTGTCATTTCCTGCATTGCTGTGTCCTATCTGTGTTGCCTTTATAAATGCAAATATTACTGCAATTATTCCTGCGACAGGTGCCAAATAAATAAGATTATTCACTAAAATTTCCTCCTTTTCAAAATCGTTCTCTCAAACAATAATAAAAATATATTAAAGCTTATTTTTTGTTCGTTAAAAAAATAACAAACTTTACACTGTTTTTTTACCTTACCATTTATGTTCACATAAATCAATACACAATTTTATAAAAAAAGTAAATTTTTTCACCATAACAGGTGAAACACACCTTTTTCCTTATACTTTTAATACTCATATTATATTATGTTATTAATTGCAATAATTTATAAATTATTCTTTTTTCATGTATCCGTTTATATGACCGGTGCAAATATGGAAAGAAAGTTATTGTATATTTTTTAAAGTATATGCTATAATTAATAAGTATTTTGTAAGGAATAATCTTTATAAAATAAACAAAGACTGAAATTTATTACGAAAGGAGTACTACTATGAGACATGATTTAGACCACATCGATGAGCAGATTATTAAGCTTCTGCATGCCAATGCCCGCATCCCCCTTAAAACTATTGCGAGCCAGGTGTTTTTATCATCCCCTGCGGTATCTGCCAGAATTGAACGATTAGAGCAGGCAGGAATTATAACAGGATATAGTGCCAAAATTAATCCCGCAGAGTTAGGCTATCACATTAAGGCATTTATTAACCTTGAGGTAAATCCGGACCAGAAGAAGGAATTTTATCCTTACATAAAAAGATGCAACAACGTTGTTGAATGTAACTGCGTTACCGGTGATTATGCCATGCTTATTGAGGTTATGTTTAAAAGCACTGAAGAGCTTGACCATTTTATAGGTGAGCTTCAGACTTTTGGAAGCACAAAGACACAGATTGTTTTTTCAACTTCCGTTGAACATCGTGGAGTACCTATTGCCGACGATGAATTATTTTAGATATTAAATATGGCAATAGCCATTTATGGAGAAACAGTATGATATATGAAAATGAGATTAGATATGTTTTATGTTTGTTAAAATGTGCTGTTTCAGACGAAATACCTCCCAATCCACCTGAAAACCTTGATTGGGAGGTTATTTTTAAGATTGGGAAAAGTCATAAAATCTATTCCACCTTATTTTTTGGACTTCAAAAACTTTCCCCTTCCTTATATTCGTCTATACCACATTTTGAAGATTACGCCACTGAATATAGGAAGAATCTGGTTTTAGACACTAACCGTTCCTTTGAAATTGACATAATAAAAAAAGAATTAAAAAAGAATGACATAGATTTTGTTTTGCTAAAGGGCACTGTAATTAAATACCTTTATCCTGATACGGCGATGAGAGTTATGAGCGACGTTGATATTTTATATCGCTCTCAAATTCAAAAGATTAACCGACAAAACGAACTGCTTATTTCCCTTATGGAAAATATCGGATACAAAGTATGGTCAAGAGAACCTTTGGAAATAAGTTTTTATAAGCCGCTGGCAGCTATCTCCAGAAATATGCGTATAGAAATGCAAACAGAGCTTATTGATAAAGGATATGAGGTCTGGTCTGATTACCTAAAAAACATATGGGATAAGCTTATTAAAAAAAGTGACCATGAATATGTTATGAGGGATGAAGATTTTTATATTTATCATATCATTCATATGGCAAAACACTTTATTAACGGTGGCATCGGAATTGTTCATATTCTGGATATTTGGATTATGATTAATGCCTACCGGTCAGTGGACAAAGATTATATAGCCGGAGAGCTTAAAGGTATAGGGCTTTTGGATTTTGAAAAAAATGCCCGGGCTTTATGTAAATATTGGTTTAGTAATGACTATGTAATACCGGATGATTACACAAGGAAAACACTGAAACTTATGGAAACCTTTGTTATTTCCAATGGTGCCTATGGAACCTCTGCCCAGGCTGAGGCCAACCGTGTGGTAGAAGATAATGGTAAAAAAGTTTCCCTAATGGCAAAGATATTTCCTAAAAAAAACATCATGATTAATTATTATGGAGATATATTAAAAAAACACCCTTCCCTCCTGCCTTTTTATTACATAAGGCTTAATTTGAAGCGTGTTTTCTTAGCACCTAAAAGTAGCAGTAAGCGACTTAAGGCAATGAATAGTGTCACTGACAGGCAGATAAGCAAAACCCGGGAGCTTATGAAAAGATGCGGTTTATAATCTTAACTGCAATTAAGTACAAGCCATATCCAATGGCTGCACCCACTGTATTTAATATAACATCATCTATATCACAGTGACCAAAAGCTGAAATATATTGGAATATTTCTATACATACTGATAAAATGCAGGCGGACAATATTGTTCTCCTGCAATTTTTTTGTATGCTTTTTTCCATAACAAAGGGGTACAAAAACCCGTAGGGCATAAACATAATAATGTTACACGCCAGATTTTTAACAAACCAATCTGTTATGGCTCTTGCCTGTTGTATATAAGGTATAATCGTTTTAAATGGAATAAGCTGAGGTGTAAGTCTTGCTACCTCAGCTCCTTTCATCCATCCTTTTATGGTATTGCTTACCAATCCCGTGGGAAATTTTAAAACAATTACTATAAACAGGATTCCTAAATATAATGCAAAAATTCCACTTACACAAATATGAAAAATCTTCTCTTTCTTATTCATCTTCATTTTTATTTTCGCCTTTATTCTTTCTTTCGTTCTCTAACGCTTTCTTTTGTTCATCCGTTGTAGTTAAAGAAATACTCTTTGTAACCTTTCTAGGCTTGCTTCTAAATTCCTTGTCCGAATACTTTCCGTAACTTCCATAACCATAGCTGTAATAACCATAACTTCTATAGTATCCGCCATAATTATAACCACCGTAATGCTTGCCGTATCCGTAACCGTAAGAAAGTTTAAGCTTACCTGCTGTTCCATTAAGCACACATCCAATTATCGGCACACGGGTATATGAGAACTCCTGAATGGTATCAAGAATCTTGTTTACCTTGGCACCATCTTCCTTAACTACATAAACTACACTATCGCTGTACTTAGCCCAAACCGCAGCATCTGAAACCTCACTACATGCCGGAGCATCTATTATTACATAATCAACTACATCTCTACATTCGTTAATAAAACTCTCCATGGCATCTGAGTTTAAACAGTCAACAGCGGTTTTATCCTTAACCGGCAAATCCGGGGCTAACATAATTACTCTTGTGTCCTTAATGTTGGCTATGGCATCACTGCTTTTAACCTCTTTATTTAAGAACTGCTCCATATCATAGCTGGCAAGACCCTCTCTTAAAAGCTCCGGATTTACCCTGCTCCTTAAATCAGGTCTCCTAATATTACCTTCAATAAGCATAACCTTATTTTGAAGTTTAGACAATGAGTATGCAAGATTTAAGGCAAATGTAGTTTTACCTTCCCCCGCCTGGGTACTGGTAACTAATATAACCTTGCTATTTTTTCTCTCTAACTCTCTCTCACATCGTGAGGTAATAGTTCGCATTGCCTCTAAATATCTAAAACCAATTTCCTTGTTTAATATGGAAATCTTATATTTCTTGTCCTTTTTGCTGTTTCCAACTACCGGCAACGCTCCAAAACATGTAACACTTAAATACTTTTCTATGTCGTCTCTTGACTCAATAGTCTTAACAAAGAAAGCATATATAATACTTGGCAGCAATCCCAAAACTAAACCTATAAATCCATATTTTAAAGTCTGATTCACCGGCTGATATGGATTAATGGCAGTATCTCCTCCGGACGGGCGCTCCAAAACCGTAAGTTTTGTCTCACCTAAAACGAATTCAACCACTTCTGAATAGTTATTAATAACAGAATCAATAACCTTGGAGTTCATTTCCGCATTGGTTCCGGTTGCCTTAATACTGATAATATTAGTGTTTTCAACAGCTGCCACGGTAATTACACTAGGCACATATGAAAGCCCTAAATCCTTCTTGATAATTTCATAAAAAACTTCATTATTAATAAGGTAATTAAAACTTACGCTCAGAGTAGATGCCAACTGATTGTTATCTGTGTATGTCTCATCCGGTCCGTCATACTCCGGAGAAGTAATGGAAAATGTAACTTCTGACTGGTACATAGGTATGTAGCCGGTCTTATACTTGTAATATCCAAGGAAACCTGCTACTACCATTAAAATAACTGCAATCCACCATAATTTCAGAAATGCCTTTCCGAAGCTTTCCATTATTTCTGCAAGACTCTTTGTCTCTTTTTGTTCCTCTGCGATGTTATTGTCCATATTATTCATCATAAACTTCCACCGCCCTTTCGCTGCTTTGGTCATATCCAAAGTTCTTTATGCCTGACTTATTTCCAAAAGTCTTATAGTTGTTCAAAATACAGCCTAACAGCTTAGCATTGGAATCATTTACTAAGTTAATACTGTATTCAATATCTTTCTCATATGAGTAGTCATATCTGACTACAATAGATACAAAGTCAACCACATCACACAACGCCTCTGCATCAGATACCATTGCCATAGGTGGTGTATCCAATATAACATAGTCTGCCATCTTGCTACACTTATGCACAAGGTCTTTCATGGCTCCGGACTTTACATATTCATGGGTGCTTGAGTGTCCTTTGGTAGGCATTATAATATCAAGACCTAACTTTTCCTCATGGTATAAAACCTCATCCAGACCACAGTCACCTTGCAATAACTTAATCACATCCACAACATTGTCCTTAGGAATGTCCAGCATCTTGCAAATAGCAGGCTTTCTCATATCTGCATCGATAATAATAACCTTCTTTCCATCCCTTGCAAAGGAAAGGGCAAGATTAAGAGCTACCGTGGATTTTCCTTCATTTTCACAAACGCTGGTAACCATGTAAACATTTTTTTCAGGATTTCTTTCATGTTCATATTCCATTTTAACCCTGATATTATTTATTGACTCAATAAATCTCGTTGAAATAATGGGGCTGGTTATCAGCAAAACCTTAACTTTCTGTGCAATCTTTGCCTTGAAGGTTCTGTTTTTCCTTTCATGATAAATTGAACCTAAAAGGGTTGTTCCTAACTGTTCTTCAACTGCATCTTCAGTTTTTAATGTTTTACGCATTATACTTAAAGCTGCTAGAATTAAAGCCGCTACAAAAGCACAAATCATTCCCGTCTCAATAGATTTACTGCGGGGCATAAGGGCATTGTCAGGATGTGTAGACACCACCGGTGCCCTTAAAGTATCAATAACCGCATCTGAATTTAAATATTCTGACAATTCATTATAGTTGTCCATAATAGAACCGATAATCTGGAAGGATTTAACAGGATTTCCCGATACTACCGTAACCTTCATCAGGTTAGTTTCCGTAATCAGTTCAACATTCATATTCACATCTTTCATATCAATATGAAGCTCTTTTTTTATGCGGTTTTTCATAATATCTGCATCTAAAAGATTCTGGAAAACACTTATAACATTTTCCGCAAATCTTTTATTAGTGTAAACATATCCTGTACTCTGTCTTGGGGTTACTACATATATAGCTGAACTGCTATACTGTGGTTCATAGGAATCCTTGATATAAGAATATGTTACCATGGTTCCTATGGCTCCAATCATGATAATAATCCACAGTCCGTACAGCAAATCTTTACTAAGAGAATATAAATCTAAATTATGTATATTAAAGGTTTTTTTATCCATTTATTCCTCCACAATAACAACGAGATATGTTATATATTCGTTTTCCTGTTCATAGTTCACTGCATATTCTACCGTATAGCTTCCCGGCTTCTTTAAATTAACGGAAGATTTTACCACCTTTACCAGATTAGCAGGCAGTTCCTTTCCATTTTTATCCTTAACTGATGCAACATAGCTTTCCGGATTGAATTTGTCACCAACCTTAAGGTATACAATATTTTTCTTAAGCTTAATGGTAGGTGCCAAATTATTTTCCTGCCTAATGGTTACAGTAGCTTTAATGGTAGATGTAGCTCCCAGACTGTTAGTAGCCTGAGCGGTAATTACATATGAACCTGCAATTCTTGTAGATGCAATACTTGACAAAATCTTTACCTTATCAGTTATATCACCATCAACATCATCTACCGCGCCTAAAACATCTGGTACATTAACATCTGAACCAACATAGAAGCATAACGGAGCCGACAATGTAAATCGCGGCTTTCTATAATCTGTGTACTGAACCTGTCTGGTTTTCTTAGTAACATTATTGTCTGAATCTGATACTACATAAGTTATATTACTAATATGTTTTTTCTTGTCCACAAACTTGGAAATACTTTCAATTACAATATTGCTAGTGATGTCTCCGTCCTCTGCATCCTTTGCAATAACGTCCTTTAACAATTTTGATTCGTCATCCTTTATGGATACCTTAATTAAATCATCTCCGAACTCAATAGTTGGAGCATGGTTATTATCTGCCGTTTTCTCTTTATAATAATTAGCTGAAAACACAATGGTAACAGCTAAAAAGACAACAACAATCAATGCCTTAATTACTCTCATATTGCCTCTTCTTTCCTCTAATGCTTATTTATTAACAGTAGTATTATACCCGATAACTTATGGGATGTTCAATAGGTAAGTTGGGGTTTTGTGATTTCAATTTTCAATAATATGTTTATTTTTAATCTCAAATTTAAGGTAAAAAATCAGTGTCCCTATTCATCAGATAACTTATATATATTACCACATTGATAAATTTTTAATTTTTCTTTCTTTATTTTACACTTGCAATCAAGCCTTCTTATAACTTTTCCATTTCTATTTTCTAATTTTGATATAATACATTGTTGCTTATCCTCGTATATAATAAAATAGATATTAACATTTTTCCCATCCATTTTAAATTCAGATTTTTCGTTGTTTCTCACTGTATCAATAATTACTTCATAATCTTTTCTTTGTAATTCGTAATTTTTCCCATAAGAATACAATAATATCACTTCAAGAAATAGAGCCAAAATCACAATTATAATACAAGATAGTACCCATCCGTATTTTCCTCTTTTACTATTTTCGTTTTTTATTACTGACTCTCCACTACCTCCATTCTTGAGCTGTCTTTTTTTCATATTATCATTATGTATTTTACTATGTATAAGTCTAAAGAATCTATCATTTTTGTGTATACATAGTAAGATTGCATATATATTTACAACAAAACTTGTATATAATGCCAAAATTAAAAATCTACTTATCTGATTCCTATTAGCTCTTCGAAATTCACTTACCGCTTGCCTCATAGAAAAATTGGTTTCTAAAATACTGATAAAAATTATTACACCTGTTACGAATAATACATATGCTATTGATTTTAGTTTACGCCTTAATCTAAGTCTCCCAGTATCTTCAACCGTCCCTATAGCATATAATATATAATTTGATGCAAACATTATTAACAATATAAATATATATTTAGCAATGGTAACTATTATTGTTTCACCGGACATATCTATATATTCATCTCCCAAACAATACACTGAATACGCCCCTTTATAATAGCTATAATATAATATTCTGCAAACAATAAAAAGCACTGTTAATGCCCCCGCAACAACAGTAGAAATTAGCTTCCAATGTTTTTCGCATATTATAATTTTTTCCTTAATTGACTTGTTTTTAATTACTTCTATCAATTCGTTCATTACTCTCACCGTCTCTCACTTTTATTTACGCTCATTACTATAATATTTTTAGTTTTAATGCAAAACATTCAATGTTATTTATGCTCTCCTCTTAAAATAAAATAGTTCACACAACAACAAAAGCATTTTCGATTTATAATTACAACAGTGCCACACCACCGTCCGCTAATCTCGAAAATGCTTTAATTTTATTTCTGTTTTTTATTTTCGTCTACTATATTACACAACTTCTCGCAAACTCTTTTTACATATACATGAACCTGATTTTCTTTCATATCCATCGTACTTGCAATTTCTCTGTTGGACTTTTCAAAATAAAACTTGTCTATAAGCAAAAGCTTTTCTTTATCAGTAAGTTCATCTATTGCATCTATAACCTGAGATAACTGATAATTTCTAATGGATACATCCTCTAGAGAACAGAACTTTCTCTCTTCAATGACACTCTTTTTCAGAAATTTTTCATAATCATCTGCTTCCACTAAATCTTCTCTGCCTGTTTTTCGCAAATAATCTATTGTCACACTATTAATTGTACTGACAAAATATGTAGCCATCTGAAATTTATTTAAAGTTACAACCTTATCATAATTATTAATGATTCTGATAAAAGCCTCATTTATCATGTCACGGGTTATATTCTCATCATTTGACAATGCAAATGCTTTATCAAACATTAATCCGTAATAACGTCTGTACCAGCGTTCCACGGTAAGTCTCTCATCATCATCCTCTATTGCCGATATAATTGCAATCATTGGTTCCCTCCCGATTAATTTGTAATAATATGGTATAAATATAGCACAAAAATGGTGGTGGGAAAAGTGGGCAGTTAAAATTTTATGTATTTTTTCTTTGTTCTATTTAATTTTCTCTCTACTCTTGTTATAAAATTGATACCATCATATTTTACTGCCAATTTATCAAACGATTTCTTTCCTAATTGCTTATAAAATTTTCTTCTTCGTCTATCTTTAATTGGTTGATGAAACATTCCATAACTATACTTTATAACATATTCCTCCGCAACAGAATTAATGCACATCTTATTGCGGATTTTAGCGAACGTATGCTCTCCATTCAAAGTATGTATTATAATCAAAGATGTACCCTTTGAATTATATAAATTTGCATCATATTCATTTATACACCATGCATCAGCTAGTGTTATATCACTTATACGCTCACTTTTTTTATAAATACACGTATAGCATGACTCTCTTAATGCAATATCATTTAAAAATACTTTTAAAAATGTATCCTCCCTCCTATCTTTGCTATATATTATCTTATTGTTTTCTCTTATGCTCATCCCAAATTCTTCCCAACCATTAACCTTATCCCTAAAAGAAATTTCATAATTGTGCTTACATTTATTTAAGTTCCTGCATTTCAAATATTCATTAAAAACTTTCTGGCTTGGCACTCCATGGCACGCAAAATCTACCAATAATAAGTTATCATATCTCTTTCCCAGATAATTATTTAATCCGCTAATTTGACATGGAGTACCACAAAACAATACATTTCTGTTTTTTGTTAAATCCTCCTTTACATACTTATATGTAAAACCAATGTCACTTTGTATGTATTTTGATTTTAATAGCTTCTCTAATTCATCTATATTATCAACACGTGTATGTTTTAATTGGTAGTCATTGTCCATAGCTGCCCCATATACAACTCCCTTTGCACTCAAAATTTGTCTTGCGAGTAATACAAATATTCCCCCAGAAGAGCTCCTTTCAACGTCCTGATTATCATTATTAACGCACACATATACCTCATGTTTTTCATCCGTGTTTTTCTGACGCTTTAACTGTGGACATACTCCTATGCATTTCCCACATTTTATACATACTCCCTTATCTACAAACGGATACTTAAAGCCTTCTTTATCCGCTTCCATCTCAATACATTTTGTGGGACATATATTATAACATGCCGCACATCCAGTACATTCTTTTTTATTTTTTAGTTTTATCATAATATTCTACTACCTGCCTTATTCCTATCTAGTTTTTAATATCCAACAGCATTTTTATAAATATCGTAGTTTTTTATCACCAAATCCCCTAATAATTTACTAAAACATATATACAAGCCAATGTAATAATAACCGTTGGATTCTCATAGTTCCACTGATGAATTCTTTTTTATCCATTCATCTTATCCTTACTTATTTATTATTTTTAATATTGTTTCCGCAATTAATTCTTTATAATATTTAAATTCACTTGTTTTATATTTTATTATTGCAAACAATGCATTTGGTACAATCACCACTATAACACATTGAATAATAAAACCAATCCATGTATATCTCGGTATAAACAAGCATATACCATACGTGATTGCCATAATTACTGAAATAATTAATAGATTATTTATGAACCATTTAATGAAATAATTTCTCTTCATTCCAAAAACATCTCTATATATAATCTTTGGATCAACAGGTAAAATCGTAACAACATAGGAAATAATAGTAGCTAACAAAACTCCCACTATTTTATATTTTTCTACAGGTATTACTATTGCTAATATTACCGAAAAAGTAATATTTACTAATGCGGTAGCCAAAGTTCTATATCTAGTCTGCCAAAATAGTCCGCATGCATCCTTGTAAATTGTGTTTGTGTGATTTAAACCTGGAATTAAAAATGTAAATACAATTACAATGGTTACAACGGTATCAAATGCATAATTTTTTCCAAAAAATAATACTATAAACGGATTAAATAATACCATAAATGCTATTGCACAAAACCCATATATCCAAAAATTAGCAAACAATATTCTCTTATATACAACATAAACATGTTCTTTATCTGATGATGCATTTAAATCACCTACACTATTTCTTAAACTATTAAATATAATGTTTATAATTCCCGTCACAGCAACCGTAATCATTGAATAATTTGAGTACAAGCCAACAAATATAGTCCCGATAAATGTTGATATAACTATATTATCGCTGGCATAATATATTGTACTACTTAATTTTGTTACCGATAACGCATACACATTTTTTTTGATTTTTGTTAATTCACTTTTTTCCAATTTGCTCTTGCACTTATTGTCTAAATATGGATACAATCTACTAGACACTTTATATACTATATAATTTTTAATTATTAACATAATAATGGGAATAGTAAGATAAACATAGTAAGACGTATTTCCTTTCAAAAGCACCAATGCAAAAATCTGCATTATTGTCTGTATAATTGGAAAGCTTACATTTATTTTTACTAATAAATAATCCTTTTGTGATGCCCCAATAATAGAATTTCTGTATGCATAAAACCAATATGAAATAACTGAATTCATTAGGAACAAATAATAAATATAGTAATAGTTTATATCTACTCCCTGTTCTAAATTAACAATAAATTTCAATATTGGTGTTATAGCAATTCCTATAGCTAATACAATACAACCAATAATCCTATAAACCCTCTTATATAACTCCATTAGCGCATGTATCTTTTCTTCATCATTCTCAGCCAATGGCTTATACAAACTAAAAACTATCGCACTTCCAACTCCCAACTCAGCTAATGACAACACTGATAATACGTTGGTAAACAAACCACTTAACCCTAAGTAACTTGCCCCCAACACTACAATAAATATTTTCCGATTTACAAACTGCAAAATATTTGTAATAAGCATTTGTGCAATTCCACTAACAACATTTCTTTTGGCATTTGTTGTTCTTGATAAATTATTTACATTACTAATATTGGGAATAATATTTATTCTATGAATTACTTCATATATTACAATAATCGTAAGTATTACAATTATTGGCAATGTCCACTGTGTAATTTTACTATTCATTAGGTTAAAATAACCAAATAAATATCTATAACCATACATCACTAAAGGGTGAAACAAATACATCGCCAAAGATATATTCTTGCCAATCTCTACAACATAATTCTGTTTAATATTTGGTTTGATGCTGCACATAAGCATTATTGTGAAAACTATAATAATACTAAACAAGTATACATCCATACTATTACCTATGATGTATCTCTCTAATATGCATCCAAACATACTAATAATCAACAACATATATGTCATTTTATAACTGAATACTTCTTTAAGTTTATTTTCTAGTTTTGTAGAAAATAAATACCCAAACATAAAAAATGGAATTCCTACCGTTAACCAATTTCTGTATATAGCAGAATTTTCATTAAGTTTTTCCGATAAATTTCCACTATATGCAACTATCTTCAACATATAACTTAATAAAAAAACACCAAATGAAAGAAAAGCTACAACGTAATAGCTCTTTGAGCTTTTTAAAAAGATCAATAATATATATATATATATCAATGCTAATAAATACCATAAAACTGTACATATGAAATCTGTCTCATTAAAAAGAAGCAGTTTAATAAAACTCCTTGCATTAATAACATTAACTGCTTCAAGATGAAGGGCACACTGCACCATTATTCGATATAAAATATAAACTGCTGTTATCGCTATAAACAATTTTAAATTTTTTTTAATTTTACATCTTGCTTTATAAGTTCTTTGATTAATTTCTACTTTTGCCCAATAATATCCAGATATCGAAAAAAACAATGGGACTGCAAATCTCGCAATTGTCTCTGTCACAATTCCCACTCTTCCCGGTAATTGACAATGAATTAAAACAACAAAAATGCATGCTATTCCTTCCCAAAAGTATAATCTGTTATTAACTAATTTTTTTGTTTCTTCTACCATTTACTATCTTCCTTATCTTTCTTTCAACACGCACTCTAAATGTTATTTTTTTTAATTTATTAACTATCTCCATAAAATCTCTGTTATTGTTTAATTGTTTAAAGAATTTTTTTCTTCTTGAATCTTTAATAACACTGTACATCGCATTAACATTATATTTTAATATATAATTCTCGTTGTTCCTTTCAAATTCAATATTTTTTGTTATTTCATCAATTAATTTCTCTCCATCATTTGTATGAGCTATTATTAAAGATGTCCCTCTTTCATTGTAAACTCGACTCCCACTTAATTCTCCCCATGCATCTGCCAAGGTAATATCTGACTTTCTATCTATTCCTTTAAAATTACATTTATAGCATGAAGGTCTTAAATCAATATCAAATAAAAATGCTGCAAGATATTCATCTTCTATACCAAATTTTTCAATACACTTACCATTTTCAAATAAAAATTTAAGTCCAAAATTGTTCCATCCCTTTGTTTTTGTTCTAAAAAAGATTTTTGTAATACTGCTATGATATTTCTTTTCTAAACATGATACATAATGATGTAATACTTTTCCACTCGGAACGCCATGACAAATAAAATCAACGGTGATTAAATTATCATATTTCTTATTTAAAAAACTCAACAATCCATTTACCTGACATGGTGTTCCTACAAATAAAACTTTTCTACCTTTTTTTAAATCATTTTTAACTTTTATATAGGAGTCTCCAATAGCACTTTGAACATACTTTGATTTTAACAAAGGTTCTATTTTCTCATATTTGTCAGCTGAAGTATGTCTTAAAACAAGTTTTTCATCAAACGCAGCTCCATACACAACTCCACCATTTTCTATTGTTTTCTTTGCCAATAAGATAAAAATCCCCCCTGATGAACTCTTTTCAACTTCTTCTTTATTGCAATTATATGCAATGTTTATTATTTGATTTTCATCTTTGCACTCTTTAACATTTAATACCGGACATACTTTATTACATAAATTACAATTTACGCATTTGTTTTTATCAACTATAGGATACTCAAATCCCTCATTATCACAAACCATTTCTATTGCATTTTTTGGACATATATTTTTACACGCAGAACATCCTGTACACTCACTTTTTCTTTTTATATTTATCATATCAAATACTTCCTTTTAATTTATGTAAAAAGTCATAAAATTTTTTCAAACATTTATTTTTACCCACACAATATCGCACATTGTCCTTAAACGAAAATAACTTGTTTTTCTTTAATATTTCTTTAGTATTCTCTAGTTCATCCCGAAGTCCATGGTTCATAGAAAAAATATATCTTTTCTTTACATCCCACATTTCAATACTATGAATTATTTTTTTCTTGTTATCTGAATCCATCCTAATATTCTTTACAGATTCAATTCTATTCTCTGTAAATTTTTTTTGTAAAAATAACTGTTTATGAACATCCTCTGTATGGGACACTGAGTTCTTTCTCATAACATAATCCATTAAAGGTTCATCCACAACATAACTTCCACTTGCAAAAGCAACCGGCAAGACAACTTGCAAGTTCTGACCATACTTTGACAGAAATATGTCTCTATTTTCTATATTTTTACTAAAATCCTCTGTTCGCATCATACAACATCCCGCCCAACTATACGCATGCTCATATATGATTGCATTAAACAATCCATTATTTTTTATATAATCAATATCATTTCTAAAAACTGTTCGTTTTCCACTATCAATATTAAAAAAATATCCATTATTAATGACTATACCGACATTGCTATTTTCATCAAAAACTTTTACTTTTTTACTTACATTATCAGGATATAATATATCATCTATATCAAACAATTGAAAAAACTCACCTGTCATAATCTTCAATCCCTGATTAACTGCCGCCGCTGCCCCCTGATTTTCCTGTAACATATATTTAAATGTATATCCTCTTTTTTCTATATCACCCTTATAACTCCAAATTTTTTCTTCACTATCATCTGTAGAACCATCATTTATTATAATTATTTCTATATCATTATAGTTCTGTTCCAAAATGCTCTTAATACACCTATCAATATATTCACTTCCATTAAAACACGGAATAATAATTGAAACTAATCCTTTTTGCATTGCTTATTTAATACCTTTCTTAAATATTTTCTTGATTTTTCTATTTCATCGTTTACCTTCTCCTCATTGTATTGTGTGTCAAAAAGTTCTGCTTCATTATCTATATCAATATTTTCTATTACTCTGTTATCAATTCCAAACAATTTCTTTATTGTATTCATTCTTGAATTCATAGCGACCTCACCATTCATTAATTTTCTTTCAAAAATTGCAACAGGTGTTTTCAAATTATATGAAAAAATTGTTCCATGAAACGAGTCAGTACATAATAATCTACAGTTATCAATTAGATATATGAACTCTGCAGGATCTGTACCGTATTCTTTTTTATATTTCGGGTTATTTAACCAAATGACAGGCAAATTATATCTTAACGATATAATTTTAATTTTTTTATTTAACTCTTCGGATTCTACTCCCAGTAAATACACCAATATATATTCTCTTTTATTTAACCATTTAGGTTTTTGGGCTATTTTTCTCCATTCATCTCCGTTCAATAAAAGTGTCGGATCAACAACCACCGAGGCTTTTTTACCTATTAATTCTTCTACAATTTCAGCTCCCCTTTGTTCCCTGACAGATATGTTTGGAATTTCTTCTAGCCATTTTTTATATGTAGAAATTTTATTATTTGGGATTTTATCAACTCCAAAACTTGCCGCATATGAAATTCGCTTTGATTTTGTAGCGAAATCCATAAATTCAATATGAGAATTAAATAGATAATACGGATTCCAAATTTGGTCACTACCTGCCACAAAGAAATCATATTCATCATCTATATTCTCAGGTACATATATATCTGAAATTGGAGTGTGATATTGTGATATATATCTCTTTGTAAATTTATCAAATTTTTTTCTTCTATACCAATTATTAAACTCAACATTATTTGAAAATGGCATAATATAATAAAGAGTAGAAATGATTTTTTTTATTGATAATTTCAACTTTGTAACTATTTTATATTCATCTTCCGCTCTTGTTAAATTTTGTACAGTATCAACCGTTAAACCTTGTTTTTTTAATTCTTCTTGTAATGCGAAATTCTGAAGTCTGTTTCCAAAATTTTGACCACCTGTTATTGTTAATATTATTGCTTTCATCTGTTACACCTTTTATTTACCATCATATCTTTGAATTTTAATCCATACTCTCATGCAAAATACAAAAATGCCATAACTTTTCAAAAACAAAGAGATTTTTGCAATCCTATGTACCATCTGTGGTTTTTTTACATTTTTAATTGCCTTCTTTATCAATTCTTCTTCATAAATTTTTTTTAAACTTTCTTTTGCTGTCTTAACCCCCTTATAATTTTCTTTTGTAATATCGTAAGTCGGACCAATTAGTTCATATGCAATTGCAGAATAAATTTCCCTATAACATTCGTTATACATATCCATTTTTTTATACTGCTCTATGCAACAACAATATTTCGTATATGATGCTTGCCAACGATATTGCACATCTACAACTTTAGTTAATGAATTTTTAACTTCCTGATAATAATAATACAAATTATTATGTACAATGCTAACCTTTGTCACATATTCCAGATATTTTATGTTAAATATGAAATCCTCCGCAAATGATATTTTATCATCAAACCTTATATTATTCTTCATTATGATTTCAGATAAATATAATTTATTCCACAATGCTCCAAAATAAACGCTATACAAATATTTCGACATTATTTTTAAATATTCATTTCTTGTTTTCAATCCATTGGTATTACCAAATGGTGACGGTCCATCTTTTTCTTCGTTGTCAAAATAGTTTACAAAGCCACAAACTGACAATTCACATTTTTTAATACCATCATATAACTTTTGTATCATGTTAATATCAATATAATCATCACTATCTACAAAACACATATATTTTCCCTTAGCTATATATATACCATTATTTCTTGCCTGTGAAACGCCACCATTTTTCTGATTAATAACAACTATTCTATTGTCTGCCTCAGCAAACTTTTCTAATATTTTCTTTGTATTATCCGTTGAACCATCATTAACCACAATAATTTGTAAGTTATTATAAGACTGCTTTACTATGCTATTTAAACATCTATCCATATACTTTTCCGCATTATATGCAGGTATTATTACACTAATCAAATCGTCCATAATTAATATTCCTATTCCCTATTTTTTAAACATTATTATATACTAGAATCCTGCAATACGTCCCTTATGTATTTCATCATCTTATCCTGTTCCTTTTTCAATATTTTCATAGTTTCTGTATAATCTACTTTATCAGTCGTAAAATCATTACAACCACTTACAAACTGATCGATTAATCCGAACCTTTTAAGAACATATTCCAATCTTGTGTTCATATCGTTTTTATCCTGGTATCTATTCAACGCGACAAAATCCTTACGATATATTACACTAAATGCAATTGCGTGAAAAGAATTTGTAATGACAAATTGTGCATTTTTTATAAGCCATATAAACTCTCCTGGTCCAATTTTATAGAGTCGGTTTGATTCATCATGGATATCTATAATTTCTATCTTCTTTTCTTGTGCTATTTTATTAATTATCTCCTCATTGTCTAAATTATCATCCCCTAACATACATTTTATAATATATCTATCCGCAACTCCCTTTACCGGTTTCGATACTCTGTCCCATTCCTCACTGTCTAACATAAAAACAGGATCTAAATTAACATCCACTTGCACATCACATAACCCCTCTATAATGTCTTTCCCACTCTCTTCTCTTACCGTAATTTTATTGAATCCACACAAGCCATTTCGATAATAATCTCCCTTTTCTTTAGGAATTCCATCTAATCCAAAACTTGGAGATATAGTTGCCCTCTTTTTTTTCTCCGCAAATCTCAAAAACATATCATCTGATATAACATCCGGATGCCAAACCTGATCACTTCCAACTATAAACATATCGTATAAATCATTTAAGTCACTCGTATTAGAAATGTTTTTTGCATTCATGTTTTTTTGAAACTTCAAAAAAGACAAATACCTTTCTATCCTATTATTTTTAAATATCCTTGAATATATTTTTTTAGCAAAATTTTCTAGTTTATTATTATATTTAAAGATTTCCTCATAGCATGGTAGCACTAGCGTTGTAGGAACCACACCGCACTTCTTCAAAATCTGTTCTACTGCATAATTTTGAAGTCTGTTTCCGTAATTATTTAAATCAAATATAGTTACTATTCCAACTTTTCTCATATTATTCCTCAAATATCTTTTCAAATTGTTTTATGCATGTATTCACATTAAAAAAGTCTTTTCTCTCTAATGCCATGCTTTTATATTTTTTTAACAGATTTTTGTCTGTTACCAATGTTTCAATGCCATTTTGCAAACCCTTGTTTGAATTTTCAACAATCATTCCATATTTTCCGTTGTCAAGTAATTCCAATGGTCCTGTACAAGCCGTACTTAATACAGGAGTTCCTACCACCAAACTCTCTGCAACAACTAAACAATATGACTCATGAATTGAAGAACATATAAGCAAATCTGCATTTTTTATATATGGGTATGGATTTTCTTTAAAACCCAATAATTTTATTTTATCCTTCAATCCATACTCATCTATTTTGTTTTTTATAATGCTTTCTTCTGGTCCCTCACCAATAATATTTAAGTTAAATTTGACTCCTTTTTCATACAGACTTTTAGTTACATCAATCAACCGAACAAATGCCTTCTGTGGCATAAATCTTCCGATTGCAAGAATATTAAATCCTTCATCGTATGATTCCACCTCTTCTTCTTTTTTAATTTCTATATCTTCTATGTCTATAGGATTATAAATATATGTTACTTTATTCTCAAAACCATATTTTTCAATAAACTTTTGTGCACAGTCTTTTGATACTCCAATAATTTTATCAAATGGAGAAAAAAACTCCCTAACTTTTGAAGTTGAAAAATGAGTCGCCGTTGATTCATCCAGTGTTACATCCATATGTTCCCAAAGTATCTTCTTCGATTTTTTGTTTGTTGAACCACCAATTAACGTTGCCGCCCAAGAATCTCCACAGGCAATTTCAACATCATATTTTCTGTGGACAAACAATCTGTACATTAATTTTCTTGGCATTCTGTCACAAACAACTCTTATCAAATGATTATATACCGGATGCTTTCTTGCATCTATAAATGTATTTGAAACCACTTTTATTTGTGAATTTAGTAATGAGGTGTAATAACCTCCTGGGAATCTTCTCATTACAGTAACATCATATTTATCATAATCCATATGATTGACAAAATCTAATACTACCTTATCCAATCCCCCTTTGTTTAACGAATCTAAATAAAATAAAATTTTCTTTTTCATTAATTAATAACCATTCTTTTCTTAACTATTTTCTTAACATATTTATATATAAATACATATATTAATATTGCAATATTAGTTGCAACATGTAACATTATTAAGCATAAATAATTTGCTCCATATTGATATGTATAAAAAGGTATAACGTCAAAAACAAAGACAAGTAAAATATCTGTCACCTTGTATAATATTGGTTGTGCCAAATAAAATAGCAAACTATTCTGACCTATATAATTAACCAACTTAATATGAACAAAAGAACACAAAATTATAATTCCTATAGATATAAAAAATGCAGCAATGACCATAAGTGGTAATATTCCATAAGTGGCACTATGAATATCTATAGATTTTTTAATTATCATCGAATTGCAGAATCCTAAAATACTACCAACAAAAATCAACACGATTGAAACTATAATTTTAATTATTACACTCTTACTTATTATCTTATTTATACCATTTCTACTTGCATAACCTAAAGATACGAATGTACATGTTACAGGAAGTAAATCTATTTCCCAAGGCAGTCTCAAATTAACGAAACATTGGTACGACATACCAATTGCACATAACAATATTATTAATATCCCTTTCTTCATGTTGCTATCAAATACCTTATATAACCAATATAATGCTAATTCCGTCATAAATAATGCTGGCAAAAACCAATATATGGGATCAAACATCCTTGATGTCAATCGCCAATTAACAATTATTTTAAACGGAATCATATAAATATGGTCGTCTACAGCAGATATTCCTATACTTCTACATGCTGATTGAAATACAACATTTACGCAAACCGCCATCAACCATGGCACTAAAAACGCTTTAGCTTTTCGTTTTACAAATTTTACAAATTTATATTTTTTTATATCTAACGTAACACCTGAAAGAATAAAAAACAATGGCATATGAAAGCTATATATCCATATCTGCAATCCTCTCGGACAATTATAATGACCTATTCCTACTAATATTATTGCCAATGCTTTTGCTACATCTATCCATTCAATTCTCTTTGTATTATCGCTTAACATCGTTTTTTATCCTTTTACTAAATTCATTATAGTAATTTATCTTATCATACTCTTCTCTCATCGTAACCTCTGTACATGCTTCTTTAACAAAACTCTCTCTTTTTTTATCATTTATGAACATATCATTCATCGCATTATACAAATTTTCTACAACATTTTTTTGTTTATCCACTATAATTGCAGTTTTGTTACTAAGCACCTCTACCAATCCACCTGAATTTGTAGCTATAATAGGTACTTTCATTGCCATTCCCTCAAGAGCTACAACCCCAAAAGGTTCTTCCCACATAGACGGAATAACCAATACATCCCCTAAAGTATATATTGCCGGCATATCTTCCGGAAAGACATATCCTGTAAAAACAATTCTGTCTTCATAACCTCTTGATTCCTCAATTAACTTTTTAAAATATTCATCTTTTGCAATTAGATTATACCAACGACTTCCAACTACTACCAATTTAGCATTTTTATTTTCTTTAGCAATCCTTTTAAAAGCTCTTACTAATTCCAATATTCCCTTCTCCGGACAAACTCTTCCTGTATATAAGTAAACAAAATCGTCACTATTTAATCCGTATTCATTTTTTAGTTCCTCAGTGTTATATTTCCGATTTACATTAAATACGTTTAAATCAATGCAATTATATAACACTTTCATTTTTTCATTAGGTGCAACACTGTTAAAGTGATTTTCAATATATTTACTTACAGGTAAAATAGTCTCTGCTTTGTCAGCGATAAATCGACACAAATATTCCGGCTTTGTTGTTCCATCTATGTCATTATGCATATGATAAATCATATGCTCTTTTCCATTTTCAGCATGTTTATATATATCTTCAAAAGCCTGCATATTATTTTCAATTAGTATTTTATCATAATTATCTCTAAATACCTTTAACAATGCCCTGTTATATGGTATAAATCTGTATTTTCTTTTTAAAGCCTTTAGAAACATATTTCTAAACTTGCAAAAAAACCAATTCCATTTTGTAATATGAATTTGTATTATTTCTGCATTTTTATATTTGATAGAATCAAGCTTAGGAGATTCTATTGTATATATGTCCATATAATACTCTCCTGCCACTTCGTTTCCATTAATAATCTCTGTCGTTAAAACTTCTCCTGCTCCACCATCCACAGCTGGAACAGGCACAAACCCTGCCGAAATTACTGCCATTCGTTTCATAACTTGTTTCCTTTACAATTACTTTTACTTTTTAAACATTTTTCGTTTAATATCTCCCAATTTTACATATAGATAAAAATATTTCATATTTCCCTTTTCTATGCTTTTGTATAATTCTCGCAAATATTTTCCATTGTCCCTATCTGAATATAATTCACCTTTATTAGGACATCTATCTATAGTTTCTTTTATTAATTGTTTCTTCTCTTTTGCATTTAACTCTGCGTTCCATATAATATTTTTTATAATTGCATCAGCTAAATAGTGCAAGACAACCATATTGAATACTTTTCCTTGTGCCTCGCCTACATCAATATCATGTACTCTTTCTACAAAATACTCCACACCATTCAATCTTGCCAAATTTGAATTATGTAGCAGGCTTGTACTTCTTTGTAAGTACTCATATCCAACATAATCTATATAGGTAATCTTATTCCAATATTTTAACAACTCCATATTGTAAATCAGGTCTTCTCTGTCAATGACTTTTGCATCACCTAATACACCTGACTTGTCTAAAATCGATTTACGATATAACTTATTCCATGCGTACCCAAAGGACATTTCACAAATAGCTCTATATAAATGTTCTGTCATTTCATTATGGCTATATATCTTATTATCCCAGCTACACACTTCTAATATATTTCCATCTTCAGATACTTTTTCATATCCAAAGATAACAACATCTGACTTATCTCTTTCTATTGCATCAACACACTTTTTCACTGTGTCTTCTTTTACACAATCGTCGCTATCAATATACATAACATACTCTCCGGTTGCCACCTCATACCCTGAATTTCTTGCAGATGCGAGACCTCCGTTATTTTTATGTACCACTTGTATCCTTGAATCCTCCTTAGACAGTTCATCGCATATTCTTCCACTACTATCTTTTGAACCATCGTCTACAAGTATTATTTCAAGATTTCTATATGTCTGATTTTGAACTGACTGTACACTTTTCTTTAAATACTTTTCAACATTGTATATCGGTAAAACAACCGACACTTTATCCTTATATTCCATTAATTTTCTCTCTTATATCTGTTCTATTAATTCCATCCACTGCTCACTTATTTTATCAATATTAAACTTTTCTGTCCCCACCATAGAATTGTCCGAGAATTTTTTTCTTATATCTTGATTTTCTATCAACTGGTTTATTTTTTCTGCCATTTGTTCTATATCAAAACAATCTAAAAGATAACCATTTATGTCATCCAATATTATTTCACTTGGGCCTGCCGGACATCTAAAACTGACACACGGCAAACCTTCTTTTTTTGCTTCGGTTAATACCAATCCAAATCCTTCAGTTCTAGATGTTAATACAAATATTGCAGATTTCCTATAATATTCTTCTATATTGCTAACATTCCCTTTCAAAATTAGGTTCTCTGTTAAATTATTTTTTTCTATTTTTTCTTCCAGTCTTTTTCTTTCTTCGCCTTCACCGCATACTACCCATCTCCAATCATTATGCTTCTTTAGCACAATTTTTGCAACATCAATCAGCATATCAAACCCTTTGTTATAATTTAGCGTACCCGCACTTATTATTATCTTGCTTTTCATATTATAGCAAATATCTTCACCATTCCCAATTTCAATCGGGTTATATATACGTCGCAAAATTCCTTTAACATTAACCTCTCTTTCATAATTTTTTCTATCTTCCTCTGTCAATACAACAATTGCATCCGCTTTTTTTGCCGCCCATTTTCTTGTAATTTTTCGATATCCCACATATGGATTGACGTAAAAACTAAACTGCTCCCAGGATATTAACTTACATTTCACTCCTCTTAATGCCGGTATAGAATACAAATCCAATATTCCATCAATATCTATCAGAACATCTATATTGTTACTTTTCACAAACTTTCTAAGCCTGTGAACATATGTAAGTATCCTTTTTCCACTGGTAACTTTTTCAAATAAAGTATATCTCTTAATTTTATCATTTAATGTATAAAACAACTTATCGTTGTTTTCCCATAAGCTTAAAAAGCATATATTAAATTTCTTATTCTTTACTAACTGATTAGCAATAACGGTACTAACTCTTTCCGTGCCACCGCTTCTGGTTATATCACCGGAAAAAAAACATATTTTCTTCATTTGAAGTAACTACCTTCCTAAACTTTATACAATAAAACTAGCTAATTTCCACAACTTATAGTTTCTGGTTTCGAATGCTCTCTCAATATCTTTGTCAATTGTTCTTCCCTTTGCCTTATAATGCTCCGGTCTGATGTTTTCAAGCATTTGACATGCCAGATTAAATGTACATTCTATCACTTCATCAGACATTAATGAAATTCTTCTATAAAGTAATGTAGACATATGACCTTTAACCAAATCATATTGTATTTCATCATTTTGCAATCCGATATCTCTCGCATCCTCTAATACCTGTTCCATAACCCAATAATGGTCTATACACTTATTACTATGCCTTGCCTTTGCTGTTATACCATTTGGATTTAACCTATACGCATACACAACATCCGATGTAACCACCATTTTCTTGCACATTCTGTATAAGACCATACATACAATAGTATCTTCAAACCATACATTTAGCGGAAATCTTAATTGATTAAACATTTCTCTTTTATATATTTTTGCCCACGGAAATCCCGGTGCTTTCAATATATTTTCTGTTGATGTAACTGTTGTATCTTGAAATTTGCTATAATTAAAAGTATTAGTATTTTCTAAAAAACTATAGTAACTTCCCTGTACAATGTCAGCTCCGAATTCTCTTATTTTTCCCATCATACCTTCTATGCAATTCCCAACTAACATATCATCGGAATCAAGGAACATTATATATTTCCCAACGCTTGCATCTATACCTGTATTTCTTGCCCCTGAAAATCCTTTATTTTCCTGATTAATCAAAACTATCTTTTCCGACTTTATACCGGTTACGATTTCTTTTGTTTTATCACTTGAACCGTCATTGACTATTATAAGTTCGTAGTCAACACTTGTTTGCTGATTTATTACTGAATTGATGCATTCTCTTATTGTTTTCTCCGCATTATATGCCGGAACAATTATAGACAAATCTTTACTACATTCCTTATTTGTATACGTAGTTTTCATATCAGGTCTCTTACTGCAACTATCCATCAGTTTATATGCTTCATCAATAGTCATGCTGCTTTTACTCTTGCAAAAAAGTCTTGCCATATAATAATATGCCAACAACATACAATAACTAATGTTAGATATAGCCTTTGCCAACTTAACATTTTTCAATTTTCTATAAAATGTGTTATACATACGTTGCTTCATCTCTCACCATTCCCTTCGCTGTTGCACTATTTTGCACTCTATTTTGGTATACTAATAATTGGAATACCGGAAATGTGGTAGCCTCATGTCTAACCCAGGAGCCAAAATCCGGTTCGAAAACTACCGATCCAAAGAAATATGCCACAAAGCATGACAACGCCACAACCACCTTTTTATCCATTGCCTTAATGTTAGCAAGTGCCTTAAATAAATACATTAAAATAAATATCTGATAAATAAAAAATGGAGCATATCCAGGGCTTTTTAGCAGAAGTTCTATTGGAATCATCATCCTAAATGCATTAATTACATAATCAATCATAAAAACACCAAGATTTCCATTAACCTCTATAGGGTTATAAATTGCCGAAGCTGCTCCACCAGCCTCTCTTATCGTTCCCGTAGAATTATCTCTAATATTTAATGCCTCATAGTAATCATCATATGACACTAAACTACTAGCATAAAAGAACACAAATACTCCTATAAAGCACATAAGCACCGTTGCAAATATAATAAATTTTGTTATTCTTCTTCTCTTCTGAAGCCATAAGAATATAAAGTATAGTAAGACACTCATTGCCGCCATTATTATATAGTATGACCTAAATGATGTACTTTCCCAATAATATACTAATGCACACCCTAATATCTTTAACAATGTATTTTTTACAGGGCTATTAATAATTATATAAATAACAAAAAAATATAAAATCTGTATCATTTCTTTATTAATACAAAAAACATAAATATTTAAAACTCCCGTTGCCATAAGGGTAAACAATGATTGTTTAAAGTCCATCTCCTTAGTTTTTGACACAATAATCATAATGGCAATAGTCATAATCAATCCATAAAATGTTGAAAATTGATTTATAGTAGTAAAATGGAATATATTGATTGTTCTATGGAAATCTACTGCCGTTTGATATCCTGTCCATCCACTTGTTGCCTTATCACCATTTACTAACATATCTATCATTCTGTAACTATCAAAAAAATATCTCATTGGTAGAAAATACATATATATAATTTTTGCCAATATAGCGGTAGGTACTATTAAAAGCATGGTAGTATCTCTGTTTTGTTGTCTTATTTTTAAAATTTTCTGTTCCATATATTAATCTCTATCTTATCACTATTTTCTCTATTTTTTTTAATATAACTGCAGCTAATATAGTACATATTACAATCATACAACTATCTATTACCAAATTAATTTTTCCAAACATATAAAAAGGAAGTTGCATAAACATCATGTGTACCATATACACTTCCATTGTATATCCATCCATGGTCTTAATTAATCTATAGTTTAGATATTCCTTAAACATTTGATATACATACTTTATAGCAATTATTATCCATATACCTAATACGACCTGTGTATATAATACAATTATATAATCATATATACATGAATCACCTATTACCACCTTACTCACAAGTCTAATTCCCACAGCTATCAGCATCGTTACAGACCATCTTAATGCACTTTTCCTACTTATATTCCTTATTATATTAGGTAATATATAGTACCCTAAAGCATAGGTCCCTACATAAAACACATACAATGCTATGAACCGTATTCCTATTAATCCTGCTACTAACTGTATTAAAATAAATATAGTAGTTACTACTTCTTTTATGCGTCTATTCCAATCTTTAGTTTTCTGTAAAAACGGAGTGATAAGATAACAAATCATTATTATTGTTAAAAACCACAACTGTCCTGCCCCTGAAATACTAACGCCAAACGCCTGCAAGTTTAATGCATACATTACATACGCCTTAGGACTAACTTGTATTCCTTCAAAATACAAAGCAACAAAAACCACTACCACTACAATATACAGTGGCACAAATATTCTAGTCATTCTTTTTTTATACCACGATGCCAGTTCGCCTTTATTAATTTGTTTCTGCCCCAGCAAATATCCGGATATCATAAAAAACACAAATACACCTACGTTAAAAAACTGAGCTGTCTGTGCTATTATTGGATTTCCAAGTATTTGCACGTAATGACATAAAAAAATCATAATACATGATACGATTCTAACCAATGCAATGGAATAATCAAACTCTCTCTTCTGCTCCATCTTATTCTCCCTGCATCCTTATGTTAATCCCACTACCACAGGTAGCGATGGCACACTCCGGCACATCCCTATCAACTACACAACCGGCTCCTATCACTGCATTATCTCCTATAGTCACGCCTTTTAATATCACCACATTACTTCCTATCCACACATGTTTTCCTATATGCACAGGTGCCACTGTATATCCCTGACTCTTTATAGTATCCTCCGAACTTCTAAACCTGTGGTTATGGTCATATACATGGCTATTCTCTCCAAAAATCGTTCCGTCCCCTATTGTAACTTCCTGCAAACTGTTTATCGAACAATTATTATTAAAAAAGCACCTTTCACCTATGCTGATATTACCGTCTCCTTCCACCATAGCATGAAAGCCATTTCTGAAAGTGGTCTTCCTTCCAAAAGAAATCTTATTTCCGCTCAATACTCTATATCCCACCTTCTTAATCATCGCTTTCACGTGATAATACAGTTTTAATAATTTCATTGTTACCTTCAATCTCCTGTTTGTATACTGTTAAAATACATTGTTTAACAATTCGCTTCAAATTACATATATCATCTTATTTTATCAAAAAAAAGCTTTTTTTACAACAAAATACAATATAACATAAATTATATCCATTAGAACATTTGTCTGTACTCACAAATTGTTTATCTTGCTATTAAACCTATATACACAAAAAAGCCGGACAGCCTTTTCATGATTGACTATCCGACTTTTCTCTCTTATTTTCTTATTACGCTGTCTGCCTCTCGGCAAGTTGTCTTTTTAATTCTTCTATTTCTTTTTCATATTTGTCTAATCGGTTCTGCTTTTCATCCAGCTCTTTCTGCATTATCTTACGTTCAGCTTCTCTTCCTCGTGCTTCTCCTCTCGCTTCCCCTCGTGCCTCCCCTAATGCTTCCCCACTCATTCTTGCGTCATTCATCATGTCATCAATTGCCTTACACATATCCTGTCTCTCCTCCTTCTCTTCAACCTTTATGTTAATGTTTGCACATTCCCTGATTACCACCATGGCATCCCTTTCCATGTTTGAGTATATGTTATGTTTTTCATTTAAAAGACTGTTCATCTTTTCCTTATCCCCTGATGCTTTCATAAATTCTATTATGTATCTAAAATCCGACATAAACTTCTCTGAATTGTTAATCTCATGGGGATCTATGAGATTAATCCTGTAGTCCGGAATTAATTTTAATATTTCATTACCTTTGTGTTACACCTTAAAAGCCGGATTCCCCTTTGACCATCCGACTTCTTATTACGCTGTCTGCCTCTCGGCAAGCTGCTTCTTTAATTCCTCTATTTCTTTTTCATATTTATCTAACCGAATCTGCTTTTCGTCCAGTTGGTTCTGCTTTTCGTCCAGCTGGTTCTGCTTTTCATCCAACTCTTTCTGCATTATTTTACGTTCAACTTCTCTCCCTCGTGCCT
Source organism: Eubacterium segne (assembly GCF_014287775.1). Classification (NCBI taxonomy): domain Bacteria; kingdom Bacillati; phylum Bacillota; class Clostridia; order Eubacteriales; family Eubacteriaceae; genus Eubacterium; species Eubacterium segne. Next base: position 510,814 of record NZ_JACOOZ010000001.1, read on the forward strand.
CACCTAATGCTTCCCCACTCATTCTTGCATCCCTCATCATGTCATCAATTGCCTTACACATATCCTGCTTTTCCTCCTTTTCTTCAATCTTTATGTTAATGTTTGCACATTCCCTTATTACCACCATGGCATCCCTTTCCATGTTTGAATATATGCTACGTTTTTCATTTAAAAGACTGTTCATCTTTTCCTTATCCCCTGATGCCTTCATAAATTCTATTATGTACCTAAAGTCCGACATAAACTTCTCTGAATTGTTAATCTCATGGGGATCTATGAGATTAATCCTGTAGTCCGGAATTAATTTTAATATTTCCTTATCATCAATACTTAACATTTCGTGGAGACATCTTGGTCCATCCCATGGTCTGTCTCCAAAATATACCGTCAGGGTTATTATTCCGGCTATCTTATCTTCTTTCTTAAGCCC